>NZ_JAFFZF010000015.1:0-103625 GCF_016924115.1 Gordonia sp. BP-119
TGACCTCACCGGGGCGGGTGGACAGGACAGTGAAGAGTCACGGCCTACCAGCCAGACAGGGTCCTAATCAGGTCACACCCGCCCCGGTCCTCACAGGTCACTTGGTGCAGGTGATCGACCGGAGTTCTGGGCCGACACATCTCGCCCATGACAGCACCGTCAGCCACGAAGTAAGTCAGACCCAAACCCGGTCAACCACCCACACCCATTCTCACTGCCACGAAGGGCCCTGATGAGGCACCTTGCGAGCCCTTCGTGGCTCGCTTCGCTCGCACCTCAGCAAGCAGAAGTCTGAACGCTCACGAGTGCTTTTCGTAGTCCACAACGGCCGCCAGGCCGTACTTACTGAGGTGCAAGAAACGAACCCTCCCCCGCTCCCCGAGACGGGAGAAGCGCAAGCACCGACCCCCTCCGTCCCCCGAGGCGCGACGAGCGCAAGCGACGAGCCTCGAAGGGGTCTACACCCCAGGCCGAACTCAAAACCGCTCGCAATCAGGCCGATCGAACGTGAACCGAATTGCGGGACGAGTGTGACTGGAGTACACCTTTGTCAACAATCCACGCCCACTCAACGCGAATCGACGCACAGACGACGAAATATGCTGCACAGTCGATGAATTCGTGGTTCTCGGCCTGTGGAATTTTCTCGAAATCGAACGAATGTTCCGGTACCTTGGAGTCATGCCAGAGCTCGCCACCCTCCTCGATCAGCTCATCGAAACCACCCCACCCGCCGACGACCCAACCGGCAGAGCAACATTCGACGCCCTCGAGACACTGCGCCTGATCCGCAACACCGTCGACCACCAGATCGTCACCCACACAGCGCAACTCGACGACCTCTGTGTCGCCCAGAAAGCGGGCAGCACCACCAAGAAACTGCTGATCGAGTCAGGCCATGCCCCGGTCGCCGCTCTTCGCACCATGCGCAGTGTCGACGCCCTGCCCAACCTGCCCGCTTTGGCGCGTCACGCGGCCGACGGGCGGCTGTCCAGCGAGATCGTCGACGCCATCGTCCGAGGCATGCACCAGATCGACAAGCGTTGTGGTGAGGCGCTTTCCGACGACAAGCGCTCACGGTATGAGCTCGAACTCATCGCCCAAGCACTGTCCGGTGCGACGCCGACGCAAGTACTCAAGCATGCCCGAGCCATCGTCAACACTCTGGCGGACACCTCCGACACCAGCGTACCGGCCGCCGACGACCCATCGCTGAACGCGGTCAACGCGCACACCACCGACGACGGCCGCGTCGAAATCCGGGCCGACCTCACCCAGATCGTCGGCGAGAAGTTCCAGGCCATGATCGACGAACGATCGCGTCCACGGCCCGAACCCGACGGCACCGAGGACCGGCGCACCGCCGAGCAACGCCGCGCCGACGCCTTCGAACTGATCCTCGATCAAGCAGCGATCGGCGCCACCCTCGACACCGTCGGAAGCCCACGCACGCAACTGATGCTGACGATCCCCGCGACCGGAGACCTGGCGACGCTGCCGTGGACCGGATCGGTCAGCCATGCCACCGCGAAACAGGTCTCCTGCGACGGATCCCTGACCGAGATCATCCTCGATGGTGAGGGCGTACCGCTGCAGATGGGTCACACCCGTCGGTTGTATCCGGCACACCTCCGCAAGGCAATCATCGTCCGCGACGCCTGCTGCATCAAATGTGGTGCACCACCGTCACATACCCAGGTCCACCACATCAAGTCGTGGGCCGACGGCGGACCCACCGACCTCGACAACGGCTGTTTGCTGTGTCAGCGCTGCCATACGCAGGTCCACCACCACGGCTGGGACATCGTGATGGGTTTCGACCGCCATCCCTGGCTTGTCCCACCCGCCAGTATTGACCCGCAACGCCGACCACTACCCGCCTACAACCGACGCACCATGCGACTCGACGACGCCGCCTGACCGCTGCCGCCACAGACCACCAGACTTTCGCGTAGCACCTTCCGCACCCGGGCCACACCTGGGACCGCATCAGTCCCTTGACAACTCCACAGTGACACTCCAGTCGGCTCCGTTCCCGGTCGGATCGTGGACCGGGAACGGGGCCGTACTGTGACACCCTCGCCGCTACTCCGCCCTTGCACCTGGACCACATGCGGGCTGACGGCCGCCGTGAACTGCCAAATGGGCTGCCGCCCCGTCAGTGGGCCGCGATACTTCCGACTGCGGCAAATCGATGTCCGGTAGCGCACCCTGTTGGGCAGCTTCACCTGCAGGCCGAAGTTCCTCTTAGACAACTGCGCCCAATGGAAAGACCGGCATCGCTGTATGCCCGTGCCCCCGACATTGAAGCGCTCCTTCGGCCGAACGTGCGCTACTGACAACATACGCAACCGATCCGCGGAAGCGTGGCTGCCCCACCCCCGGCCGCAAGGCTCAACCGAGGAGCGCAGTCGACCTCGACCGGCGGGACTGTCTCGCATACCTGCCCCGACTTGTGACCGACAGACTGCAACTCGACTCCCAGACCTCGATCGAAGTCTGCCGGTCGAGTTGAAGTTTGCCGGTCGCCGGACCCTTCGTGGCTCGTCGCTACGCTCCTCGCACCTCAGGGAGCAGGGGCTGACGCGCCCTCCGCAAGCTCCGGACGCTCCTCAGGGAGCAGGGGCTGCCGCGCCCTCCGCAAGCTCCGGACGCTCCTCAGGGAGCAGGGGCTGCCGCGGGCACACCGACGACAACCGCCTGCTCATCACGCCGACGTCAGCTGACCGCGAGCCACGCCGCGAGTCCGAGCCCGCACACCCCGACCACGATCCGGAGCGGCCCGGGCGGCAGCCGTTTCACGACAGGCGGGCCGCACCACCCGCCGGCAAGACAGCCGACGGCCATGGCGAGCGCCGCCCACCAGTCGACGGGACCCCAGATCATGAAACCGATGGCAGCGATCGTGTTGGCGATGCCGAGGAACAACGACTTGGACAACGCTGCGCGCCACAATGGTTCGCTGGTCACCACGAGCATCAGCGCGAGGATCATGATGCCGGCGCCCGCCCCGAAGTACCCGCCGTACACCGAGATCAGCGTCAGGCCCAGGATGAACACCCAGGGACGCTCGACGTGCGAGGTGGCCCACCGTCGCAGAACCGGTTGCGCCAACAGGGCGATCGCGGCGATCGCCACCAGGAACGGCACAACGGCTTCGAACGCCTCGGCCGGCGTCGACAGCAACAGCACCGCCCCGACCGTGCCGCCGATGAGCGAGGCGATCGCGCCGATGATCAGCCGCCTGCGGTCACCGTCGAGGAGGGAGCGTCCCGACTGTGCGGTACTGCCCACCCCGACGGCGACCAGCGCGACCGTGTTCGTGACATTGGCCGCGATCGGACTGAGTCCGACCGCGAGCAGTGCGGGATAGCTGACGATCGAGGCCAGCCCGGTGATGTAGCCGATCAGGCCGGCGCCGAAACCGGCGACGACCAGTAGAGCGAGCTCAGTGAGCGAAATGACGCGCCCCGGTGAGGTAGAGCGTCACGCCCGCCTCGTCGGCCGCCTCGATCACCTCGTTGTCGCGAATCGAACCGCCCGGCTGCGCAACGGCTTTCACCCCGGCCGACAGCAGTACCTGCAGTCCGTCCGGGAAGGGGAAGAACGCGTCCGACGCCCCGACGCTCCCCGCCGCCCGGTCACCGGCGCGTTGCACGGCCAGGTGCGCGGAGTCGACGCGATTGACCTGGCCCATACCGACGCCGACCGACGCACCGTCGGACGCCAGCAGGATGGCGTTGGACTTCACCGAACGGCACGCACGCCAGGCGAACCCGAGGTCGGCAAGGGTCTGGTTGTCGGCCGGCGGACCCGCCACGAGGTTCCAGTTGGCCGGATTGTCGCCGTCGGCGTCGAGGACGTCGCGCTGCTGCATCAGCAGTCCGCCCGACACCGGCTTCGTCTCGATCCCGGTCGCCGCCGGCGGGGTGGCCACCAGGACGCGGATGTTCTTCTTACGGGTCAGTACCGAGAGCGCACCGTCGGCGAAGCCGGGCGCGACGATGACCTCGGTGAAGATCTCGGCGACCTGCTCGGCCATCGCCACGGTGATCTCACGATTGGCGGCTATGACACCGCCGTAGGCGCTGACCGGATCGCACGCGTGCGCCTTGCGATGCGCCTCCGCGATGTCGGCGCCGATGGCGATGCCACACGGGTTGGCGTGCTTGATGATCGCGACCGCCGGGGCATCGAAGTCGTAGGCGGCGCGCCACGCGGCATCGGCGTCGGTGTAGTTGTTGTAGCTCATCTCCTTGCCGTGGAGTTGCTCGGCGGTCGCAACCCCGCCGGCCCCGGCGTTACCGACGTACAGTGCGGCGGGCTGGTGGGGGTTCTCGCCGTAACGCAGCACCGCGGAGCGGGTCCAGGTCGCACCGGCCCACGCCGGGAACTGCGACTCGTCTTCGGGCGCAACCACACTGGACATCCACGACGCGACCGCGACGTCGTAGTCAGCGGTGTGCCGGAAAGCCTTGGCCGCGAGCTTCTTCCGGTCGACGAGCGAGAACCCGTCGGCCGCGAGGGCCTCGGTCACCAGCGAGTAGTCATCGGGATCGACCACGACGGCGACCGACGGGTGGTTCTTCGCGGCCCCACGCACCATCGACGGGCCGCCGATGTCGATTTGCTCGATGCACTCGTCCGGAGTCGCACCGGACGCCACCGTCTCGGTGAACGGATAGAGATTGACGACGACGAGATCGAATGCGGCGACGCCCAGTTCGTCGAGCTGAGCCACATGATCGGACTTGCGGGTGTCGGCGAGGATGCCCGCGTGCACCTTGGGGTGCAGGGTCTTGACGCGGCCGTCGAGGCACTCGGGGAAGCCCGTCAGCGTGGACACCTCCACGACCGGCACGCCCGCGCCGGCGATGGTCTTTGCGGTGGACCCGGTGGACACGATCTCCACTCCAGCCGCGTGTAGTGCCGTCGCGAGGTCGGCGAGACCGCTCTTGTCGTAGACACTCACCAGCGCGCGCCGAATCGGTCGACGAGAGCTGTCAGAGCTGGGTGCGTTCACGGGATGCGGGCCTTTCGTCCATCGATGACTACTCCTCTGGTGACCAGTGCGGTCACCACGTCGGCGAGCAACACGCGCTCGACCGTCTTGATTCGCTCGTGCAGGCTGTCGGCGGTGTCGTCGTCGACGACGCTGACCACCTGTTGCGCCAGAATCGGGCCGGTGTCCACGCCCTCGTCGACAAGATGGACCGTCGCGCCGGTGACCTTGACGCCGTAGTCGAGCGCCTCGGCGACCCCGTGGGCGCCCGGAAACGCTGGTAGCAGCGCTGGATGACTGTTGACGACGCGACCGCCGAACCGGCCGAGAAAAGCCGGGCCGAGGATCTTCATGAAACCGGCGGTCACCACCCACTCCGGCTCGATCGCGGCGACCTCGTCGGTCAGCGCACGATCCCACGTCGCACGGTCGGCGTGGTCGGCGACACGGCAGGTGATGAGCGGGATGTCGTGGCGCTGCGCGACCTCTTGCGCCCGGCACGAGCGGTCGACCACGATCGCCGCGACACGGAACGGGGCATCCTCGTCACCGGCGCGCGCGATCAGCGATTCCAGCAGCGAACCGGTGCCCGACGCCATCACCACCAGCGGGGTGCGACCAGGTGCCGTCGGGGATGTCACGTCGTCGAGACTAATCGCCGCACGTTGGGCTGCCCGCGCCGGGTGGCGCCGCCGGGGCACGCCCGGGAAGCGCGCTGTCAGCGTTGCCGTGAGGCCCCGTGCGAACCGGGATGGAGGTCGTGATCCACGTCGACGGCGAGATCCGCCACGTCGAGATCGTCGTCGTACACGCGGTTCTTCGCCGGCGCGCGCCCGGATGCGGTGTCGAGATCAGAGTCGTCCGGGTCCGACCCGGCGACGTACTCCGCGTCGTCGTCCGCGAGGTCAGCGTCCCCGAAAACACCGTCGTCGAACTCGCCGTCGTCGTACTCCGCATCCTCGTACTCGCCGTCCTCGAATTCGTCGTCCTCGACCTCGGAGTACTCGGCGTACTCGTCGTCCTCGTCCAGATCGGTGACGATGACGTATTCGTCCTCGTAACCGAGGTCGAGTGGATCCTCGAAGTACTCATCGCCGACAGCGAGACGTGCCGCTCGGGTCGACGGCAGGAAGGCGTAGACGAGCACGATGAGCAGGCCGACGACCGCGATCCAACCCAGCGTGAAGACCCCGGCCGCCGACACCGTCACGACGACCTCGCCGAACTCCCCCAGCGTTCCACCCGCCGTGACGGTGAGAACGGCGACCACCGAGGCCGCGACCGCCGCGGCGACACCCACCGAACGCACGTGGGCCATGGGATCGAGGTCGCGGCATCGCCAGCCGACGAACGCGGCGACCCCGGCCGGCACGAGCAGTCCGACGAATCCCCATGCCCCGGCACCCGGCCCGTCGGGAAGGACCGCGAGAACCGGGACGGGCGGGACGGCGTCACCGCGGACCGTGAACAGGTCGACGGTCGTCGCACCGATCTGGACGTCGGAACCCACGAGCACCGCCATCGCGGCGACCATCACGTTCGGGAGGTAGAGCATCGACAGCAGGGTGAGTCCCAGGAACCCGTCGAAGTCGTAACCGGACTCGATCAGTTCACCGATCTGCCCGTGCCTCATCAGCATGCGCAGGCACACGAGCACGGCTCCGGCCACCAGTAGCAGCAGGGCCGCCACCAGCCCGTACCGGAAACCGCGACGATCGGCGTGGGTCACGCCCCCGCGGACGGCGAAGTCGCGTCGTCGGCTCCACACGACACCGGCGATAGCCGCACCGCCGTGGACGCCGAGGGTGTAGAGGAACGCCAGCAGCGCGTTGGGCGTCTGCACCGGCAGGACCGACCCGCCATCCATGACGACCGCCAGGGACATCGCGGTGATGAGAACGGGACCGATCACCGCCGAGAACACGACGGCGCCGAGGTCGAACAGGTCGTGCCGATCGCGTTCGTTCGAGTTCGTGCCACCGGCCACAGCCCGGGCCGTCAGCCAGGCAGTGCCGGCAGCGACCGCGAGCGTCGGCAGCAGCGGCAGTACGCCTATGGTGACCCCGCTGATCGTGACCGGCACCTGGTGGATGGCCAGCCAGCCCGAGGCGATCGCACTCGGCAGTCCGGTCAGGCCGCTGCCGGCCAGCAGCAGCACCGAGAGCATCACGACGATGAGCGTCACCAGCGCGATCGCAGGAACGGTGAACGCGACAACCGCGAGCTGCCGGGCCGAGCCCTCGGCCGCCGTGCGCTGCGCACGACGGGATCGCCGCAGGTTACGCAGCTGCGACGCCAGATTGTCCGTGGTCGGTTCCGACTTGAGGGAGGGCATCGTCATGAGCCTGACACGGTCCCGGCCGACGCCGTCGTAGACGCGCCGAGCGGGCCGTGAAAGGGAGTCAGCTCACCGCTGGAACGTCCGCACGACGACAGTGCCCCGTCGACCGATGGTCGACGGGGCACTGTGGGGTTCTGTCAGTTGCCGCTGCCGGTGGGCGGTTCCGGCTTCTGGAAGACCGTGGTCGAGTGGTCTCCGGCCGGGGTGTCGGTGCCCGAGGGGCCAGCGGATCCACCGGGCGCGGCCGGGGATGCGCCCGAGGCGCCGGCCGCGTACTGGCCGGGTCGGTAGTCCCCGTAGCCCGACTCGCCGTGACCGGAGGCCGATGCCGACGATTCGCTCGCACCGCCGGAGTAACCGCTCTGACCGGCGGTCGACGCGCCCGACGACTGCGAGTAGGCCGACGGGTCGTAGTTCGCCGACGACTGCTGGCCGTATTGAGCCTGCGCGCTGCCGGTGCCGTAGGCGGTGGTCTGCGCGTCGCCGTAGCCACCGGTCTGCTGGTGAGCGCCGGTGTCGGACTGCGCGGCCGACGAGCCGGGGGCCACCGCTGCGGTTGCCGAGCCCACCGCGGGCGCCACCTTGATGACGCCGGCGTCGACGAGCAACCACACGACTGCGAGGACCGCGGACAGGAGGGTGAAGATCAGCAGCACGATCGCCCCGGCACCGTTGTCGTCGATGTTGAGGAACTGGAACAGCGTGATCAGGAACGAGGTGATCGCCAGCGACGCCACGATCGGCGCCGCAGGCACCTTGATGCCCGGGATCAGCGAGATGAGCGCCAGGATTCCGGCAACGCTGATCAGCGTGTACGGCGCGTTGTACTGGGTCTGGAACAGCTTGAGCGCGAAGTCATAGGTCTCGGCGGCGGACAGGAACCCGCTGAAGAGGACGATGAGGCCGAAGGCGCCGATCGCGGCGGCGAGGAGAACCGGGGTGATGGCCGGCAGTCCCTGACTCGGCGCCTTGGTCGGCTGCGGGGAGTATCCGTACTGACCGTAGCCCTGCTGGCCCTGCTGGTCCTGGCCGTATCCGGGTTGGCCGTACCCCTGCTGGCCGTATCCCTGCTGGCCATATCCCGGCGCGGGGCTCTGGCCGTAACCCGGCTGCCCCTGGCCGTAGGACTGTCCGCTCTGACCGTACTGCTGACCCCCGTACTGCTGACCCCCGTACTGCTGGGCCTGACCGTACTGGTCCGAGCCGGGCGCGGGGCTCGCCTGCGGACCCGTGTTGTGCGCGCCGGACTGGGGATATCCGGATTGATTGCCGTACTGGCCGTAGGACTGGCCGGACTCGGGCTGCTGCTGCCCGTAGCCGCCGGGTGGGTAGGTCATGACGATCTCCTGGTCGGGTCGGTCGGTCAGGATCAGCGGGTCGCGTCGAGGTGACGGCGTCCGGCCGTCGCCCCCCACGAGCGCAGAACTATCGACCACGCTAGTACACATACCCGCCGGGTCCGATGACCCTTGCACATCGGGGTCGCCCCGCCGGGCCAGAATCCCGCTCACCAGCGATGCGAGCGCCCTTGCTCGGCGTACCAGTTGATCAGCGCGTAGTCGTCGACCGCCTTGGGGTCGATGTTGACCTCGGAACGGCCCGCCAGAATCGCGGTGACCGGAACCTCGAGCTTCTTTCCGGTCCGGGTGTGCGGAATCCCGGGGGCCTCGATGACCTCGTCGGGCACATGGCGTTTGGAGAGGCGGTCGCGGACCGCGCCCGCGATCCGGCCGATCAGCGCGTCGTCGAGCGTCGCGCCGGGGACCAGGGTGACGAACAGCGGCATCCAATAGGCGCCGTCCGGTCCGTCGACACCGAGCACGAAGGCCTCGGCGATCTCGTCGAGCGCTTCGACGACCTCGTAGATGTCGGCCGATCCCATCCGGATCCCGTGGCGGTTCAACGTTGCGTCACTGCGGCCGTGGATCACGAGCGACCCGCGTTCGGTCACGGTCACCCAGTCGCCGTGCCGCCAGACCGGCTTGTCCGGATTCGACGCACCGCCCTCCCATTCGTGGGCGAAATAGGCCGCGCGGTAGCGCGCACCGTCGGGATCGTCCCAGAAGCTCACGGGCATCGACGGCATCGGCGCGGTGACGACGAGTTCACCCACCTCCCCCACCAGCGGGCGTGCGTCGGGCGACCAACTCTCCAGTGCCACACCGAGGTAGCGCACCGACAGCTCCCCCGGGACGACCGGTACACCGGTGGAGCCGCCGGCGAATGCGGACACGATGTCGGTGCCGCCGCTGATCGACGAGATGGGCAACCCGGACCCGACGTGGTCGTCGACCCAGGTGAAAAGATCTGCGGCGAGCGATGATCCGGTACTCCCGAGAGTGCGCAACCGACCGAGGTCGTGCCGGCGACCCGGTTCCAGACCCGCCTTCCGCGAGGCCTGCAGCTGACCGGGACTCGTGCCGAAGTAGGTGACGTGCTCGTCGTCGACGACCTGCCACAGGCGGTCGGCGTCCGGGTACAGGGGCGAACCGCTGTAACAGACGATCCGCGAACCGCAGAGAAGTCCGGCGACCTGATAGTTCCACATCATCCAGCTGAGGGCCGTCTGCCAGAAGAACACGTCGTCTGCCGACAGATCGCCGTGCAGCGCACCGGCTTTCAGGTGCTCCAGCAGGACTCCCCCGTGTCCGTGCACGATGCCCTTGGGGCGTCCGGTGGTGCCGGAACTGAACAGCACCCAGAGCGGATGGTCGAAGGGCACCTTGACGGGGTGGAAGTCGCCGGGGTCGCTGGTGACGGCGTCGGCATAGTCGAGGGCCGACGAGGACTCCTCGGTCGCGCCGATCGTGATGTGCGCGACCAGGTCCGGCAGTAGCCCGGCGAGCTCGGCGCTGTCGGCGCGCTTGTCGACGACCTTGCCGTTGTAGCGATATCCGGCGGCGGTGAACAGGACCTTGGGTGCGAGTTGGCCGAGTCGGCCGGCTGCCCCCTGCGGGGCATAGTCCTGTCCACATCCGGACCAGATCGCGCCCAGGGATGCGGTGGCCAGGAAGGCGATGACGGCCTCCGGGATGTCGGGGAGGTAGGCGGCCACCACGTCCCCCGACCCCACTCCGCGCGCACGCAGGGTCGCGGCCAGGCCCGCGACCTGCGCCGGCAGTTCCGCCCACGCGATCTCGGAACGGTCACCGGCCTCGTCGATGCCCACGATCGCGGCACCGGGCAGGGCGACGTGCCGGAGGATCTGATCGACGTAGTTCAACCGCATCCCGGGGAACCAGACCGCACCGGGCATCCGGTCGTCGGCGAGCACCGCCTCGTCCCCGGGCCCGAGCGGTTCCGCGGCGAGGGCGTCGAGGTCGAAGAATTCCCAGACGGCACGCCAGAACCGGGCCGGATGTTCCACCGACCACGACCACAGATCGTCGTAATCGCCTGTGTCGGTCTCGAACCGCCCGGTCTCGAAACGCTCGGCGACGAAGCGGCCGAACCGGTCCATCTGGGTGCTCGTGACCCGCTCCGCAGTCCTCGACGTGCTCATCGCAACTGCTCGAGGATCGAGACCGCCTCGTCGCGCATCGCCACCTTGCGGACCTTCCCGGTGACGGTCATCGGGAACTCCTCGACCACATGGACGTACCGCGGGATCTTGTGTCGCGCGATCTTGCCGGTCGCGAACTCGCGCAGGTCGTCGGCGGTGAATTCTGTTGCGGTGTCGCGCAACCGGACCCAGGCCATCAGCTCCTCGCCGTATTTCACGTCGGGCACCCCGATCACCTGGGCGTCGAGGATGTCGGGATGGGTGTAGAGGAACTCCTCGATCTCGCGCGGGTAGATGTTCTCCCCGCCGCGGATCACCATGTCCTTGATGCGCCCGGTGATCCGGACATAACCGTTCTCGTCCATGTCGGCGAGGTCGCCGGTGTGCATCCAGCCGTCGGCGTCGATGGCCTCGGCCGTCTTCTCCGGGTCGTTCCAGTATCCGGTCATCACCGAGTAACCGCGCGTACACAATTCGCCCGTCTCGCCGCGCGCCGAGGTCTCCCCGGTTCCGGGATCGACGACCTTGATCTCCAGGTGCGGGCCGACCCGCCCGACGGTGGTCACACGCAACTCGAGGGGATCGTCGACCCGCGTCTGCGTCGACACCGGCGACGTCTCGGTCATGCCGTAACAGATCGACACCTCGCGCATGTGCATGCGGTCGACGACCTGCCGCATGACGTACTCGGGGCACGGCGACCCCGCCATGATGCCGGTGCGCAGGCTCGACAGGTCGATGTCGAGCCCGTCGTCGAGCAGGCCGAGTTCGGCGATGAACATGGTGGGCACGCCGTAGAGGCTGGTGCAGCGGTACTCCGCGACCGCCTCGAGGGTGGCCCGCGGGTCGAAGGCCGGCGCCGGAATCACCATCGCCGCACCGTGACTCGTCGCCGCAAGGTTACCCATCACCATGCCGAAGCAGTGGTAGAAGGGCACGGGTAGGCAGATCCGGTCGTCGGCGGTGTAGTTCAGCAGTTCGCCGACGAGGTACCCGTTGTTCCCGATGTTCCGGTGCGACAGCGTCGCACCCTTCGGGAAACCCGTTGTACCCGAGGTGTACTGGATGTTGATCGGGTCGTCGGGTGAGAGCGACGCAGCGATCTCGTCGACGCGTGTGAGCTCGTCGGCGCTCGGCTCGACACACAGCGCATCCCAGCCGGGGGATTCGAACAGGACCACTTCGCGCAGCTCCGGGCACTGTGGCCGGGCCTGTTCGAGCATCGTCGAATAGGCCGAGTCCTTGAAGCTCTCGGCGGCCAGGACGACGCTCGTCCCGGACTGCTGCAGCGCGTACTCGATCTCGTTCTGCCGGTACGCGGGATTGAGATTGACCAGCACGGCGCCGATCTCGGCCGCGGCGTACTGGGTCAACACCCATTCGAACCGGTTCGGCGACCACAGCCCGACGCGGTCGCCGACCGACACGCCGAGTCGGAGCAGTCCGGCCGCGAGCGCGCGTACGTCACGGTGGAACTCGGTGTATCGCCATTCCCGCCGTGCGGCGGCGTCGATCAACGCGGTTCGCTCGCCGTGGTCCGCGACGGTTCGGGCCAGGGTGGCTCCGATGGTCTCGGTGAGCAGTGCCGGTGTCTCCTCACCGCGCGTGTGTGCAGGCTTCGGGTGAGCCTCGGTGCTCATGTTCTTGCTCCGGTCTGTTCTCGGGGGGTGGATGCCCGGATGGTCGGGGGCTTCGTCAGTTCTCGGGGGCGGGATCGGTACGCGTACCGCTCACACGGGACAGGACGACCTCCGCCTGGCGCAGGACCGGCCCGTCGATCATCTGACCGTCGAGGCTGAACACCCCGCCCGCGTGTTCGGCCGCACCGTCGAGGACCTTGCGCGCCCACTCGACCGCCTCGTCCGACGGGCGGTAACCGTTCCGGATGTGATCGACCTGGGACGGATGGATGCATGCGGTCGCGGTGTATCCCAGGGCCACCGCGTCGCGGACCTCGGCGACGAGTCCGTCGACGTCGGAGATGTCGAGGTGCACCGAGTCGACGGCGAACTTCCCGTACGCGGCGGCCGCGATGCGGACCATCGACCGGACCCAACTCGCGACGTCCCGGTACTCACCCGGCCGGGCTTCACCCGGACCGAACCGGCTCGACGTGCCGCCGAGGCCCGCGACGAGATCCTCTGCCCCCCACATCAGTCCGATGCAGTTGGAGGTGGCGGCGATGTCGCGGGCGCGGGTCGCGCCGAGCGGCGTCTCGATCAGTGCGATCGTCTGGAACGCGGTGTCCAGGATCGAGGACACGTCCTCGGCCTTGGCCTGCATGACCACCCGGTAGTTCGTCTCCGAGACGGCGGCGAGATCGCGCCGGTAGTCGCCGGTACCGGCCGGGTTGATCCGCACGATGGTGCGGTCCGGATCGACCGGATTGGCGACGAGAGCCTCCCGGGCTGCGGCGCGGTTCGTCGGCGACACCGCGTCCTCGAGGTCGAGGATGACGACGTCGGCCCGGTCGAGGGCCTTCTGGTATCGCTCGGGACGGTCCGCCGGGCAGAACAACATCGCCGGCCCGGGCGGCAGCCACGCGTTGGTGAGCTGCCCCGACAGTCCGGAACCCGCGACCGGGCCGCCGGGTGGGTCCTCGAAGAACATCGTCGTCACTCCGTCCGTTGCCTGCGCACCAGCGTTGCTCGTGCGGCGCGGGCGACGACCTCGCCGTGCTGGTTGCGTCCGATGTGGGTCAAGTTCACCACGCCCTCACCCGGACGCGACCGCGATTCGCGTTTACCGGTGCACTCGGTCTCCGCGTACAGGGTGTCGCCGGCGAACAACGGCGCCGGGAAGGCGACCTCGCTGAAGCCCAGGTTCGCCACCAGGGTGCCCTGGGTGAGTTGGGAGACCGACAATCCCACGATCGTCGACAGGGTGAACATGGAGTTGATCAGCCGTTGCCCGCCGAAACCCGGCTGCTCGGCCGACCAGGCGGCGTCGAGGTGGAGCGCCTGCGTGTTCATGGTCAGCGTCGTGAACAGCACGTTGTCGGCCTCGGTGACAGTGCGTCCGGGCCGATGTTCGTAGATGGTGCCCTCCTCGAACTCCTCGAACCACAACCCGCGCTGTACGATTCGACGCCCGCCGGTGGTGTCGCTCATGCGAACCCCAGCTCGCGCGCGATCAGCATGAGCTGCACCTCGGTCGTGCCCTCACCGATCTCGAGGATCTTCGAATCGCGGTAGTGCCGGGCGACGGGATATTCGTTCATGAAGCCGTACCCGCCGTGGATCTGCGTGGCCATCCGGGCGTTGTCCATCGCCGCCTCACTGGCGATCATCTTGGCGATCGACGCCTCCTTCTTGAAGGGCTTGCCCGCCAACATCTTCGCCGCCGCGTCGTAGTAGGCGGTCCGTGCGACGTGGGCGCGCGCCTCCATCCGGGCGATCGCGAAGGACACCGACTGGTACTCACCGATCGCCTTGCCGAAGGATTGTCGCTCCTTGGCGTACTTCACGCTCTCGTCGACGCACCCCTGGGCGACGCCGGTGGCGAGGGCTGCGATGGCGATCCGCCCCTCGTCGAGGATGGACAGGAAGTTGGCGTATCCGCGGCCGCGGACACCGAGCAGGTTCTCCTTGGGAACGCGTACGTCGGTGAAGGTCAGCGGATGGGTGTCCGAGGCATTCCACCCGACCTTGTTGTACGCCGGCTCGGCGGTGAAACCCGGCGTGCCGGACGGCACGATGATGGTGGAGATCTCCTTCTTGCCGTTCTCCTTCACCCCGGTCACCGCGGTCACCGTCACCAGTGAGGTGATGTCGGTCCCCGAGTTGGTGATGAACTGCTTGCCGCCGTTGATGATCCACGAGTCACCGTCGTCCCGGGCCGTGGTCGCGGTGGCTCCGGCATCCGAGCCCGCCCCGGGTTCGGTCAACCCGAAGCCGGCGAGCGCCGTGCCTGCCGTGAGTTCGGGGAGGTACTGCTCTTTCTGCTCCTCGCTGCCGAATCGGTAGATCGGCATGGCGCCCAGACTCACCCCGGCCTCGAGGGTGATGGCGACGGACTGGTCGACCTTGCCGAGTTCCTCCAGCGCGAGCGACAGGGCGAAGTAGTCGCCGCCCATGCCGCCGTACTTCTCGTCGAAGGGAAGCCCGAACAGTCCCATCTTGCCCATCTGGGCGACGACGTCGTACGGAAAGCTGTGCTCGGCATCGTGTTTCGCGGCCACCGGCGCCACCACGGTCTGCGCGAAGTCGCGGACCGTCGCGATGAGGTCGGTGTACTCCTGGGTGAGTTCCATGTGAGTGTTCTCCTGGGAAGGTTGTCGACGGGTGGTTCAGGGCCCTTCGTGGCTCGTCGCTTTCGCTCCTCGCACCTCAGGGATCAGTAAAGGCTCGTCGCTTTCGCTCCTCGCACCTCAGAGATCAAGGGGATCGCCGGCGGTGACGACGGCGAGGATCTGTCCCGCGTCGACCTTGTCCCCCACCTTCACGGAGATGTCGACGGTGCCGTCCACCGGCGCGGTGAGTGCATGTTCCATCTTCATCGCCTCGACGACGACGATCGACTGGCCGGCGGAGACGTCGGCCCCGATCTCGGTGGCGACGGCGACCACGGTGCCCGGCATCGGGCTGGTGATCTCGCCGGCGTGCTCGTCGGCGGCCTCGTCGAGCAGGGGCTTCGCGAGTTCGAGGACCCAGGTGCCCGACGGCCCTCCCACCCACCAGCTCTCCCCGACGCGAACACTCGACCACGACTGCGTCACCCCGTCGACGACCAGGCGGTCCGAGCCGCGACCGTCGCCGGGCTGCGCCGGCTGGTAGACCACGTGCCCGGTCCACGGCGCCTCGGCGTCGTCGTCGAAGGTGACGGTGGCGGTTCCCGAGACGGACCATTCGTCGGCGGCATCGACCTGGATGGCCACCGTCGAATGTCGTCCGCCGGCGACGAGGCGGGTGCGGACCGGAGCGGATCGACCGACCCGCCATCCGACCGCCGAGGACCAGATGTCGTCTGCATCGCGAGCGCCGATCCGCGCCAGACCCACGAGCACCTGTGCCTCGGGAATGGGCTCCGGCGCAGCGTAATCGGTGACGAGGCGGTCCAACAGTTCGGTGTCGAGGTCGGCGTCCACGACCGCCTGCTGACGCAGGACGAAGCGGCAGAAGTCGATGTTGGTGACCACGCCCAGCACGCGTGTGTGGGCCAGTGCCTGATCGAGACGTTCGAGCGCCTCCTCCCGGTCGGCACCGTAGGCGATGATCTTCGCGAGCATCGGGTCGTAGTCACTGCCGACGCGCAATCCGTCGAGCATGGCCGAGTCGACGCGGATGCCGCCGCCGGCCGAGGTGTCGGGATGGACGAGATGCTCGATCGTGCCGCCGGTCGGCAGGAAACCGCGGGCCGGGTCCTCTGCGTACACGCGTGCCTCGATCGCGTGGCCGCTGAGGGTGATCGTGTCCTGCGTCAGACCCAGGACTTCTCCGCGGGCGACGCGGATCTGTTGTTCCACGAGGTCGACGCCGGTGACAAGTTCGGTCACCGGGTGCTCGACCTGCAGGCGGGTGTTCATCTCCATGAAGAAGAACTCGTCGGGCCGGTGCGCCGACACGATGAACTCGACCGTGCCCGCGCCGGTGTAGCCGACACTGCGCGCGGCGTCGCACGCGGCCTCACCGATGCGAGCACGGGTCGCGGCGTCGAGCAGCGCCGAGGGCGCCTCCTCGATCACCTTCTGGTGCCGCCGCTGCAACGAGCACTCGCGCTCGCCGAGGTGGATGACGTTCCCGTGCTGATCGGCGAGGACCTGCACCTCGATGTGGCGCGGGGTGTCGACGAAATGCTCGAGGAACAGCGCGTCGTCGCCGAACGCGGCGGCGGCCTCACGGCGGGCCCGCTCCAGCGCGTCCGGCAGCTCCGACGCCTCGGCCACGCGGTGCATCCCCTTGCCACCGCCACCCGCACTGGGCTTGATGAGAACCGGGAACCCGATGTCGGGTGCCGCGGCGATGAGGTCGTCGTCGGTCAGGCCGGGGCGCGACAGACCCGGCACCACCGGCACGTCGCGAGCGGTGACGGCGGCCCGGGCCGTGATCTTGTCTCCCATCGTCGCGATCGCCTCCGCGGGCGGCCCGATGAAGACGATGCCCGCCTCCGCCAGAGCGGCCGCGAACTTCTGGTTCTCCGAGAGGAATCCGTAGCCCGGGTGGACGGCGTCGGCACCGGTCTTGCGTGCCGCGTCGACCACTTTTGCGATGTCGAGGTAGCTCTGGGTGGCGGCGGCCGGGCCGATGTGCACGGCGACGTCGGCCTCCCGGACGTGGCGCGCTTGCGCGTCGGCGTCGGAATAGACGGCGATACTGCGGATTCCCATGTGGCGCAGGGTGTCGATCACCCGGCAGGCGATCTCACCACGGTTGGCCACCAGGACACTGCGGATGGGTCTGGCGCCGGGAGCGCAGCGAGCGGGCCGAATGGGTCTGGCGCCGGGAGCGGAGCGAGCGGGCCGATTGGGTCTGGTACTCACGGTCGGGGTCCTCGGGGTCGGCGGGACGGGGCGGTGGAGATCGGGTTCGGACTCGGCGACGTCGGAATCGATGGTCACATCCGGAAGACGCCGTAGCGCGGATCGGCGAGCGGTGCGTAGCGGGCGGTCTCGAGAGCGAGGCCGAGCAGTGTCCGGGTCTGCGCGGGGTCGACGATGCCGTCGTCCCACAGCCGGGCCGTCGAGTAGTAGGCATCCGACTGTTGTTCGAACTGTTCGCGGATCGGGGCCTTGAACGCTTCCTCGTCCTCGGTGGACCATTCCGCGCCGGATCGCTCGATCTGGTTGCGTCGCACCGTTCCGAGGGTGTCGGCGGCCTGCGGTCCACCCATGACCGAGATGCGGGCGTTGGGCCACATCCAGAGGAATCTGGGCGAGTAGGCGCGTCCGCACATCGAGTAGTTGCCTGCGCCGAAGGAGCCGCCGACCATGACGGTGAACTTGGGCACGCGTGCGCACGCCACGGCGTTGACCATCTTGGCCCCGTTCTTGGCGATGCCACCCTGCTCGTAGGCCTTGCCGACCATGAAGCCGGTGATGTTCTGCAGGAACAGCAACGGGATGCGACGCTGGTCGCACAGTTCGATGAAATGAGCTCCCTTCAGCGCGGATTCGCTGAACAGGACACCGTTGTTGGCGACGATCCCCACCGGGTGACCGTGCAGGTGCGCGAACGCCGTCACCAGACTGGTGCCGTAGTTTGCCTTGAACTCGTTGTATTCTCCTCCGTCGCACAGTATTTCGATGACCGACCGGACGTCGTACGGAGTTCGCGGGTCGGTGGGCACCACGTCGTAGATGTCGGTCTGCGGCCGCACCGGCTCGCGGACCGGGATCGTCTCCCACTGTGGCGCCTCACGGGGCCCGAGGGTCGCGACGATCTCGCGGACCTTGGCGAGCGCCTGCTGGTCGTTGTCGACGAGGTGGTCGGTGACACCGGAGACCGACGAGTGCATCGCACCACCGCCCAGGTCCTCGGCGGAGACATCTTCCCCGGTCGCCGCCTTCACCAGCGGCGGGCCCGCGAGGAAGATGGTGCCCTGATTGCGCACGATCACCGTCTCGTCGCTCATCGCCGGGACGTAGGCCCCGCCGGCGGTCGACGACCCGAGCACCGCGGCGATCTGCGGGATGCCGGCGGCGCTCATGGTCGCCTGATTGAAGAAGATCCGTCCGAAGTGATCCCGGTCGGGGAACACCTCGTCCTGCTGGAGCAACATCGCACCGCCCGAGTCGACGAGGTAGATGCACGGGAGCCGGTTGGCCGCCGCGATCTCCTGCGCACGCAGATGCTTCTTGACCGTGACCGGGTGGTACGTGCCGCCGGAGACCGTGGCGTCGTTGGCGACGATCATGCACTCGCGACCCGCGACACGCCCCACGCCGGCGATGACCCCGGCGGCGGGCACCTTGCCGCCGTACATCCCGAAGGCCGCGAGCGGGGCCACCTCGATGAACGGCGACCCGACGTCGAGCAGCCCGTCGACCCGGTCCCGCGGAAGCAACTTTCCGCGAGCGACGTGGCGATCACGAGCCTTCGCGCCGCCACCGGCGGACACCTCTCGCAGGCGTTCGTCGAGCAGGTCGAGATTGCGCTGGTGTGCGGCCCGGAAGCCGTCGAGCGTGCTGGTCACCGTCGACCCTTCAGTTAGTGGCTATTAACTGAAAGTGATCGTACGCGATCAAGTGGCCCATGTCACGCCCCGGTTCATCCACCGCGTCGACATGACGTACGTGACGCGCATCACGTCTTCTCGTACTGTTGTGGCAGGCCCACCACCCCCGGGCCGACACAACCGATGCGCCGACACCCCGGAACCCCGGACCGGCCACCGCACATAGAAGGCCAGGTGACCCCATGACCCTCGCAGACGACCGCGCTCGCTCCGAGCACGTCCCGACCCCCGGCACGCCGCCCGAGACGGCAGCCACCGGGTTCTCGCTCGACGACCGCTACACCCGCGAGTCCGGTGACATCTACCTCACCGGCATCCAGGCCCTGGTACGCATGGTCCGCGACCGCGCTCGCGTCGACCGCCGTTCCGGCCTTCGGACCGCCTCGTTCATCTCCGGCTACGAGGGCTCTCCCCTCGCCGGTTACGATCTCGAACTCGCCCGACGGCACGAGCATCTCGCCCCGTACGACGTCATCCACCGGCCCGGTCTCAACGAAGAGCTCGCCGCGACCTCGGTGATGGGTTCACAGCTCGCCGCACAGGTCATCGGCGGTGCCGAATTGACGCCGTCCGCGGACGGACTCCCCCGCGACGGCGTCGTCGGATACTGGTACGGCAAGGCGCCCGGTCTCGACCGCGCGACGGACGCCCTGCGGCACGCGAACCTCATCGGAACCCATTCCGCCGGTGGCGCGGTCGCGCTCGTCGGTGACGACCCGGGCGCGAAATCCTCGACGGTCCCGTGCGCGTCGGAGATGGCGCTGGCCGACCTCTACATCCCGATCCTCTATCCGGCCGATTCCCAGGACATCCTGGATCTCGGTGTCCATGCGGCGCTCATGAGTCGCACCAGCGGGGTCTGGACCTCGCTCAAGATCTCCGCGCACGTCGCGGACGGCGCGTCGACCGCACGCGTCGACCCGGACCGCATAGTGCCCGTCTACGGCGACCTCGGGACGAGCCCCCACGTGCCCAGCGGACGACTGCTCGGCGCCCATCTCATGGAACTCGAACAGAATCAGCTGACCACCCGGCTCCCGCGTGCGCAGGAGTACGCACGGCTCAACGGCCTCAACCGGATCGTGGTCTCGAGTCCCGACGACCGCATCGGCATCGTCGCCGCGGGAAAGACCTACCTCGATCTCCGGGAAGCACTGCGACTGATGCGGATCGACGACGAGGATCTGCGCCGGCTCGGAATCCGCATCCTCAAGCTCGGCATGGTCTACCCGATCGAGCGAGAGATCCTGGATCGCTTCATGTTCGACACCGCCACCGGCGATCTCGACGTGGTCATCGTGGTCGAGGAGAAGCGCGACTTCATCGAGACGATGATGCGCGACATCCTGTTCCGCCACCCGCGGGCCCCGCGCATCGTGGGGAAGGTGCATGAAGACGGATCGACCTTGTTCTCCCGCTTCGGCGAACTCGACGTCGACGCGGTGACCCGAGGACTCGCCGACCGTCTCGCCCGCCACGGGGTCGACGCCGCGCGGATCTGGCTCGACCGCAAAGCCGCTCGCCGCACCCGCATCGAACTCCCGTTGGCGGTGCGCACGCCGTACTTCTGCTCCGGCTGCCCCCACAACAGTTCGACGAAGGTCGCCGAGAACACCCTGGTCGGCGCCGGCATCGGTTGTCACGCGATGGTGTTGCTGATGGATCCCCGGCAGGTCGGCGACATCGCCGGGGTCACCCAGATGGGCGGCGAGGGCGCGCAGTGGATCGGCATGGCCCCGTTCGTGTCCGCGGACCACTTCGTGCAGAACATCGGCGACGGAACCTTCTCGCACTCGGGGTCGCTGGCGTTGCGGGCCGCCGTGGCGTCGGGCGCGAACATAACCTACAAGCTGCTCTACAACGGCACCGTCGCGATGACCGGTGGACAGGATCCGGTGGGCGGGATGACCCTGCCGCGGTTGACGTCACTGTTGCTCGACGAAGGCGTCAGCCGGGTCGTGGTCACCTCCGACGACCCGAAACACGTTCGTACGCTGGGACTCCCCGACACCGTCGAGGTTCGCCACCGCGATGACCTGCTCGAGGTACAGACCGAACTCGCGGGCGTCGCGGGCGTCTCGGTGCTCGTCCACGATCAGCACTGCGCCGCCGAGAAGCGCCGCAAGCGCAAGCGCGGCGCCATGCCCACCCCCACTCGTCGCGTCCTGATCAACGAACGCATCTGCGAGGGGTGCGGCGACTGCGGCGAGAAGTCGAACTGCCTCTCGGTGCACCCGGTCCAGACCGAGTTCGGACGCAAGACGCGCATCGACCAGAGTTCGTGCAACCTCGACCTCTCCTGCCTCAAGGGCGACTGCCCGTCGTTCGTCACGGTCACCCCGGGCACCGACCGCATCCGCACGCGCGCAGCCGATCTGGCGGACACCGTGTTGCCGATGCCCGCGGTCCCCGCCATCCGCGACACCTTCTCCCTGCGCATCACGGGTATCGGCGGTACCGGCGTGGTGACCGTGTCCCAGGTCCTGGCCACCGCTGCCGTCCTCGACGGCCACTCGGCCCGGACCGTCGACATGACCGGGCTCGCGCAGAAGGGCGGCGCCGTGGTCAGCGACATCAAGGTGGCCCCGCATCCGCTGGAGCAGGCGGCGAAGGTGGCGTCCGAGGACTGCGACCTGTACCTCGTGTGCGACCCGCTGGTCGGTACCGACCCGGTCAACCTCAAGGTCACCGCTCCCGAGAAGACGGTCGCGATCGTCTCGACCACCCAGGTGCCGACCGGGTTGATGGTCATCGACACCTCGGTCGGGTTCCCGGCGGACTCCGCCGTCCACTCCGCGGTCGACTCCCGGGTCGCGCGGACTGTGTACCTCGATTCGGGAGCGGTGTCGACAGCCTTGTTCGGCGACGAGCAGTACGCCAACATGCTGATGGTCGGTGCTGCGTATCAAGCCGGGGCGCTGGCCATCTCGGCGGAATCCATCGAGCGGGCGATCGAGCTCAACGGCGTGGCCGTGGATGCGAACGTCCAGGCGTTCCGGCGCGGGCGGCAGGTCGTGGCCGATCCCGACTCCGTGTCCGGCACCATCGACGGACTGCACGGTCGCGGGGTCGCCGAGATCGAACCGAGCCGCCACGCCCTCGAGGTGGTCAGCGCGCTCGGGGATATCGACGCCGACCTCCGGCGCACCATCGCGATCCGGTACGACGAGCTGACCGCCCACTCCGACGAGAAATACGCGCGAACCTACCTCGACACGGTCGACCGCGTACGACGCGTCGCATCCGACCCCTCGCTCACCGCCGCCGTCGCCCGGAACCTGTTCAAGCTGATGGCCTACAAGGACGAGTACGAGGTCGCCCGGCTCACGCAGGACCCGGCGTTCGCCGCGCGCATCGCCGACGAGTTCGGCGCCGACGCCGAGGTCGCGGTGCGGCTCCATCCGCCGACCCTGCGGAGTATGGGGATGCGCGAGAAGCTGGCGCTGGGATCGTGGGCCGACACCCCGCTGACCGCGCTCGCGAAGATGAAGCGTCTCCGGGGAACGCGACTGGACCCGTTCGGCCGCAGCGAGATCCGTCGCACCGAACGTGCGCTGGTCATCGAATACCGGGAACTCGTCGACGCCGTGCTCGATGCGCTCGCCAGTGGTCGCATCGGCGCGGACCGACTACCCGCGGTCGTCGACCTCGCGGAACTACCGGACATGGTCCGGGGTTACGAGGGGATCAAGATGGCCAACGTCGAGCGCTACCGGGAAGCGGTCGCACGGCAGCGGGAGGTGCTGGGGATCTGAGGCTTTCGAGCTAGCGCAACTGAAAACCGCCCGTTACAGCGCACCCGACGCCCATGAGGCGCGCGTCGGGCCACCGCTGGAGGGTGGTTTCCATCCGGCCTCAGCGTGCCCGCCGAAGACGCGCCACGGCGGTCTGGCCGTCGTCGCCCGCGACGACCTCGCACTCGTAGTGCGCTCTGGTCGGCGGGGCGACGGCGACCAGGTCGTACTGGGCGGTGTTCATCTCGATCAGCAACTCGCCACCGACGGCAAGCCATCTCCGGGCGTCGGCGATCAACGCCGTGACGTGGTCGAGGCCGTCCCGGCCGCCGAGCAGCGCGCCGCGCGGTTCGTGATCCCGCGCCTCCGGCGCCAGCAGTCCGAGCGCAGACTCGGGCACGTAGGGAGGTACTGCGGCGATCACGTCCAGGCGGCCGCGTAGTGCTGGCGGCAGCGGGACGAGCCCGGCACCGAGGTGAATCCCGGTCCCGCCCGGCAGGTTTCGGCGCGCGAAGCCGAGCGCGGTGGCGTCGGCATCGACGACATGCAGTTCGGCGCCGGGCACCGCGGCCGCAACACTCGCGGCGATGGGTGCGACACCACAGAACGCCTCGAGTACGGTCGGCGACCGGCACGCATCTGCTGCGGCGATCGCGGTGCGCGCCAACAACAGGGAACGCTGCCGCGGCACGAAGACGCCCGTGCCCACGGACAACCGCAACTCGCCGAACTGCACCCATCCCACCAGATGCTCGATCGGCTCGCCGGCCACGCGTCGGGCACAGAGCGCGTCGAGTTCGGTTGCGCTGGTGGTGTGTTCGCGAAGCAGCGCGGCTTCTTCGTCGGCGAAGACACATCCCGCACGACGCAGGAGGCGAACGATCGGATCGTCGGGGCCGTCATCCCCGGTTGGGCGAGTCATCCTTCTTCAGACCGTACAAGAACGCCGCTGCCATGAGCAGCGCCACCTGCAGGAATCCCAGGATCAGCCCGACGATCGCACCGGCACCGAGGTCGAGGAACGGCGGCGTGATCAGTGCCGCGGCGAACAGGGCCAGCCACGCGGCGACTCCGACGACCGCGAGGAACGGCAGCGCCTTGCGATAGCTCGGAACCAGCACGAACGTCGCCGCGATGCCGACGACCCCGAGCAGGATGAAGAACTTGCCGGGGTTCAGGACGATCTCGTAGGAGAAGTACGCGGGTATGCCGCCCTGCCCTTCCTCGAAATCCGTTCCCCAACGGTTGAGTTCCTCCTCGGCACCGACCCCGACCGAGATCCACCCGAGGAAGCCCATGAAGTACGTGACCACCCCCGCGACCGCGGAGGCCAGCGCGAAGATCACCGACAGGTCGGCACGTGGCCCGCGGGCCGGCTGTCCCCAACCGGGAGGCGGGTACGGCGCGCCGGTGGTCCACTGTTGACCGGGAAGACTCCCGGTGCCGGGATGCTGGACGTGGGCCGTCTGATCCTGGTTGCCGGCGAAGCCCCCGGTCTGCGGCGGGCCCTGCGGAACGCCTGACCACTGACCGCCGGGGTGCTGTGGTTCGCCTGGGTTCACGGTCGGCTCCTCGTCGCTGCTGCGGGACTCGGCCCGCCGCCCTTTCGGACTGTTCTGCGCCCGCCGTCCGGCGCGCGATCATGCGCAAGACTAAGCCCTGCCCGGCCCCTGAAGCAGCGGCCCGCACAGTTTTCATTCGACCGGGTCACCCACACCGGGATCCGCGCGTCGACGACGGCCGCGCTGCATCTCGTCCGCACGCGTGAACGCGTAGAGTTCGGGATCGATGTCCGCGACGCACGAACCGCGCGAGGACGAATCGGAGATCACGAATCGTCCGCCGACGCGCCGAACCCAGGCCAAGGCGGCCCGTCGTGCGGAATTGCTGTCCGCCGCCGCCCACCAGATGGCCGAGCGCGGATTCGCCGGCGTGCGACTGGAGGACATCGGACGAGCGGTCGGGGTGAGCGGCCCGGCGATGTACCGCCACTTCTCCTCCAAGACCGAGTTGCTCGACGAGATGCTCATCGACATCAGTCAGCGACTGCACGACGGCGGTGCCGCGGTCGCCGACCGCGGCGGTTCGCCGTCGGAAACGCTGGTCGCGCTCATCGGCTTTCACATCGACGTACTCGTCACCCGTCCCGACCTCATCACGGTGCAGGATCGGGACCTGCCGTCGATGACCCCGGACGCCAACCACCGGGTCCGGCTGTTGCAGCGCCGCTACGTGGAGCGGTGGGTGGATGTGCTCCTCGCGGTGACCGACGAGAACGGGGGCACGCTCGACCGCGACGAAGCCCGCGTGCGCGTGCACGCGATGTTCGGGTTGCTCAACTCCTCGCCGCGCCTGCCCGACTTCGACCAGCACGGACTGCGCCGCCTCCTCACCGCGATGGCGTTGGCGGCACTGCGGTGTGAGGTGCCGGATCAGCCGTGACCCGGCACCCCGCACTCACCAACCGTCGATGTGGAGTACCGAGTCGAGGGGCTTGCGCGGCGCAGGCTTGAAATCGGTGCCCTTGCTGTAGGCCACCGGCAGCAACACGCCCTGATGGATGTTGGCCGGGATTCCGAGAAGCTCGGCGACCTCCTTCTCGTAGTTGAGATGGAGGGTCGTCCACGCCGACCCGAGGCCGCGGGCACGCAACGCCAGCTGCAGGCTCCAGGCGCCCGGCAGCAACGAGCCCCAGACACCGGCCTGGTTACCAGCCGGCAGGTCACCGCCGGTGTAGATGGCGCCGATGACCAGCACCGGAACCTGCCCCATCGTGTCGGCGAGGTACTGGGCACTGGACGCGACGCGCTTACCGGTCTCGTCCCGCGGAGCCTGGCCGGTGTAGTACTTGGCGAACGACTGTGCGTAGTAATCCGCGACCTTCTGCTTCAGGTCGGGATCGGTGAGCACGATCCAGTGCCAGGTCTGGCTGTTGCTGCCGGTCGGCGCCTGCAACGCGACCTCGAGCGCCTCCTTGACCACGTCGAGCGGCACGGGACGCTCGAAGTCGAGACGCTTGCGCACCGAGCGGGTGGTGGTGAGGAGTTGGTCAGGGTCCAGGGGCAGTAGATCGGTCATGTCTCCATCCTGCACAAAACCACTTCTGTGCACCACGTCGACCCCGCTGCGCCGGGACCGTCACCGACGACCCGTCAGGGCGACTCCGGCGGTAACACACCGGCCTGCTCCAGGTACTCCACCAACCGGTTCGTGACCTTCGCCCGACGGACCTCGGCCGGTGTGAAGTACGCCGCGTCGGCGGCGTCGTCACCTGGACGCAGTTCCCCAGAACGTATCTCGGCTCGGAAGTCGTGCACCTCGTACACCCGTCCGTCGCCGACCGGGATCTCGAGTCGGATGGCCGGTTCGCCGACCGTCACCCGCAATCCGGTTTCCTCCTCGACCTCGCGGACCACCGCCTGCTCCAGCGACTCCCCGGGTTCGACCCGGCCGCCGGGGAGGCTCCAGTGTCCGGCGGACGGTTCGTTTCGCCTCAGGATCAACAGGATTCGCCCTGACTGGTCGGTGATGAGCGCCCCGACGGCGACGATCCGGTCGGTCATCGAGCGTCCGCCGCCGGCACGCGCGTCCGTGCCTCGTCGTCCGGAACCGGCGATCCCGCGAGGTACCGGCCGATCCAGTCGCGGATCGCCGACAGCGCTTCGTCGTCCGATCCGGCGTCGACGACGTGGTCGATCATGCCCTGCGCGGCCATGCGCCCGGCGAGAATGCCCTGCCGCGAGGCCATCTCACCGGCATGGCCGAGATCACGGTGCACGATGAGACTCGCTCCCTCGGGCGGCAACGGCGAGAGCCAGGCGTCGGCGCGCGCGACCCGGACGTCGGCGGGGAACAGCGCGAGCGCGGCGCCGCCCGCACCCTGCCCGAGGAGGACCGAGACCGTCGGCACGCGCACACTGAGCAATTCGACTGTGCAGCGCGCTATCTGCGCGGCGAGGCCACCCTCCTCGGCGACGACCGACAGTTCCGCGCCCGGGGTGTCGATCACGGTGACCACCGGGAGTCCGAGGTCGCCGGCCGCCATGATCGCCCGCCGCGCCTCGCGCAGATGTCGCGGCCCCGGGAGGTCGCCCGCCGCCTGTGACGTCCGGTCGTAGCCGACGACCAACGCGACCCGACCGTCGAAGTCGCTGAGCGAGAAGCGCAGTGGCCCGGCATCCGACAGTGGCGCCGAATCCCCGCCGGCCAGGAACTCGACCAGGCCCGCGCGTCCGGCCTCGCGGGTGGCGAGCACACAGGCCCAGGTGTCCTCCGGCTCCCCCGACTGCGTGCGCTGCGGACGTACCGTCACCGAGTCGTCCGACGACGGCCGGTCACGCGCGTCGAGCAGTCGCAGCACCGCGGCGAGGCGGGCCGGCAGATCGACGGGATCGACCACGTCGTCGACAACCGTTGTGCGTACCAGATTCTCCGCGGTCTGGACATCGGCCGGAAAGGGCTCCCCGTACAGGCCTTCGTAGACGCGCGGCCCGAGAAAACCGATGAGCGCTCCGGGTTCCGCCCAGGTGATGTGGCCGAGCGAACCCCACGACGCGAATACCCCGCCCGTGGTCGGATGACGCAGGTACACCAGGTAGGGCAGGCCGGCGGCCTTGTGGTCGGTCACGGCACCCGTGATGGCGACCATCTGCAGGAACGCCGCGGTCCCCTCCTGCATCCGGGTGCCTCCGGAGGCGGGAAACGCCAGCAGCGGAAGTCGTTCGCGTGTCGCGCGTCGGACCGCTGCGACGATCCGGGCCCCCGCATCGCGCCCGATCGACCCGCCGAGGAACTCGAACTCCCCCAGCACGATCGCCACTCGCCGGCCGCCGATCGCGCCGGCGCCGGTGGTGACCGATTCGTCCGAACCGCTCTTTCGGCGTGCCCGGCCGAGCTCGATGGCATAGGTGTCGTCCGCGCCATCGGACGTCGTGGCCGGCTCACCGACCGGCGCATCCCACGGTTCCCACGTACCGTCGTCGACGATCATCACGCGCAGGTCTGTTGCCGTCAGCCGTGCCCGCTCACCCATGCCTCACACCGTATCCCGCCGCGGCCGGGTGGCTCCGGCCTGACGTCGACAATCTCCGCGACGCCCCGACGCGATGATTTCCGTCGGCGCCCGGTGTCATACTCTCGTCAGCCTTTCCGTTCCGACCGACCCACCCGGGGGCCCTCATGTCCGACACGTTCCGCATCGTCCGATCCATCACCGTCGACGCACCGCCCAGTGCGGTGCTCCCGTACCTGACCGACTTTCACC
This sequence comes from Gordonia sp. BP-119, assembly GCF_016924115.1. Lineage (NCBI taxonomy): Bacteria > Bacillati > Actinomycetota > Actinomycetes > Mycobacteriales > Gordoniaceae > Gordonia > Gordonia sp. BP-119. The sequence continues at coordinate 28,015 of NZ_JAFFZF010000015.1, forward strand.
AGTGGGTCCACTGGTCCCCCTGGGAGGACGTCGATCCGGACCTGTCCCGGGAGTACTCCGGCGCGGAGTCCGGTGTCGGGGCGAAATACGCCTGGTCGGGAAACAAGAAGGCCGGACGCGGCGCCATGGAGATCATCCGCATCGACGAGCCGCGTGAGGTCGAGGTGCGCCTCGACTTCGAGAAGCCGATGAAGGCCACCAACACCGTCACCTTCGAACTCACTCCGCAGGGTCAGGCGACGCGGGTGTCGTGGACGATGGTCGGCCGGCAGACGATCTTCAGTCGCGTCGCCGGTGTCTTCGGCATCTTCGACAAGCTGTTGGGCAAGGACTTCGAGAAGGGGCTGGGCCGGCTCAAGGCGGTCACCGAGAGTAGATGACCCGCGTGCGGAGGAGGATGTCGGCGATCGACCGCCGACGCCGGTCGACCATCACCCACACCAGCCCGATCGCGAAGAACGTGCAGAGCAGTGCCCGCAGGACCGCGATGGTCGGCCGGATGCGCGCCCCCTCCGAATTGACCACGCGCAAGCCCATCACGACCGCGCCGAGGGTGCGTCCGGACACCTCCCAGCACGTCGCGAGGTAGAGCACCGCCACCAGCACGAAGCCGGCCGTCGTGAAGATGAGATCCACCTGGGGCAGCGAGAATTCGCTGACCGCGAGGACGAACTTCATCAGGGACAGGCCCGCGTAGGCGGCGCCGAGGATCGTCCACACGACGAGCAGGTCGAGGAACGAGGCGATCCCCCGGCTGACGATGCCCGCGTTCTTGTCCCGGTCCTGCACCGCATGGGCCTTGTGCACGGGCGGCAGACCGGGCGTCGTCGGGGACGAGTTCTGCAGCGGCTCTGTCGGTTTCGGTTCCGCGGTCATCGTGGCCCCTCCTCATCGGGAGCTGCCTCGATGGCCGCGGCACCGCGGCGACGCAAGAATCGGTTGACCGCGTTGGCCACCGCGTCGTCGGCACGTTCGCTGGTGCTGCGCACGTCGGTCATCACATCGGCGGTCACCGACGTGCTCGCCTCCCGGATGATGTCGGGGAGGTCGACACCGTCGATGATCTCTTCGGCGAGTCCGATCAGGTCGACGCGCCCGAGGATGGCGTCGATGTCGATCCGGGCCGCGATCGCGTCGATGTCGATCCGGGTGGCGACGGAGTCGAGATCGACCTTGCCGATCACCCTGTCGAGGTCCACCAGATCGATCGCCGCCATCAGATCCACCTGTGCGACAGCCCGATCGAGATCGACCGTGGTGATCACCTCGTCGATGTCGATGAGTGCAAGGACCTCGCTGATGAGTCGTTTCAGGTCGACGTGGGTGAGGACGAGGTCGGTGAGGTCGACCTCCTCGACCAATGCGTCGACGACCTCACGGATGACGACTCCCAGAACGGCTCGCGTCGTCGAGACCACCACGGTGACAGCGGTGTCGGCGGCCTCGGCCAGCCGCGCACGGACGGACCCGACGACCCCGCCCGCGAGGGGTAGACGTTCCGCGACGTCGACCACCACCCCGGCGAACCGCATCGACTCCCCTGCCAGCTGGGAGATCGCGCCGCGTCGCGCCGGGGAGTTCACCGACGAATTATCGCACGCGCCGATCCGGTCGGTCGGCCCACGAAAAAACCCGAGCGGGCAGACCCGCTCGGGTTCTTCGGTTCTCGCGACTTCTTACAGTGCCTCGTAGAGCTCCCGCGCCAGCGCGGCGGTCTCGGACGGCGTCTTGCCGACCTTGACGCCCGCAGCCTCGAGGGCTTCCTTCTTGCCCTGCGCGGTGCCCGCACCGCCGGAGACGATGGCGCCGGCATGGCCCATGGTCTTGCCCTCGGGGGCGGTGAAGCCCGCGACATAGCCGACGACCGGCTTGGTCACGTTGGCCTTGATGTATTCGCCTGCCTTCTCCTCGGCGTCGCCGCCGATCTCACCGATCATCACGATCAGCTTGGTCTCGGGATCCTTCTCGAACGCCTCGATGGCGTCGATGTGGGTGGTGCCGATGACCGGGTCGCCGCCGATGCCGATGGCGGTCGAGAAGCCGAGATCGCGCAGCTCGTACATCATCTGGTAGGTCAGGGTGCCCGACTTGGAGACCAGACCGATCGGACCCTTGCCGGTGATGTTGTTCGGCGTGATGCCCACCAGCGCCTCACCCGGGGTGATGATGCCGGGACAGTTGGGGCCGATGATGCGGGTCTTCTCACCCTTCTCCACGTTGTAGGCCCACGCGTAGGCGGAGTCCTGCACCGGAATGCCCTCGGTGATGACCACGAGCAGCGGGATCTCCGCGTCGATGGCCTCGATGATGGCGTCCTTGGAGAACTTCGGCGGCACGAAGGCGATCGAGGTGTCGGCCCCGGTCTCCTTCATGGCCTCGGCGACCGATGCGAACACCGGCAGCTCGACGTTGTTGCCGTCGGCGTCGACGTGCGACACGGTGGTGCCGGCCTTGCGCGCGTTGACACCGCCGACGATGTTGGTGCCGGCCTTGAGCATCAAAGCGGTGTGCTTGGTGCCCTCACCGCCGGTGATGCCCTGGACGATTACCTTGTTGTCTTTGTTCAGAAAGATCGACATATTCCGTGGCTCCCTTACTTGCTCGCCAGCTCGGCGGCCTTGTCGGCGCCCGAGTCCATGGTTTCGGCGAGCGTGACCAACGGGTGGTTCGCATCGGCCAGGATCTTGCGGCCTTCGTCGACCTTGTTGCCGTCGAGGCGGACGACCAGCGGCTTGTTGGCGTCGGACCCCAGCTTCTCGAGAGCACCGACGATGCCGTTGGCGACGGCGTCACATGCGGTGATGCCACCGAAGACGTTGACGAAGACGCTCTTGACCTGCTCGTCGCCGAGGATGACGTCGAGGCCGGCAGCCATGACCTCGGCCGAGGCGCCGCCGCCGATGTCGAGGAAGTTCGCGGGCTTCACGTTGTTGTGCTTCTCACCGGCGTAGGCGACCACGTCGAGGGTCGACATGACCAGGCCCGCGCCGTTGCCGATGATGCCGACCTCGCCGTCGAGCTTGACGTAGTTGAGGTCGTTCTCCTTGGCCTTGAGCTCCAGGGGATCGGTGGCGTCGCGATCCTCGAACTCCTCGTGGCCGGGCTGACGGAAGTCGGCGTTGGCGTCGAGGGTGACCTTGCCGTCGAGGGCGAGGATCTGATCGTCCGGAGTGCGGACGAGCGGGTTGACCTCGACCAGGGTGGCATCTTCCTTGACGAAGACCTCCCAGAGCTTCGCGATGGTGACCGCTGCGGCGTCGAGCACCTCGGCAGGCAGATGGCCCTGCTCGGCGATCGAGCGCGCGGTTTCCAGATCGACACCCTTCACGGCGTCGACGGCGACCCGCGCGAGGCGCTCGGGCTTGGTCGCTGCGACCTCTTCGATCTCCATACCGCCCTCGACCGAGCACATGGCCAGGTAGGAGCGGTTGGTGCGATCGAGCAGGAAGGAGATGTAGTACTCCTCTGCGATGTCGCTGGCCTCGGCGACCAGCAGCTTCTTGACGACGTGGCCCTTGATGTCGAGGCCAAGGATGTTGGAAGCGTGGGACTGCGCGTCGTCCGGGGTCGCGGCGTACTTGACGCCGCCTGCCTTGCCACGCCCGCCGGTCTTGACCTGCGCCTTGATCATCACGGGCTTGCCGATTTCCTCGGCGATCGCCCGCGCATCGGCGGCATCATCGGTCACCCGACCGGGTGTGGTGGGAACCCCGTGCTTGGCGAACAGTTCCTTCGCCTGGTATTCGAAGAGATCCATTCAGCTCACCATCTCGTAGATTTGCCCGCGCAAGGGTGTAATGCGGGCCATATCGGACTTTAAACCTGTCGGGAATCGCCACCCCGCGCGCACCCTACGCTTGTGCGACAGATCACTCGCTCGGTCGGTTCTCACAGTATTGACGTCGTGACGTGAGGTCCACAGCGTCGGTCCGACCCCATGAACTGCGACGACCGCAGAATCCATCGGCGCGCGGTCTTCACAGGTTGAATTTGCTGTAGTGAACAGAAAATCCGGCAATTTCTATACTCGCCGACCCAGTCTTGTGACTCAGCTCACAATATGCCGGTTTGTCGCTTTCTACGGTTGGACTTGCCGCAATCATTTCGTTACCGTCGGCTCTCAGCGGTGGTCACAGAAGGATTACGGACGGTGACTTCGATCCGCTGGCGACGAGATGCGGTAGCGAAGAGATGAGGTGGACGATTTGGCGGGACTCGGTGTCTCACGCGGATCGGGCCGCGTCCGATCGGGCGGGTTGATCGATGACGTCACAGCGGAAGAGATGACCACGATCATCCCCATCGTCGACACCGACGATGCGGCCGGGTACGACCTCACCGACTTCGAGTTCGACTTCGCAGACTCCGACACCTCCACTCGCGAGCACTCCGACGCCGGCTGGACGCCGTCGTCGTGGCAGGGCTACTACCGTCCCACCCGTTCGGAGATCACTCAGGACATCCTGATCCCCGAGCACGAGTTCGATCAGTACGGGCACGACGAGCCGTTCGACGTCGAGGGCGCCGAGCTCGACAGCTTCGACGGGGGCGAACTCCATTCGCTCGACGATCTCGATGACGACACCGAGCATCGCCCCTTCCGGACGAATCCGGCCGGACAACGGGTCCGACGTGGCGGCAAGCACCGCATCGCGGCGCCGCCGAACGCCCTCAAGGGCGGACGCGCAGCCCTCATCGCCATGGCCGCCGGCGCGGCCGTCGCCGCGGTCGCTCAGGTCGGCACGAACGACGAGGCGCCCGCACCCGTGAACGCCGCGGCCGTCAACGACGCCACCGCTCCGGGCGCCGCACCCGTGGAACTGGGCCCCGGCGTCGCTGCTGCGACCGCGCAGACCGACCAGATGAACGTCTTCACCAACCAGCTGGGTGTGGGCGCCAAGATGGCGGCGGACCAGGATCGTCGCGAGGCCCTGGCCCGGCGCCCGCTCTTCACCTCGCCGATCCCGCTCGGCAGCTACGACTTCACCTCCGCCTTCGCGATGCGCTGGGGCACCATGCACGGCGGCATCGACATGGCCGCTCCCCTCGGCACCCCGATCCACGCCGCCACCGACGGGGTCGTGATCAAGGCCGAGCCCGCGTCGGGATACGGCCACTGGGTTCAGATCCAGGCCGCCGACGGCACGGTCACCATGTACGGCCACATGGCCTCCTCGGGCGTCCTGGTCACCGAAGGCCAGCGCGTCACCGCCGGCGACGTCATCGCTCTGGTGGGCAACGAGGGCTTCTCGTTCGGCCCGCACCTGCACTTCGAGGTGTGGAAGAACGGCAACACCAAAATCGACCCCGTGCCCTGGCTCGCCGCCAAGGGCGTGAAGCTCTCCGGTTACACCGGCTAGCAGAAGGCTCTACAGGTCACCTCTTGTTGCTTGGTGGCGCCATACCAGCGCGCTCACGCTGCGCATCCGGTATTGATACCTGGCCGGATTGCGAACTGACGTTCAATTCTCGTCCATCTCAGCATGATTGAAGGGCACATTGCCCTTCGGCCATGCTGACGGGGACGAGAATTTCCAGTCGAATCGGGGAATGAGCTGGCGAGCGTTTCACTCCGCTCCCTGATCCGGAAGACGACACAACCGCATCTCACCAGGACCCTTCGTGACGCGCCCTCCGCAAGCTCCGGGCGCTCCTCAGGGAGCAGTAGGGGTCACTTCTTTCGGATCAGGGATCGGACGCGCGCTCGACGCCAATCCAGCCTTCAGAGCTTGTCCCCGGGAATCCCGCCCGCGGTGAGAAGCGTGACGCGTCCCGCGCTGCCGCCGTAGTCGATCGTCACGCGCTCGGTGGCGCCACTGCCCTCCTTGGCCACGACCTTGCCCATCCCGTACTTCGGATGGTTGTGTCGGTCGCCGATGTCGAGCTTAACCTGCTTGTTGCGTCCGCGCGCCGGATCCGACGAGTACGACGACCGGCCACGGCCCATCGACGAACCACCCGAACCGGAGAATGCCCCGTCGCGGCCGAACACGCCGCCCGACGATCCGCCGAAGCCGCGCATGGAGCGCTTGGGTTCGGTTCGGCGCCAGTCGACGAGGTGTTGCGGGATCTCTTGCAGGAAACGGGATTCCGGGTTCGACACCGGCTGCCCCCAGGAGGCGCGGGTGACCGACCGGGTGAGGTACAGACGCTGCTTGGCGCGCGTGATCCCGACGTAGGCCAGGCGCCGTTCCTCGCTCAGCTCGGCCGGATCGCCGAGCGCGCGCATATGCGGGAAATGGCCGTCCTCCCAACCGGTGACGAAGACGACCGGGAACTCGAGGCCCTTGGCGGTGTGCAGGGTCATCATCGTGACCACGCCCTCGCCCTCATCCGGCACCTGGTCGGCGTCGGCGACGAGTGAGACCCGCTCGAGAAACGCTGCGAGCGAACCGGGTTCGGGCTCGCCCTCGCGGTCCACCTCGACGTCGGGGTCGTCGGCATCGGCGTCGACCTGCGCGGCGTCGGCACTGAATTCCCGTGCCACGGCGACGAGTTCGTTGATGTTGTCGAGGCGTGCGCCGTCCTGCGGATCGTTGGACGCCTCGAGTTCGGCGCGGTAGCCGGTGCGCTCGACGATCGCGTCGACGAGTTCACCGATGTCGGCCGACTCCTCGGTGGCATCGAGGAAGGCCACATCCGCGTCCTCCGTGCCGGCCTCGCCGAAGTGGGTCAGGAAGTCCGACCGGAGCCCTTCGATGAGTTCGACGAACCCGCCGATCTGCTTGACCGCCCGCGTGTTGAGCAATGCGACCTTGCCCTCGGCAGCGTCCATCAGCGACTCGTAGAAGCTCCGTCCGGTGTTCTCCGAATGCACGGCGACGCAGGCTTCCGCGCGATCGCCGATACCGCGCCGAGGCGTGTTGAGAATCCGGCGCAGGCTGACCGAGTCGTCGGGGTTGGCGACCACCCGCAGGTAGGCCACCACATCCCGCACTTCTTTGCGCTCGTAGAACTTGGTGCCGCCGACGACCTTGTACGGAATCCCGTGCCGGACGAACACCTCCTCGATCGCACGCGAGCCGGTGTTGGTGCGGTAGAACACCGCGATGTCGGAGTATTTGTGACTCGACGACCCGCCGATCGAGTAGTCGGTGAGTTCCTCGATCTCCTTGGCGATGAACGTCGACTCGTCACGGTCGGAGTCGGCGACGTAGCCGACGATGAGTTCGCCGTCACCGGAGTCGGTCCACAACTTCTTCTCGCGCCGGTTCGAGTTGCGCGCGATGACGGCGTTGGCCGCCGACAGGATCGTCTGTGTCGACCGGTAGTTCTGTTCGAGCAGAACGGTTTCGGCGGACGGGAAGTCGCGTTCGAACTCCTCGATGTTGCGAATGGTGGCACCACGGAAGGCGTAGATGGACTGGTCGGCGTCGCCGACGACGCACAGCTCCGACGGCTCGAGACCACTCGCGGTGGTCTGCTCCCCCACCAGTTCGCGGATGAGCACGTACTGCGCGTGGTTGGTGTCCTGGTACTCGTCGACGAGGACGTGACGGAACCGGCGCCGGTAATACTCCGCGACCTGCGGATGCCGATGCAGCAGGGCGACGGTCTCCCCGATCAGATCGTCGAAGTCGAAGGCGTTCGCGGCGCGCAGACGGCGCTGGTACTCGGCGTAGATCTGCGCGATCGTCGTCGACGTCGGGTCGTCCTCGGGTGCCGCGGCCAGCGCCTCGTCGGGCGAGATCAGTTCGTTCTTGAAGTTCGACACGGCCACCGACACCCCGCGTGGGCTGAACTTCTTGGGGTCGAGGTCGAGGTCACGGATGACCATGCCGAACAACCGCTTCGAGTCGTCGGCGTCGTAGATGGAGAAATTGGAGTTCATCTTCTCCAGCAACCCCGACTGCGCCCGGAGGATGCGCACGCACGTGGAGTGGAAGGTCGAGACCCACATGTAGGCGGCGCGGGGGCCGACGAGGTCGATGACCCGCTCGCGCATCTCCGCGGCGGCCTTGTTGGTGAAGGTGATGGCCAGGATCTGCCCGGGCGTGACGTCCCGCGCGGCGAGCAGGTAGGCGATCCGGCGGGTCAGCACCGCCGTCTTGCCCGAACCCGCGCCCGCCACGATCAGCAACGGCGCGCCGGCGTGGAGCACCGCGGCGCGCTGTTGCGGGTTGAGACCGTCGAGCAGGCGCGCGACCCGGTCGTCGGCGGCCGCACCCGAGGGAGCGGCGCCCGCGCGACCGGCGAGAAGAGGGGCAGAAGAAGAGCTGTTCATCGGTTGTCCAGGTTACCCGCCACCGCCGACAGACCCCCGTCGGCCGGTCCGCTCCACCCCGGCACGTGGTCGACCGAACAGCCGACCGGCCCCGTGGGTTGAGGCCCCGATCGCCGTGTCCCGCGGCTAATATGACGCGGTATCACCGGCTCGGGGTGCCCTGTCTGCGAACAACTCGCACGCGGCGACGACGCCCCGGCGAGCAGGAAGAGGCGCCATGAAGAGACCGTCCATCGTCCCCGCCGCCATCGCCCTCGGTGTCGGAGCACTGGCCCTCGTCATCGCGCTCGTCCTGTCGTTCGTCCCGTTCAGCAGCGCCGGCACCGTGGAGCCCACCCCCGCCTTCCGTGCGCAGAAGAGCCTCGACGAGGTGCTGTTCAAGATGGCGACCAGCCCGGCGGCGAAGTTCACCGGCAAGGTCACCTACAAATACGACGACGAGCGCGGCGAAGGGACGGTCGAATTCGACGACCTGATCGCCACCACGTCGAACACCGCCGAGGGCACGATCACCCTGGGCTCACAGCAGGGCGAGTACCGGCAGATCGGCAACAGCCCGTTCCTCAGCGCCCCCGGCGCCCTGTGGGACGAACTCCTCGTCGACTCCGAGAAGACGAATCTCGACGCCGCCCCGCTCGACAACAAGTGGGCCTCCACCCGCTTCACCAGCCTGCCGCGCCTGGGCACGATCCTCGGCCCGGACAACCTCGCCGGCGACATCGGCAACATCGAGAACGGCGACGCGCCGCAGCTCGGGGCCGAGCTCCCGGCGCCCAACAAGGGCACCCCCGACGCCCGGCGCTGGCCCACCACCGACCCGCCGATCGAGTTCGTCGGCGACGACAAGGTGAAGATCGGAGCGTGGGAGGTCACCTTCGACCCGGAGACGAAGAACGTCACGAACGTCAAGGGTCAGAGCGTGCAGGGCCCGGTCACCTACGACATCGACGCCGCGGTCAGCCTGCAGCCGGCCGACCAGGCCCAGAAGGTGTTCGCGAACCAGCGTGCACTCGTCTCGGATCTGCTGTCGGTGCCCGCCCCCGGCCTCTGGATGGAGCAGCCGGTGGTGTCCTCGCGCCAGACGGGTGCATGCACCACCTCGTCCTGCGCCTTCGACTACACCGTGCAGGGCAGCCCGTACGCCGACGACGTCCGCGGCCACTTCAACTACGGCCTGACGCTGAACTTCGCGGTCGGCAACCGCCCGCCCGGCGCCGTCGGCGGTGAGTGCAAGGTGGTCCTGCGGGTCGACTTCGGACGCAACGGAACCACCCGCTGCGCGGCGACCAACCTCCCGCCGGACACCAACATCGCGTCGCGGTACACCTTCACTTATCTCGCGTTCATCGACGCGACCACAGACGAACTGAACGATCTCATCGACAACAACGAGAAGCAGACCAACACCGAGATCGTCTACGTCCGCACCGGCAACAAGGAACCGGCACAGGCCCGGTTCGGCTCCGGCGTGACCGGCCTGCCGAGCTACTACGCGATCAAGCGCGGCGACTACGTCTTCGACGGCATCGGCACCGACGGCAACATGCACATCACCTTCGGTGAGGGGTATCAGGACCACATCGTCGGCGGCACCTTCGATCCGTCCTGGGAAGGCACCGAGGTGCTCCGCAAGCAGATGGAGCAGCAGGTCGCCGCGGCGGGCGACGCGCAGGTCGTCTACTTCGTCGCCGAGGAGGAGACCGCGTCGGCGCTGCGAGCCCTCATCGCCGCGGAGAACCAGAGCGACAACATCTCCGCCTTCCACTACGACTAGCGGGTGTCCGCCCTCGTCGTGGCGTGCCCTCAGCCGCCGGCGAAGCGGGCCTCGGCTGCCTCGCCCACCCGCCCCGCACCGGTGTGCAGCCGCAGCCCCGGCGTCAGGGGCCGCAGATCGACGTGGTCGCCGCCACCGTTGATCCGGACATACACCGACCCCAGTCCCGCGCGGACCGGTGCCCGGACCGCTTCCCCGTCCGCGAGCGCGATCTCGATCTCGCCGTCCCGGGTCGCGCAGTAGCTGAGCGCGATCGTCCAGGGCCAGGAGAAGAGCGGACCGTCGAGTCGCAGTCGGGTGGGTCCGGCGACCTCCGGGGTCCGGCAGGTCCCCGCCCCCGCGTAGATGGTGCGACGCTGCGTCACGCCGCCGGGCACGAGATTTCCCGCGGTGTCGAGCACGAACAACCGGTCGGTGGCCACCCCGAAGTCGGGGCGGGGTTCCACGCGGCCGAAGATGCGGCTGACCTGGTTGTCGGGGTAGACGAAGGGTTGCAGGATCTCCAGGGGCACGGACTGGTCGAGCATGGTCACGCCGCCCGGCCCCTGCGTCGCGGCGTCGTGCAGCGATGCGGTCGCGGTCTCGAGGTAGTCGCCGGTCGGGTTGTCCCGCCACGACGACGAGAACGAGACCAGCGACACCAGCGCGGACACCACGACGAGCGCACCGACGGCGGACGCGAACGCGGGCAGCGCGGCCGACCGCTCCTCATCTCGCCCGGCCTCGGCGTCGGACGTGCGCGCATGCCGTCCGCCCACCTCGGTGGTCCGGGCCGGCGCGGCGCACAGCAGGGCCAGAGCGATGGTGAACACGAGCGCCGTGTCCGGGAGATAGCGCATGTGCTGGGCGAGTTCGATCGCCGTCTGCGGGCTCGACCGGTTCCACATCACCGGGATCTGGGCGGCCACGGCGTAGATCAACGCGGACACGACGATCGCCGCGCCGCCGCGTCTGCGGGCCACCGCCCACCAGGTCACCGCGGCCAGCACCAGCCAGCCGCCGACGATCATCCACATCTGTGGGAAGCCGGTCGGCGGACTCGGCGTCCACCGCTCCCATTCCCACGGCCCGCCGACGAGCGACGGCACGATCGCATCGGTCACCGACCGCCAGACCAGGCGCGCGGTCTGCGCCACCGAATGCTCACCCGACGTCGGGTCGGTGGTGATGAAGTACACCGCCACCCACGACGCGGCGACGACGGTCAGCGCCAGCCACAACTCCCGGGCGGCCCGCAGCGTCACCGTGGTCGCGCGGGGACCGCCGTTCGCGAGGACCGCGGCCACCAGCGCCACCGGGAGGATGAACAACGACTTCTCAAAGAACGCCAGCGCGCTCAGGAAGGCGATCGTCGAGCGGATCCACACCAGCCGGCGTCGCGCGTCGTCGACGTCACCGCGCGCGAGGCGGACCGCGTCGGCGACGATCCACGCCATCGCCGCCTGCAGGGGCAGGGTGTTGAGGCCGGCCGCCCACCAGGCGAAGGCGGGCACCGTCATCGGACTGAACAGATAGAACGCGAGCGCGACGAGTGCACCCATGCGGGCGCGCGGCGCGATGACCCGCACCATCCGCCACACCGCCACCGACGCGATCGCCTGCATCGCCACGAGCATCAGCGCCGGCAGCGCCCAGTTCAGCGGTGCCAGCCACGTGGCCACCCCGGCGAGCAGGAACGCCGCCGGCATGAAGTGCCCGTCGTGACTGTGGCCCAGGTACTCCCAGGACAGGATCGGGTTCGACGACGCGCGTGCCACGAGGACCAGATCGTCCCAGTAGAAGTTGCCCGTCGCGACGAGCCAGCCGCGGATGATCAGCTGACCCACGATCAGGGACAGGGCGACGAGGGACACCATCCGCGCGTTGGGCATGCGCTCCAGTTTCCATGTGCCGCGAGCGGCGTCGTGGTCGGGTCGGGCGACTCGGCCGCATGCGGGTCGTCGCGGGGCGTCGTGGCAAAATCGGGCGCGTGACCGACCGCAGCCCCAGCCCCGGCGCTCAGGACCCCCGCCCTTCCGGCGGCACGTCGTTCGAGCACTCGATCGACCTCGACAAGTACGAGCTCTCGTCCGAGGTCGGCGACCTGCCCGACGACATCGACCAGCTGCGGCTCGAGATCGACCGGCTCGACGCCGTGATCCTCGCCGCGATCAAGCGCAGGTCGGCGGTGTCGAAGAAGATCGGTGCCGCACGCATGGCCTCCGGCGGCCCCCGCCTGGTCCACAGCCGCGAGGTGAAGGTGCTCGAGCGCTTCCAGGATCTCGGCCAGGAGGGGCACACCCTCGCGATGCTGCTGCTGCGTCTGGGGCGAGGGCCACTGGGCCGCTGACCCGCCGGCCCCTCGCACACCGACGCGGTGATCCGGTGACGCCTGCGCGCCACGTGTGACGACCGTCGCGGCCACGACGCCGAGCACATAAGGTTGGTGGTCATGAGCACCCAGGCACCTGGCAGCGACTTCACCGGCACCGACCACGGCGACATCACCGCGACGCAGTCCTGGCAGGCGCTCGCGGCTCATCAGCCGCATGTGTACGCCATGCACCTGCGTGAGGTGTTCGCGATCGATCCCGCACGCGGGCGCGAACTCACCGTCGACGTCGGCGATCTGCACATCGACTACTCGAAGCACCGGGTGCTGCGCGAGACGCTCGAACTCCTGATGAGCCTGGCCCGCGAGGTCGGTCTCGAGGAGATCCGCGACGACATGTTCGCCGGCGCCCACATCAACACCTCCGAGGACCGCGCCGTCCTGCACACCGCGCTGCGCCTGCCGGCCGATGCGACACTGACCGTCGACGGCCAGGACGTCGTCGCCGACGTGCACGAGGTCCTCACCCGGATGGGCGAGTTCACCGACCGCCTCCGCAGCGGAGAGTGGAGGGGACACACCGGAAAACCCATCACTGACGTCGTCAACATCGGCATCGGCGGCTCCGACCTCGGTCCGGTGATGGTCTATCAGGCGCTGCGCCACTACGTCGACGCCGGGATCCGCTGCCACTTCGTCTCCAACGTCGACCCCGCGGACGTGGTCGGCACCCTCGCCGACCTCGACGCCGAGACGACACTGTTCATCATCGCCTCGAAGACCTTCACCACTCTCGAGACACTCACCAACGCCGCCGCCGCACGCACCTGGCTCCTGCAGACGCTCGACGCCGACACCGACGCCGTGGCAAAGCATTTCGTCGCCGTCAGCACCAACGCCGCCGAAGTGGCGGAGTTCGGCATCGACACCGACAACATGTTCGGCTTCTGGGACTGGGTCGGCGGCCGGTACTCGGTGGACTCCGCGATCGGGCTGTCGGTGATGGCCGCGATCGGCAAGGAACGCTTCGCCGAGTTCCTCGACGGCTTCCACATGGTCGACGAGCACTTCCGCACCCAGCCCCTCGAACGCAACGCGCCGGTCATCCTCGGCCTGATCGGCCTCTGGTACAACAACTTCTGGGATGTCGGCGTTCGCGCGGTCCTGCCCTACAGCAACGACATGGCCCGCTTCGCCGCCTACCTGCAGCAGCTGACGATGGAGTCCAACGGCAAGTCGGTCACCGCCGGCGGCCACCACGTCACCACCGACACCGGCGAGATCTTCTGGGGCGAACCGGGAACCAGCGGCCAGCACGCCTTCTACCAACTGCTGCACCAGGGCACGCGGATGGTGCCCGCGGACTTCATCGGTTTCGCCGAACCCACCGACGACCTGCCGACCGCCCCCGACGGCTCGGGTTCCATGCACGACCTGCTGATGAGCAACTACTTCGCCCAGACCAAGGTGCTCGCCTTCGGCAAGACCGCCGACGAGATCGCCGCCGAGGGCGTGCCCGCACATGTCGTGGCCCACAAGGTGATGCCCGGCAACCGCCCCACCACCTCGATCCTCGCCCCCCAGCTCACCCCCTCGGTGATCGGCCAGCTCGTGGCGCTCTACGAGCACCAGGTCTTCGTCGAAGGCGCCATCTGGGGCATCAACCCCTTCGACCAGTGGGGCGTCGAACTCGGCAAGACCCAGGCCAAGGAACTACTCGACACCCTCATCCAGTCGGAAGCGCCTGACACACACGACGATTCGTCGACCGACGCCCTCGTCACGTGGTACCGGGAACGGCGAGGCCGCGCGGTCTGAGGGGGTTTCGACAAGCTCAACCGGCACAAGGGCGGCTCAACCGGCGGTTAGGTCCAGTACTCCTCGTCGAAGACCGCATCGGGGATCTCGTCCCCGGGTTTGACGCCGAGCGACTGGATGCGGCCCATGATCGCGGCCGCGGTCGCCACGTAGGTGACGAGATCGGTTGGCTCGACGTCTCGTTCGGCGGGATCACCGCCGAGGAATTCATACAGGGCGGGTGGCACGCAGGCACCCATGTCCAGGGCGCGGGTACCGGTCGCCTCCCGCCATGCATCGAAGCTCGCCACGTCGACGGCCTCGGCGACGTCACCGGTCCGGACGGCCTCGGACACCTCGTCGACGGTGGCCAGCTCACCCGAGGTCCCGCTCGACGGGTCGAAGCCGAGAACCGTGTCGGCGGCGGTGGTCTCGTCGTCGGAGAGGGTGAAGTAGACGATGCCCCGCCAGTCGGAGCCCAAGGCCGCGATGTCCGTGCGGTCGAAGATCTCGCCGAGCAGTTCGCCGACCTGATCCCGCTGTCGAGCGCCGAACACCTGAAACGCGCCCGAGGCCACCACTTGTCCCTGCTTGTTCGCCACGACGGCCACCTTACGCAGGTCAGTCGTCGATACCCAGGACGACCACGCGACCCGTCGTCAGCGACAGGTACACCGTCGCGCGCCACTCCGGTGACGAAAACGCACGGTCGAGGGCGGGCCCGCCGACAAAGCCGCCGGGCGGCACCAGGTCGCGCAACGCGCCCGCCACCGAGTCAGGCGGGGCCACCGGGTCGGCGTCGTACTGCCCCGCCCATGCTGCCGCGCGGTCGGTACCGACGTGCACGACCGCGTCGAACCAGTAGGTGGATGGTCCGGGGACCCTGTCCGACGAGTTGCCACCGAGGGTGCCGGCCGTCCAGCCCTCGATCACCGAGCCCTGCAGGAGCGGAAACCGTCTGATCACCGGCCCCTCGTCGCGCTGTGGTCCGGCGGTCACGATCTTGGTGGAGGGCGGCGGCGCTGACGTCGACGCCGGAGGCGAGGGCATCGGATCGCGATCGTGCGGTGCCGCAGGCGCACAACCCGCGAGAACGCCAGACCCCGCGGCGCACGCGGCGAGGACGGCCGTCAGCCGCTCGAACCGATGAACACCCATCCCGTGACGGTAGCCCGTCGCCGGGGGTCGAACGCGAAACATCCACTGTCTGAACGAACTACACAAGTCAGACCAGTCGGCGGCTGACCGACGCCGGCAGGAACTTCAGCGCGGCCGCGATCGGTGTCCAGGGCCACGCGGGCACCGGGGCCCAGTCCTTCTCCGCCTCGATCGCCTTGACCAGCGCGTCGACGCCCTTGTCGGTCTCGACCATCAGGGACGTCTGCACGCCTCGGTTGATATCGGTCTCGATGTAGCCCGGCGCGACCACCGACACCGTGATCGGCGACGACGCGAACTCGGCCTGGAGTCCCTGCCCCAGCGCCGTCAGCCCGGCTTTCGACGCCGAATAGGCGGCCTGCGCCTTGGGCATGCCGCGAACACCCGAGATGGAGCTGATCAGCACGAGGTGCCCGGCGTTCTGCGCGCGGAAGATCTCCAGCGCCGCCTCGGCCTGGGCCAGCGCGCCGACGAGATTGGTCTGCACCGTCTCGATGTTCGCGGCGGCCTTGCCGGTGCCGAGGGGTGCGCCCTTGCCGAGTCCGGCGTTGACGATGACCCGGTCGAGACCGCCCAGACCGTCGGCCAGCCTCCCGAAGACCTCGGGGACGGCGTCGACGTCGGTGACGTCGAGCGTCGCGACCTCGACCTGTGCGGCGGTGGGCCGCAGTTCGCCGGCCAGCGCGTCCAGCTTCTCGCGGCGGCGCGCCGCGAGGGCGAGCGAACGTCCCTGGGCGGCGAAGCGTCGGGCCATGCCTTCCCCGAGCCCCGAACTCGCACCCGTGATGAGAATCCTCTGCCGTGTCGTCACGAGGATCAGGCTACCGGCCGGTAAGTTCTGCCTTCCCGGTCGCCCGGCGCGACCTACTTCAGCAACCGCGACATCCGACGGTCCGCCAGCACCTTCCCGCCCGTCTGGCACGTGGCGCAGTACTGGAAGGACCGGTCCGCGAACGACACCTCGCGGACGATGTCGCCGCACACCGGACAGGGCAGGCCGGTGCGGGCGTGCACGCGCAGACCGGTGCGCTTCTCGGACTTCAGCCGCGCGACGGCCTGCCCCTCCAGACGCCCGGTCGCGTCGGTGAGCACGCCGCGCATGGCGTCGTAGAGTGTCGCGACCTGGTCGGCCTTCAGTGTTTTCGACGACGCGAACGGCGACAGGCGTGCGGTGTGCAAGATCTCGTCGGAGTAGGCGTTGCCGATCCCGGCGATGGTGTGCTGGTCGGTGAGCACGTTCTTGATCCGGCCGGTGGTGCCGGCGAGGATCTCGGCGAACTGTTCGGACGTCAGCTCGAGCGCGTCGGGTCCCAGACCGGCGATCCGTTCGACGTCGGCGAGGTCGCGGACCAGCCACACCGCGAGTCGTTTCTGCGTCCCGGCCTCGGTGACGTCGAACCCCTCACCGGGTAGACCGCAGTGCACGCGCAGGGCGATCGGACTCTTCCCGCCCGGCCGCAGGGGTTTGGGCGACAGATCCTCGCTCCACCGCACCCAGCCCGCCCGCGACAGATGGATGACCAGCTGCAGCAACGGCTCTGACGCAGTGGCCGCCGAGCCGGGAATGGTACGGATGACCAGGTACTTCCCCACCCGGCCGACGGATTCGACGATCCGGTCCATCAGCGCCGTGTAGGGCGGGTCCGCGGTCTTCAGCACTGACAACGACGCGACGTCGACCCGGCGGATCGGGAGTCCGGCCGCACGGCCGTCGACGTAGTCGGCGATGGCGGCCACCTCTGGGAGCTCAGGCATGCCACCAGTGTGCTCTAGTTGTGGGATGAACTCCCGACTTTCCGACGCCGAGCTGGCCGCCCGGATCGCGCAGGGAGCCGGCGAAGTACTCCTCGGAATCCGTTCGGGCGACCTGCTCGGCGGCGCGATGCTCGGCGATGTGGGCGATGCGCTTGCGCAGGCGTGGATCTCGACGGTGCTCCGCAAACACCGGCCACGCGATGCGGTGTTGTCCGAGGAAGCCGCCGACGTCGGCGACCGGGCCACCGCGTCGCGCGTGTGGATCATCGACCCCCTGGACGGCACAAGGGAATTCGCCGGCGGCTCGTCGGACTGGGCCGTACACGTCGCGCTGACCGAGAGCGGGATCGTCACCGAGGCGTCGGTGTCGCTGCCCGCGACGGGTGAACTGTTCCGTTCCGACACCGTCGCGGAGACCACCGGCGAACTGACCCGGCGTCTCGTCACCTCCCGGTGGGGCGGCTCGTATGAGACCAGTTACGTGGCGAACCGACTGGGTCTGCAGATGGTGCCGGTCGGTTCGGCCGGCGCGAAGGCGATGGCCGTCGTCCGCGGCGATGCCGATGCCTATGTCCACGCCGGCGGTCAGTACGAGTGGGACAACGCGGCGCCGGTGGGGGTCGCGCTGGCGGCCGGACTGCACTGCAGTCGCCTCGACGGGTCGGAGATCGTGTACAACAACCGGCATCCGTACATGCCGGACTTCGTCATCTGCCGCAGCGAGATCCGCGAGGAGATGCTCGGCGCGCTGCGTCAGATCTGGTGAACTGAACCGGTGAACGGCATCGGCGACGCGGTGGTGCGCATCGGGCCTGCACTGGTGGTGGCCGTCGTACTGCTGGCCGTGGTCGCCGTGCTGGTGAACCGTCGGAGCGGATTGGCCCGGGAGACCGTCGTCGCCACGCTCCGGGCCGGCGCGCAACTCGCGGCGCTCGCTGCCGTGCTCGCCGCCGTCATCCCCCACCTGTGGGCCTCGGCGCTGTTCGTCGCGGTGATGGCGACCGCCGCGTCCTGGACCTCGGCCCGACGCGTGCGCCCGGGGGGTCCCCGCCTGGCGGGAACCGCGTGGTGTGCCGGGCCGGTGGCGGCGCCGACGATCGCGATTGTGACCGCTCTGGTGGCAGTCGGTGTGCTTCCCGCTCGCGGCATCGCCGTGATCCCCACTGCCGGCATCATGCTCGGCGGCGCGATGGTCACCGCCTCGCTCGCCGGACGCCGGGCGCATGACGAGCTGTCGGTCCGCCGCGGCGAGGTGGAAGCCGCGCTGTCGCTCGGCTTCGACCCGCGGGACGCTCGGATGGAGATCGCCGGCCCGCCCTCGGCGACCGCGCTCGTCCCTGGCCTCGATCAGACGAAATCGGTGGGACTCGTCACGATCCCCGGCGCGTTCGTCGGCATGGTCCTCGGCGGGGCGTCGGTGTGGGCGGCCGCGGCGATGCAGATGTTCGTGCTGATCGCCTTGCTCGCGGTGAGTTCCATCGCGATGCTCGTGACGGTGGAACTCGTGGCGCGAGAGCACCTGTGACACCACCCCGCTCCTAATTCGAAAGAACGCCCTGCCCCTGCTCCCTGAGGAGCGCCCGGAGCTTGCGGAGGGCGCGTCACGAAGGGTCCAGCTAGCGGCGAGTCTTGCGCAGCAGATAGATGTCCATGATCCAGCCGATCCGGTCCCGGGCCTCGGCGCGCGCTTCGACGATCCGGTCCGTCACCTCACCGACCTCGCCGCTGATCAGGATCTCGTCCTCGGTACCGACGTAGGCGCCCCACCAGATGTGATCGTCCGGGTCGGCGGTGTGCCGGAAGGTGAGGTCGGCGTCGAGCATCACGATCTGATTCGCGTCGGCGCCCGCGGGCGTCTCCGCGAGGCGTCGGCCCGTGGTCGTGTGGATCGGTTCGCCGACGCGATTGGCGACGATGCCGTGGGCCGCCGTGAGCGCGCTCGCGCTGGTCACGCCGGGGATGACTTCGACAGCGAGTTCGAGGTCGTCGCGGGCGGCGAGATCGTCGACGATCCGCAGCGTGCTGTCGTAGAGGGCGGGGTCGCCCCAGACGAGGAAAGCGGCCACCCCCCCGTCGCCGACCTCGTCGCGCAGTGCGCCGGCGATCAGCTCGGCGCGCGCGGCGTGCCAGCGCCGGACCTCGGCGTCGTAGTCCGCCGGCTCCCGGTCGCGTGGCGGATCGGGGATCTCCACCAGCGAATGCCCCTGGCGCGCATGCTCGTCGAGGATGGCGCGGCGTGCGTCGAGCAGGCCGCTCTTCGCCGTGCCCTTCTCCAGCGCGAGGAAGGCATCGACGTCGGCCATCGCGTCGATCGCCTGCAGCGTGATCTGACGCGGTCCGCCGGGTCCGATCCCGATGACTCGCAACGTGAGTCGCACGGTCAGATCTTCACCTTCGGGAGTCCGTGCTTGCGCGCGGTCATGTCCAGGATCAGCTGTCGCGGCGCGAGCCGCCGGAGCAGGAAGACCACCCCCGCCTGATTACCCTTGGCGTAGAACGGCTTCGGATGCTCGGACAGGGCGGCGTCGACGATCTGGGTGGCCATGCTCGCCGCACTGATGCCCGCGTCCTCGTTGCGCCGGGTGGCGGCGGCGAGCGTCTCGTACTCGGCGCGATAGGGCGAGTCGTCGCCGATGTGAATGCTGCGGCGATCACCGATGCCGGTGGCGATCGTGCCGGGTTCGACACTGATCATCCGTATCCCGTACGGCGCCAACTCGCGTCGCGACGCGAGCGCGAAAGCCTTCAACGCCGACTTGGTCGCGGCGTAATTGGACCGGAAGGCGACCGGGAAGCTGGACAACATCGACCCGACCATCACGACCGTGCCCCGGCGCCGGAGACGCATGCCGGGCAACACCGCTTTGGTCAGCGCGATCGGCCCGAAGACGTTGACCCGGAACAGATCCTCGACGGCCGCCATCGAGGTGTCCTCGAGCGCACCGGCCTGGGACTCGCCGGCGTTGTTGATCAGGATGTCCACGTCGCCGACGAGGGCCGCGCAGGACTCGGCGGATTCGTAGTCGGCGTTGTCGAGCCGGACGTAGGTGACGCCCTGGATCGGGTTGCGTACGGAATCCGGATTGCGGGTGGTGCCGTAGACCCGGTGTCCCCTCGCGACGAACTGGCGGGCGACCTCGGCCCCGATGCCACTGGTCGCGCCGGTCACGAGGACTGTCTGTGAACTCACGACCGCAACGGTAGCGCAGCGGCCGACGGGTCAGATGAGCTTGTCGTACCGGCGGGTGAGGATGCTCAGTTCTGCTGCCACTCGCTCAGTGTCGGGACCGTAGGGGCGCCGCGGATTCCGGGTGAACCAGTCGGCAATCCGCTGGCCCGGCGTCCGCTGGCCGACGGGGGTACGTCGCGCGGTGAGACTCAGTAGGCCGGCTGCACCGGCGACCGAGGCGACCACGACAAGGGCGAGAACGAAGATGAGTGTCATGGCAGTAATCCTCCGCCCACATCATTTCGGCCACCAGTGGCAGTTCAATCAATGTTCGCAAATTATCTGCCATACTGGTCAGGTGCTGCATTCGGTTGGTGTCCTCCTGTACGGACACGTCGCGCTCTTCGAGTTCGGCGTCGTGCACGAGGTGTTCGGCCTCGACCGCACCGACGACGACGTCCCCGCCTTCGACTTCCGGGTCGCCACACCGGATCCCGAAACCGCGCTGGCCGTCGGCAACGGGGTGTCGATCCAGGTGTCGCACACCCTGGACGAGTGCTGCGACGTCGATCTCGTCGTCATCCCCGGCGGAAGCATCAGCGGTGACTACCCCGTCGAGATCCTGGACACCATCCGTGCGGTCGTCGACAACGGCGGACGTGTCCTCACCGTCTGCTCGGGCGCGTTCGTCGCCGGCGCGGCCGGACTCCTCGACGGCCGTCGGTGCACCACCCACTGGCGCTACGGCGACCATCTCGCGCGCATGTTCCCCCAGGCGCAGGTCGACACCGACGTCCTCTTCGTCGACGACGGACCCGTGACCACGAGCGCCGGCACAGCCGCCGGGATCGACGCGTCGTTGCATCTGGTCCGCGAATCCTGGGGACCGGCCGTCGCCAACCGCATCGCGCGGCGCATGGTCGTGCCGCCACACCGCGACGGCGGACAACGCCAGTTCGTCGAGGCCCCGATGCCGGCGTGCACCGACGAGGGCTTCGGGTCGCTCTTGGCCTGGATGACGGCCAACCTCGACCGCGACATCAGCATCGACGACATGGCGTCCCGGATGCACATGTCCGGACGTACCTTTGCGCGTCGCTTCGTCGACGAGGTCGGCATCTCGCCTCGCCGCTGGCTGACCGAACAGCGAGTGCTGTCGGCGAAGAACCTGCTCGAGACGACCACCGCCAGCGTCGACGAGGTGGCACGCCAGGTCGGCTTCACGTCGGCGACGCTGCTGCGACACCATTTCGCCGCGAGTGTCGGCGTCTCGCCACTCGTCTACCGTCGGCGGTTCGCGAAATCCGGCGCGAGTTCGTAGGCCGAAACCCCGCGAGACGGCACTCGCGCAGTGGAACGGCCAGACTGGTGCCCTCGGTAGGATTCGAACCTACGACCTACCCTTTAGGAGAGGGTTGCTCTATCCCCTGAGCTACGAAGGCGGACCGCGAAGAGCCCACGGTGGCGCGGCTCCCCGACAGCGGGAGTCTACGCGAGCGACCTCACCCGGCCACACCACACACCTCAGATGGTGAAGATCGTGTAGTTCGCCCCCGTCGCCGGGAACACCCACGACGATGTGTGACGCCCGGCGTCGGAATGCGAGCACCGGTACGATCGACCCCGACGCGAACCGGACATTTCCGGCTGTGATCGTCACCACTGAGGACACCCCGGCGTTGAGGTTCCTGCCAGCCTGTGTCCGTACACTGCCTACCGCATACGTTCTACCGTTTCACCCGGGGAGGTCTTTTCGTTGGTGCACGCGGCATCAGGATCGGCGCGCACCGCCGACGACGACGAGACCACGGCCACCGCTGTCGAGTCGCCGGACTCCGCCACCGTGGCACCCCGTCCCGCCGAGTCGGCCCCTCCCGCGCCCACGACCAAGCCCCGCGGTCGGGCGCACACCGCCGACTTCGTCCGGGTCGTCCTGTTCACCTTCGTGGTCGTCGCGCACAGCATCAACGCCATCAACGGCGGTGCCGACGAGATCAGGGGCGCGAATCTCGTCGGCACCCTGTGCCACCTGACCCGATACGGCTTCGTGGCGGTGACCCTCTACGTCCTCGTGCTGAGCATGCAGGGTCGGGAGATGTCGCCGTGGCAGTTCTGGCGGCGTCGTTTCGGGCTCGTCGTCGGCCCCTACCTGGCATGGACGCTGATCTACACGATCACCGACCACATCATCATCGCCGACAATCCGTTCCCGCCGATCAGTGAGATGGCGCCGCGCCTCGCGCACGACCTCCTCGTCGGCGAGGGCAAGTACCAGCTGTACTTCCTGCTGATCTCGATGCAGATCTACCTGTTCTTCCCACTGATCTCGTGGCTGTTCGAGCGGGGCCGCGGCCGACCGTGGCTGATGCTGGCCGGCGGAACCGCGATCCAGCTCCTGGTGTTCGTCATCTACCAGTACCTGCCCCGACCGTCGGGTCAGGTGTGGGACGTCGCCTACCAGCACCTGTGGAAGACGCTGCCGATGTACGCGCTCTTCATCACCATGGGCGTGCTGGCCGCGCAGCATCGCGAGGCGGTCGATCGTTGGCTCCGCGACCACATGGCGATGGTCGTCCTGGTCGCGGCGGGCTGCGCGGCCTTCACCGTTGCCGGATACCTGTTGGCGACATCGCCGGGCAACGTGCCGTGGAAGGCCAACACCGCCTGGAACCCGGTGTCGCTCCCCTGGTTCATCGGCGGCTTCGTCCTGCTGTGGCTGATCGGCCTCGTCTGGGATGACCGACGCGCCGCCGGCCGGCCCGCCGGCGGAAAACTGGTCTCCCAGGCGACCCTGCGCGCTTTCGGGGTCTTCGCGGTCCACCCCCTGATCCTGGACGTCCTCGGACGCGTCGGATTCCTCAGCGGCCTCTTCGACTGGTTCCCGCATTCGGCGATCCTGCGCTCGATCATCTTGGTCGTGCTGGTACTGACGGCCTCGCTGGCGCTCGTCGACGTCCTCCTACGCCTACCGTTCAGCAAATGGCTCACCGCCCGTCCCCGCATCCCCCTGTTGCCGAAGCGGAACAAGAAGAAGCAAGACCGGGCGGTGGAAGTCGGTGAGTCGGCAGGGGCTGAGAAGGAGTCCGCCGGCTAGTTTCTGGCTAGTTGTACTTCGGGTTGTTGATCACCGGGATCTCGATGTTGATCGGCATCCGCAGTTCGGACATGTAGAAGAGCACGAACTGGCGGAGGAACTCGTCGAACAGCCAGTACGCCTCACGCGGCATGCCGACGTTGAGCAGGCCCTCGCGGATCTGTACGTACGGACCCCACGCCGTCTCGAGCAGCGGGCTCCACACGGGCTCCCGCGGGATCTGATACCAGTTGGCGACCTTGTCACCGAGCACGAATCGCGTGAGCGCCCCCAGGACGCCGCGCGAGATCAGCGAGAGGTCGAGGTTCATGCCGAGGTCGAGCAGCATGTCGGCGAGCTTGCGACCCTCGGGGGTCGGCGCCAGGATCGGGTCGAGGACCTGCTGCGCCTGCGAGTCGGCGGCGGCCCAGGAGGCGGGGATGTACTCGTCCTGGACGCCCAGCAGGCGAGCGGTGATCTGCCACGAATGCAGGAATCCGGCGGATTCGTCGGCCGCGATCGGGACGTTCCACTTGTCGAAGTTGCGCATGACGGTCGTCGGCAGGCTGTGCCAGGTGACCATGATGTCGGCCTGACTGATCGGCTTCTTCTCCGTCGCGCCGTGCACCCAGTGCGGCGACTGCGGCAGGAGGTGGCGCACGCCGGCATGCGCCATACGGGTCTTCACGCAGGTCACGATCATCTCGCCGCCGGGCTGATAGGCGTTGAGCGATCCGATGTCGTATCCGAGCTTCGCGGTCTTGGTGATGCGGTCCTTGAGGTCCCATCCGCCCTTGGAGTAGTAGACCGACCGGGCCTCGCGCGGGATGACGGTGCTCATCATGCCGCTGGCGAAGCCGTACAGGACGCCGAGGTAGGTTCCGCGCTTCTGGTTGAATCGGACCGCGTCGGCCAGCTTGGCCTGGTCGGCCCACGCGGGCAGCTGACGAGCGTGCTCCATGAAGTCGCGCAGTTCCGAGGGCAGCCCGGCGGGCAGCGGCTGCGAGTTACGATGCCACGTGCGCAGCAGGCGATTGACGTTGCGCACCTGCCCGCTGTCGATGACCTTGGCGATCACCGGGTCGGCCTCGTCGTCCCACAGCTGCCGCGGGTCCGCGCCGCGCCCACGGCCGGGCACCGAGTTCGCCGGCGACCACGTCCACGGCGTCGTCTGCGAGAGCGCCGCGACCGCACCGGCTGCGCCGACGACACCGCCCGCGCGTATCAGGTTCCGCCTGTTCAGATCTTCCATGACCCCGTCCCATCACTTCCATGTATCAATGTGACAAACAACGTATCCTTGTATCATTGTTACCACCGCGTGGTCCAGAACACACCTCTTTCGCGAATTTTGCGATCATGGAAGCTCATGCGGTCATGATGTGAGGAAGGGGGTGAGGCGAGTGACCACGCAGCCGTCCGGCGCTCCGCTGTCCAGCTCGCTTCTCCAGCGGGCGTTTCTCGAATCCGCGGCTCAGTCCGACGAGGCCGCCGATCCCACCGCCGAACGTCTGCTCGACGCGGCCTTCGAACTCTTCTGCCGGCTGGGCGTGCAACGGACGCCGATGGAGAAGGTGGCGAAGAGCGCCGGCGTCACGAGGGTCACCCTGTATCGCAAGTTCGCCACCAAGGACGCCCTGGTCGACCAGGTGGTGCTCCGCGAGTTCCGTCGGTACTTCGACCGGTTCCGGGCGGAGATCCCCCGCGCCGACACCGTGGCCGACCGCGTCGTCGTCGGGTTCGTCGGTTCGCTGCGGGCGATCTCCGGCAACCCGCTCATCGGTGAGATCAGCGACGCCGAGCCCAGCATGCTGATCGAATCGATGATCGGCGGCGACGGCATGCTGCTCGCGACGGTCCAGCACTTCGTCGCCGCCCAGCTGCGCCGGGAACAGCTGGCGGGCAACATCTCCGACGAACTCGACGTCGATCTCGTGGCCGAGATGATGGTCCGCATCTCCGCGTCGTTCCTCACCGTGCCCAGCCGCGTCGTCGACATCACCGACGACGCGCAGCTCGCCACGGTGGCGCGCCAGTTCCTCGTACCGATGCTCAATCCCGCGCAGTAAACCGCCGAACCTGTAAAGATCAGAGCGCTCACCACATCTGAGGAGACTGACGATGCGCTCTTGGTCTGTGATCATCATCCTGGCCGTCTCACAGTTCGTGATGGTGCTCGACAGCACCGTGATGAACGTGTCCATCTCGGTCGTGGCCGACGACCTCGGGACCTCGATCACCGGCATGCAGGCCGCGATCACCTTCTATGCGCTGACGATGGCCGCCTTCATGCTGACCGGAGGCAAGCTCGGCGACTTGATGGGGCGCGCAAGAGCATTCAAGATCGGTGCGGTCATCTATGGCATCGGCTCGCTGACCACGGCGCTGAGTCCCAACCTGACCGTCCTGCTCATCGGCTGGTCACTCGTCGAGGGGCTGGGCGCGGTGCTCGTCATCCCCGCGATTGCATCGCTGGCCGCCATCAACTACACGGGCAAGGCCCGGGTCACCGCATTCTCGATCCTGGGCGCGGTCACCGGGCTGGCCGCCGCCGTCGGCCCGCTGCTCGGCGGCGTGATGACCACCTATCTGTCGTGGCGCTACGTGTTCGTCGCCGAGACCGTCGTGATGGTGGCGGTCCTGTTCGCGGCCAAGCTGATTCGTGACGTACCCCGCGACCCGGAGGTACGCATCGACCCCCTCAGCGTCGTGGCATCCGCCGGCGGCCTGTCGCTGATCGTCTACGGCGTCCTGCAGTCGAAGACGTGGGGTTGGCTGAAGCCGCAGCATCCGCCGGAGATCGGCGGGGACGAGATCGCCCCGCTGGGCGTCTCCCCCGTGGCATACCTGTTGCTCGCCGGGGTCGTCGTGCTCTGGTTGTTCGTCCTGCGGCAGCGCACCCTGGCGACGTCCGGCCGCCAACCGCTGCTGCGTGTCGAACTCTTCCGCATCGCTGCTCTCCGAAGCGGACTCGGCGGATTCCTCGCCCAGTACTTCGCGATCGCCGCCCTCTTCTTCGTGGTCCCCGTGTACCTGCAGACAATGCTCGGACGCGACGCACTGCAGACCGGGGTGAAGATCCTGCCGCTCTCGGTCGGGCTCGTCCTGTTCTCGATCCTCGGATCCTGGCTCACCGCACGGCGTTCCGCACGGTTCATCGCCCGCGGCGGACAGATCACGATGGCTCTGGGAACACTCCTCGTCATCGCCTCGGTGGGAATCGATCTGCGCAACGCCGCCTTCGCCGCGGGCATGTTCGTGGTCGGCGCCGGCTTCGGTCTGCTCGCTTCACAACTCGGCAACGTCAACATGTCCGCCGTCGAGGAGAAGGACACCTCGGAGGTCGGCGGCCTGCAGGGCACCTTCCAGAACCTGGGGTCGTCGTTCGGCACCGCGGTCGCGGGATCGGTCTTCCTGCTCATGCTGTCGTCGGGCTTCGTGTCGGCGGTCAACGACGCCGAGAACCTCTCTCCCATCGACCAGCAACGCATCGTCGCCGCCGTCGACGACCAGGGAGTGCCGATCATCTCCGCCGACGAGGCGCGCACCCTCGTCCTCGAAGCGGGCGGCTCTGAGGAGTCCGCACAGGCGGTGTCACAGGCCTATTCGGATTCGCAGATCGCGGCCCTGCAGCAGTCGCTGTTCGTCGTCTTCGGCCTGCTCGTGCTGGCGTTGCTGTTCTCGCGGCACCTGCCCAACCGGATACCGGAACCCGGTCCGGCGCTGGAACGGCAGTCTGCCGAGCCCGAGCCGAAATCCGGCTCCTAGTCGATCTTCTTCCTGATCGTCGCTTCCGTGTGCCGCAGCGCCTGAGCGGCGAACGGACCCACGACCTTGCCGAGGAGCTTGCCCGCCATACCGCCGGGGAGGTTGTAATTGATCTCGACGTCGAGTTCGGTGCCCGATCCACCGTCCGCGTCGGCGAACCGCCACGTCGTGTTCGCGTCGAAACCCTCGACGGCCTTCAACTCGATGAGCTCGTTCTCGACGTACTCGGTGCACTCGACCACCGACTTCAGTGTCTTCGGCCCGACGTCCATCGAGACCGCGAACTTCGCGCCGAGTCCGCTGGTCTTCTCCGTCGTCGGCTCGAACCGGGTGACTCCGAGCAGGTACTCCGGGACGTTCTGGTAACCGTCGATGTAGTCGAAGACCCGCTCGCGCGGCCTGTCGATCTTCGCCTGATGCCGTACCACTCCCACGATTCTCCCCGTTCGTCTCGTCCGGCCGACCATGCCGGTGCGGCCCTCCGCCTCGACCCTATGCGGTCACGGCCGCTGTCCTGAACATTCGACCCAGTTCGCGTCGCGAACGGCCACTCGGTCAGTACGCTTGGCCGATGACGGCCGGGTCCGGAGTCTCTCGAGTGGTACGTGTCCTCGTCGTCGCGACGGCCACCACCTTCCTCGCGACTGCCTGCGGCTCGGATCCAGCCGAGCCGGAAGCGAGTCCGGTCACCTGCGCCGAGATCCCCAACGGCGAGATGATCGACGCCCAGACGATGACGGCCGCACCCACCGACATCGCCACCAGACCGGAAGTCGCGTCCGGCTTCCGAACAGGGATGAGACCGGTCGTCACCGACACCTACGCAGCGGCAACCGCCAATCCGCTCGCGACCCGCGCGGCCTGCGAGGTGCTGCGCGACGGCGGGACGGCCGCCGACGCCCTGGTCACCGCGCAGATGGTGCTGGGACTCGTCGAGCCGCAGTCCTCCGGGATCGGCGGAGGCGCCTTCGCGCTCTACTACGACGCGGGGTCGAAGAGCGTGCGGGCCTTCGACGGTCGCGAGACGGCGCCGGCGGCGGCCACCGAGACCTACCTGACCCGGATCGCCCCCGACGATCCCACCCCACCCGCGCCGAGTGCCCGCGCCTCGGGACGGTCCATCGGCGTGCCGGGCGTGATGCGCATGCTCGAGATGGTCCATGCCGACTTCGGCGGACAACCGTGGCGAGATCTGTTCGATCCGGCGATCGAATTGGCCGACAACGGGTTCGACATCAGCCCGCGGCTGGCGACCGCGATCGCCGCGTCGGCGGCCGAACTCGGTGCCGACGACGACGCCCGCTCCTACTTCCTCGCGAGTGACGGCGCCGCGAAGCCGGCCGGCACCCGGCTCGTCAACCCGGCGTATGCCAAGACGCTCGGCACCCTCGCCGCCGACGGCGCGGGCGCGATGTACGACGGGCCGCTCGCCCGAGCCATCGTCGCCGAGGCGGGCAGCACCGCGGGCGGCATGACACCGGGCCTGATGACCGAGCAGGATCTACGCGACTACCGTGCCATCGCCCGGGAGCCGGTGGTCACCACCTATCGGGGGCGACAGATCGTGGCCATGCCCGGACCGTCGTCCGGCGGGATCGCCGTCGCGTCGGCGCTGGGCATCCTGGCGAACTTCGATCTGCCGTCGATGCCGCCGTCCGATCTCGACGCCGACGGCGGGCGTCCCGACCCGGCCGCCGTGCACCTCGTCACCGAGGCCGAACGCCTCGCCTACGCCGATCGCGACAAGTATGTGGCCGACCCGGACTTCGTCCCGCTGCCCGGGCGCGGGGTCGCGACCATCCTCGATCCGGCCTATCTGCGGTCTCGGGCAGCGCTCATCTCACCCGACTCCTCGCTCGGCGAGGCGCCGGCGGGTGACCTCGGACCGGTGCCCCTGGGGTCGCACCCGGGCACCGAACACGGAACCAGTCACATCACCGTCGCCGACCGGTACGGCAACGTCGCCACGATGACGACGACCATCGAATCCGCCTTCGGCAGTTACCACATGGTCGACGGGTTCCTACTCAACAACGAGTTGACCGACTTCTCCGCCGAACCCCGCGACGACGACGGGATGCTGCTCGCCAACCGGGTCTCGCCGGGCAAGCGGCCGCGCTCGTCGATGGCGCCCACACTCGTTCTGCAGCCCGGCGCCGACGGAGCGCCCGCCGAGGTGGTCGCGGCCCTGGGTTCCCCCGGCGGGTCGGTGATCATCCAGTTCGTCATCAAGACGATCGTCGGGATGCTGGACTGGGGCCTCGATCCCCAGCAGGCCGTGTCGATGATCGACTTCGGCTCGGCCAACACCCCGACCTCCAACGTCGGCGGCGAACACCCGCTCGTCGACACCACGGACGACGGCGCACACGATCCGTTGGTCCGCGGCCTTCGGGAACGCGGAGCCGAGGTGTCGGTCGAGGAACAGTCGAGCGGGCTCAGCGCCCTGCTGCGACACGGCGGCGGCTGGATCGGCGGCGCCGATCCGCGCCGCGAGGGCGCGGTGATGGGCGACAACGCGACGCTGCGGTAGACCGTCGCGACACGGGTTTTCGGGAAACGGCGTTGCCTCGATCGGTTCCGAGGGGCACTAGTTTTCCTCGGCGTCACACAGGGGCAATCGGGCGCATACACCCAGCTCATAGCGTCGAAGCGCTCGCAATTGCGACAAACGGCGTTGCGACGTCGTCGTGCGCCCCCGCGCACAGGGGGCCCAGATCATCCAGGAGTGTCCATGAGTGGCAGCATGTCCCGCCGACAGGCGATCGAGGCCGTGACGACCTACGACGTGTCGGCGCCGGGGTTCACCGAACCCCTCGCAGACACGTTCGGGCGCAATGTGTTCAGCCTGTCGGTCATGAAGAAGCGGCTGCCCAAGCACGTTTTCAAGGCGGTCGCCGCGACCGTCGACACCGGCTGCGCGCTCGACCCCACCCTCGCCGATTACGTCGCGGTGGCCATGAAGGACTGGGCCATCGAGAAGGGCGCCACCCACTACGCCCACGTCTTCTACCCGCTCACCGGTTTCACGGCCGAGAAACACGACTCGTTCCTCGAACCCGACTCCACCGGTGCATCGCTCGCCGAGTTCGCGGGCAAGACGCTGCTGCAGGGCGAGCCCGACGCGTCGAGCTTCCCCAACGGCGGTCTGCGCGGCACCTTCGAAGCCCGCGGCTACACGGGCTGGGACGTCACCAGCCCGGCGTACATCCTGGAGAACCCGAACGGCAACACCCTCTGCATCCCGACGATCTTCATCTCGTGGACCGGCGAGGCCCTCGACAAGAAGACCCCGCTCCTGCGCAGCCAACAGGCCATGAGCAAGCAGGCCATGCGGTTGCTCCGCCTCTTCGGCCACGACGACGTCGACACCGTCGTCTCCTACGCCGGCGCCGAGCAGGAGTACTTCCTGATCGACGAGCACTTCTTCTATGCGCGACCAGATCTCATGACCTGCAACCGAACCCTGTTCGGCGCACCGCCGTCGAAGGGCCAGGAGTTCGACGACCACTACTTCGGTGCCATCCCGGAACGAGTGCTGTCGTTCATGATCGAACTCGACCGCGAGCTGTTCAAGCAGGGGATCCCGGCGAAGACCCGGCACAACGAGGTCGCGCCCGGCCAGTTCGAGATCGCACCGGTCTTCGAGCGGTCGGTCCTCGCCCACGATCATCAGCAGCTGATGATGACCACGATGAAGGCCGTCGCCGAGAAGTACGGTATGAAATGCCTGCTGCACGAGAAGCCGTTCTCCGGCGTCAACGGTTCGGGCAAGCACGTCAACTTCTCGCTCGGCAACGCCAATCAGGGCAACCTGCTCAATCCCGGCGACACCCCGCACGAGAACATGCAGTTCCTGACCTTCTGTGGCGCGATCATCCGCTCGGTACACCTCTACGGCGGGCTCCTGCGCGCGGCGGTCGCGTCGGCGTCGAACGATCATCGTCTCGGCGCCAATGAGGCTCCGCCGGCGATCATCTCGATCTTCCTCGGCGACCAGCTGATGGACGTCTTCGAGCAGATCGCCAAGGGCGGCGCCACCGGCTCCAAGGCCGCGGGGGTCATCGAACTCGGGGTCGACACCCTGCCGCCCCTCAAAGCCGATCCGGGAGATCGCAACCGCACCAGCCCTTTTGCGTTCACCGGCAACCGATTCGAGTATCGCGCACCGGGTTCCAATCAGTCGATCTCCGATCCCATGGTCGCCATCAACACGATCCTCGCCGACTCCATCGACTTCATCGCCTCGGACCTCGAGAAGCTCCTCGCCGACGGTCTCGAACTCGCGGACGCCGTCCAGAAGGTGTTGCAGGAGATCGTCAATGCCCACGGCTCGGTCATCTTCAACGGCAACGGCTACTCCGACGAATGGCAGGAAGAGGCCGCCGCCCGCGGACTGAAGAACCTGCGGACGACGGTCGACGCGGTGACGGAGTACACCTCGCCGGAGGTCGTCGAGATCTTCGAGAAGTACGGCGTGCTGTCGGCCCGCGAGCTCGAGGCCCGCGAGGACGTCATCTTCGAGTACTACGCGCTCACCCTCCTCGTCGAGGCCAAGGAGACCGCGGAGATCGCCAAGACGATGATCATGCCGGCCGCGATCCGGTACCAGGGTGAGCTCGCCGGGACCGCGGCGTCGCTCAAGATGGCCGGAATCGAGGCTCCCACACCGCTGCTCGAGGAACTGACCGGACTGATCAGCACGTTGCACGACGGGTTGACGGCCCTCGATGCCGGTATCGCCGGCATGCACGGCGAGTCCACCTTCGAGGAGTCGAAGTACGCGCTGGAGAAACTGGTCCCGGCCATGGCCGCGGTCCGCGAGGTCGCCGACACCCTCGAGTCCATCGTCGCCGACGATCTGTGGCCGCTGCCGACCTACAACGAGATGCTCACGATTCTCTGATCCCGCATCGTCGACACGCCCCTTGCGCATCGCGCAGGGGGCGTGTTGTTGCGCGCCTGGAGTTGTGTGGCGTGACGCCCAGCCGCACACCCGCATTTGTATCTCTACCCTCCCGTGAGGGTAGAGTTGGTCCGTCCTGCGGGGCGGCGTCGGCCGTCGGAATCGCCCGACGCCCGCGAGGGTGGGTGACCCCTTCCGCGACAGACGTTTCCGTTACCTCACGAAAGTCGAGACGCCGATGACGGCCGAGGTGCTGACTCCTGCCCGACAACAGTCGGTGCTGGCGACCCTGCGCTCCCCGCGGCGCCTGCGTACCGAGGTCCTCGCCGGTCTCGTGGTGGCGCTCGCGCTCATCCCCGAGGCCATCTCGTTCTCGATCATCGCCGGGGTCGACCCGCGGGTGGGCCTGTTCGCCTCGTTCACGATGGCGGTGACGATCGCCATCGTCGGCGGCCGTCCGGCGATGATCTCCGCCGCCACCGGGGCGGTGGCGCTGGTGGTGGCCCCCCTGGTCGCCAGTCACGGCCTGGATCACCTGATCGCCGCGGTGCTCCTCGCCGGGGTCATCCAGATCGTCCTCGGCGCAGTGGGTGTCGCCCGTCTGATGCGGTTCATCCCGCGCAGCGTGATGGTCGGATTCGTCAACGCACTGGCCATCCTCATCTTCACGGCTCAACTCCCCCACCTGCTGGGGGTGCCGTGGCTGGTCTATCCCCTCGTCGCGGCGGGGCTTGCGATCATCGTCGGTCTGCCGCGGCTCACCACGGCGATCCCATCACCACTCGTCGCGATCGTGCTGCTCACTGCGGTCACGCTCGCGGTCGGGTTCTCCGTCCCCGACGTCGGCGACGAGGGCGACCTGCCGGACAGTCTGCCCACGTTGTTCTTTCCCGACGTCCCGCTGAACTGGGAGACGCTGTCGGTCATCGCGCCCTACGCCTTCACCATGGCACTCGTCGGCCTCCTCGAATCGCTGATGACCGCCAAGCTCGTCGACGACCTCACGGACACCCACTCCGACAAGACGCGTGAAGCCACCGGTCAGGGCATCGCCAACATCGTGACCGGTCTCTTCGGCGGCATGGGCGGGTGCGCGATGATCGGCCAGACCATGATCAACGTCAAGGAGTCCCGGGCCCGCACCCGCATCTCGACGTTTCTGGCCGGACTCTTCCTGCTCATCCTGGTCGTCGGGCTGGGTGACATCGTCGCGCTGATCCCGATGGCCGCGCTCGTCGCCGTCATGATCATGGTGTCGGTCGGCACCCTGGATTGGCACAGCGTCAACCCGAAGACCCTGCGGCGCATGCCGAAGAGCGAGACGGCCGTGATGCTCGCGACCGTCGTCGTCACCGTGACCACCCACAATCTCGCGTACGGGGTGATCGTGGGCGTCCTGACGGCGATGGTCCTGTTCGCGCGCCGGGTCGCCCACTTCACGGAGGTGGTCGATGTCGCCGATCCCGAACCCGGAACCCGCGTCTACGCGGTGCGGGGCGAGTTGTTCTTCGCGTCCAGCAACGACCTCGTGTACCAGTTCGACTATGTCGGCGACCCGGACGACGTCGTCATCGACATGAGCGGCGCACACATCTGGGACGCGTCGACGGTCGCTACGCTCGATGCCGTCACCACCAAGTACGCAGCCAAGGGCAAGACCGCCACCATCGTCGGCCTCGACGACCACAGCGCCGAGCGTCATCGACGCCTCAGCGGACAGCTCGGCGGCGAGGGCTGACCGGGTAGAGAGGACAGGTCGTGACCGACGACGGGACCGACACCGCCGAGCACCTGCAGATCGGCACGGTGGCAACGGAAACCGGGTTGTCCATCAAGACGATCCGCCACTACGACGAGGTCGGTCTGGTCGTCCCGTCCGCCCGCTCGGCCGGGCGCTTCCGGCTGTACACCCGGGCCGACATCGATCGGCTGTTCGTGATCCGGCGGATGAAGCCACTCGGTTTCACCCTCGACGACATGCGCGCACTCCTGCATGCCGAGAGCGTCCTCGACGACTCCGACGCGGCGCCGGCGGACCGGCGGGCGGCGCTCGAGGCGGTCGCGGAGTTCCGGCAGCGCGCACGACTGGCGTGCGAGAAGCTCGAGCGGCAACTGGAATATGCGCACGAACTCACCGCTCAGCTGTCGGATCGACTGACCGATCCGGCGTGATCCGGCCGGGCACGTGGGCCCTACCCCAGCGGCCACCGGGTGCCGGTGCGGGCCTCGGCCTCGGTCCAGAGTCGACCGGCCAGCTCGTAGTCGCACGCCGCGAGCGATCGGCCCGACAGCACCGGTCGGCCGCGCAGTCCCCACGGTCCGTCGACCCCCACGTAGCTGCCCGGCGGGATCGGCTCGGTCAGGCAATGCAGGGTGGGTGCCGCGCCGGCGTCGAGATCGTTGCCGACGACACCCGCCAGGCCCTGCGCCGCGCGGTGCAGAACGCCCAGGCCCGGCTTGTTCGAGATGTTCGACGCGGCCCAGCCGGGATCGGTGAGCATCGAGGTCACCGGCGACCCGACGTCGCGCAACCGTCGGTCGAGTTCGAGACCCCACAGCATCACCGCGAGTTTCGACCCGGTGTAGGCCCGCGGCGACGACCACCGGGTGCGTCGGAGGTCCAGGTCGGCGGGGTCGATGCGGGCGCGGCGATGCCCCTCCGAACCCACGGACACGATCTGCCGCCTGATGCGTGGCAGGAGCAGGTTGGTCAGGGCGAACGGCCCGAGGAAATTGGTGCCCATCCCGAGTTCGAATCCGTCCCGCGTCGTCCGATGCTGATGCGGGAACATGCCGGCGTTGTTGACCAGCACATCGATCGGGCCGTCGAGTTCCTCGACGAAGGTCCGCACCGAGGCGAGGTCGGCGAGATCGAGCCGGATCACCTCGCAGTCACCGCCGAATTCCCGTGCGCGCCGGGCGCCGAGATCGGTGTCGCGGACGGCCAGGACCACCTGCACACCGGCCCGGGCGAGCGCGCGGGCGGTGGCCATCCCGATACCGTTCGTCGCACCGGTGACGACGACCCGCGAGCCGGTCAGGTCGGACAGGGACTTCGACGATGAGGGCATGGGCGCCACGGTACCCACCGGCCGGCCGGGCGGGGTGGCACTCGGTCGGGGTGGGACTCGGGGGCGCAGCGACTCTCACCGAACGCGCAGGGACAGCGCCACGACGAGACGCGTCGCCGGGTCGTCGAGATCCATCCCGGTCAGGGTCTGCACTCGACGGATGCGGTAGCGCAAGGTGTTCGGATGGACGTGCAGCGCCGCCGCTGCCGCGCGGACGTCACCGAAATGGTCGAGGTAGGCGCGCAACGACGCGGTGAACTCGCTGCCGCTGCGAGTATCGAGATCCGCGAGCCCGGCGACCCGGCTGTCGACGAGATCGGGGTTCTCCGAGAGCAATCCGATGATCTCGGCGAGCAGCACCCCGGTGCGGGATCGCTCGACGGTGGTGACGTCGTCGATCAGGTCGGCGTCGCGACCGGCGGCGTCCAGGACACGATCGATCGCAGAGCGCAGATCGGTTGCGGCGGCGATGGTGTCGGGGCCGGCGACGACCGCGCGTGCCGGCACGCCGAATTGGCGGTCGGCGGCGTCGACGGAGATCCGCGCCCACGTGACGGCGTCGTCGAGCGGGACGCCTGGGAGCACGACGTACGCGCGGTCACCGATCGTGACCGTGACCGACAGCGGACTGAAAGCGCTGGCGTGCAGCATGAGTGCCGAGACCTGCCCGGCGCGGATGCCGTCGGGGGCCGTGAACCCCACGACCGTCACCGTGGCGGTCGGCGCGATGCCGAGCTGGGCGGCGAGGTGGTCTGTGTCGACCGGGACTCCGCCGACACCGAGGAGTCGCCGGACCCGCTGATCGTGGTCGGAGCCTGCCGAACGCCGTCGCGAGATCACCCGGGCCGCCACAGCTGCGGCGCCGACGAGTACCTCGTCGGTGTCGCGGGCCGGCGGGCGCGACCCCTCCTGCAGCCAGACGACCCCCATCAGGACGTCGGAGCGATCGCTGTGTGGGCCCGACGCCGGACGGATGGCGACCGCGCGACGCGGCCGAAGTCCGAGATCGGTGCGTGCGTCGACCATCACGACTCCGGACGACTTCCGGACCGCGTCCATCACGCCCCACTCCCGCAACCAGGCCAGCATCTCCGGCGGCCCCTCGCGGCCCAGGATCGACAGTCTGCGCAACTCGTCGGCCTCCTCGCCAGCCGAGCTGTAGGCGAGGACGTGCGCGTGCTCGTCCTCGATGCTCACCAGACCACCGGTCCGGCGGGCGACCTCCGCGGCGAGCTCGAACAGGTCGCCGGTGCTTCCCGACTCCATGGACTCGCCGCTCCCGACCGCGCCGCGTGCGGCGTCGAGCACCCGGGTGACGAGGTTGTAGATGCGTTCCCAGCGGGCGTGCGGATCGATGGCGATGACCGCGATGCCCAGTCGATCGGCGAGGCCGACCAGGGTCTGTGCGGGGTTCTTGGCCAGTACGGCGACCGGGCGGTGCGCCCCGAGGCCGCCGAGCCACTCCACGACGACGTCGTCGGCGAGTCCGACCAGGAGGAACAGGTCGGCGGATCGGGCGGCGTGCCCGAGCCCGTAGTGCACGTCGTCGGCGTCGACCATCGCCATCGTCGACACCGGCGCGTCGAGACCGCGGGGCGACGAGACCAGGGTCGCGACGGTCTGGTCAAGGGCGAGGACCAACCGCCCGAGCGCGATACCGGCAGTCTTGTCCATACGGACAAGACTAAGAGACCCACCTCGGCTGATCGGCCATATCGCGACGTCGAAAGGGACGGTGGACTGAGGTCATGGATGCCATCACCACTCCCCCTCGACCGTCGAACGAACCCGTCCACAGCTATGCCCCCGGTTCGCCCGAGCGTGCGCGCATCGTCGACGAGCTGGCGCTACAGTCGCATGCCGGCCGCCGCGAGTTCCCGCACATCATCGGCGGCCACCTGAGCCTCGGGGCGGGTGAGGAGATCGACGTCGTCCAGCCCCACGCACACCGCGAGGTACTCGGCTTCATCACCAACGCCACCCACGACGACGCCCGCGCCGCGGTGGACGCCGCTCGCGCCGCCGCCCCCGACTGGGCTCACACGAGCTTCGACGACCGCGCGGCCGTGATCCTGCGCGCCGCCGAGCTGCTGGCCGGGCCGTGGCGCGAGCGGATCGCGGCGGCGACGATGCTCGGTCAGTCGAAGTCGGTGCAGCAGGCCGAGATCGACGCCCCTTGCGAGCTCGTCGACTTCTGGCGGTTCAACGTCGCCTTCGCGCGTGAGATCCTCGCCGAGCAACCGGAGTCGTCGCCCGGGGTGTGGAACCGGCTTGACCACCGTCCACTGGACGGGTTCGTCTACGCCGTGACCCCGTTCAACTTCACCGCCATCGCCGCCAATCTGCCCACCGCCCCCGTGTTGATGGGCAACACCGTCGTCTGGAAGCCCTCCCCCACCCAGGCGTACTCCGCGCAGCTGACCATGGCGCTGCTCGAGGCCGCCGGATTACCGCCCGGGGTGATCAACCTCGTCCACGGCGACGGTGCCGCGGTCTCGGACGTCGTTCTCGCCGACGAGGATCTGGCCGGGATCCATTTCACCGGGTCGACGAGGACGTTCCGTCATCTGTGGCGTGAGGTCGGTGCCAACATCGAGCACTACCGGAACTACCCGCGCCTCGTCGGCGAGACCGGTGGCAAGGACTTCATCGTCGCGCACGCCTCGGCCGAACCTCATGCGTTGCGAACGGCGTTGACGCGCGGCGCTTTCGAGTACCAGGGACAGAAGTGTTCGGCGGCGTCGCGCGCGTATGTCGCCAGGTCGGTGTGGGAGCGGATGGGTGACGAGTTCCTCGGCGAGGCCGACGAACTCGCCTATGGCGACGTCCGAGATCTGACGAACTTCGGTGGTGCGGTGATCGATCGGCGCGCGTTCGACAAGCAGGTCGCGGCCATCGACCGGGCCAAGTCGTCGGCGTCGCTGACCGTCGCGGTCGGCGGCGTCTGCGATGACACCGAGGGGTACTTCGTCCGACCCACGGTCTTGGTGTCCGACGACCCGACCGACGAGGCGTTCGCCATAGAGTACTTCGGTCCGATCCTCGCGGTTCACGTCTACGACGACGCCGACTACGAGAACATTCTCGGCCTGGTCGATTCGACGGCGCAGTACGCACTCACGGGGTCGGTCATGGCGACCGATGTCGCCGCGGTCGCGCTCGCCTCCGACCGGCTGCGGAACGCGGCGGGCAACTTCTACGTCAATGACAAGCCCACCGGCGCGGTGGTCGGGCAGCAACCCTTCGGCGGCGGCCGGGCGTCGGGAACCAACGACAAAGCCGGGTCGAAGCAGAACCTGATGCGCTGGACCTCGACCCGCACGATCAAGGAGACCTTCTCACCTCCCACCACCTCGTCGTACCCGCACATGGTCGCCGACTGGACGGCGCTGTGATGGGGTCCGTCTTCGACACCGTGCTGCGGCCCGCGATCGTCGCGGCATCGCGCAGCGAGCGGATCAAGGACGCGTCCCAGCGGTGGCCGGTCACCGAACGAGTGGTCCGCCGATTCGTGCCGGGCGAATCGCTCGACGCCGCCATGACCGCCGTCGTCGCCGAACTCGCCGACGGACTCTCCGTCTCGGTCGACTTCCTGGGCGAGGACACCCCCGACGAATCCCAGGCCGACGCCACGGTGACCGCGTATCTGGCTCTGCTCGAGTCTCTGTCGGGACGCCGTCCGGCACCTGCCGGGTCGTTGGAGGTGTCGCTGAAGCTGACCGCGCTCGGTCTCGCACTGCCGGAGCACGGCGCGAAGATCGCCGAGGAGAACGCGCGCACGATCGTCGAGGCGGCCGATGGCCTGGATGTCGTGGTCACCGTGGACGCCGAGGATCACACCACCGTCGACCAGCGGCTGGCGATCGTGCGGTCGTTGCGCTCCGAGTTCCCGGAGACCGGGACCGTGCTGCAGGCCTGCCTGCGCCGCACCGAGGACGACTGTGCCGAATTCGCGGCGTCGGGCGCCCGAATCCGGTTGTGTAAAGGCGCTTATGCCGAACCGCCCGCGGTCGCGTTCACCGACCGCCGCCAGGTCGACGACAGCTATCAGCGGTGCCTCCGGATACTCCTGAAGGGCTCCTGTTATCCGATGGTCGCAAGCCACGACCCCACGATGATCGACGCCGCGAGAATCCTCGCCGACGAATTCGGTCGCGCGCCGGACAGCTGGGAACACCAGATGCTGTACGGAATACGGGCCGACGAGCAGCGCCGGTTGGCAGCCGCCGGCGCACGCGTCCGGGTCTACATCCCCTACGGCGAGCAGTGGTACGGGTACCTGGTCCGACGCCTGGCCGAACGTCCGGCGAACCTGGGGTTCTTTCTGCGCGCACTGGCCGGGTGAGGCCCCCCGACCAGTCGACTGTGCGTCGGTTTTCGTTGACTGTGCGGCACTGGGCCACTGCTTCCTGATCCGAAACGCTGGATCTGCGGTTGCCGGAGCGCTGAAAGCCGCCCGCGGGGTCGAGCACAGCAACTACCAGAGGGCGGTGGGCCGGCGACCGACAGACTTCAACTCGACCGGCAGACTTCGATCGAGGTCTGGGAGTCGAGTTGAAGTCTGTCGGTCACAATTCGGGCAGATACGCGAGATAGTCCCGACAGTCAACGCGAATCGACGCACTGTCAACCAAAAACACTGCACAGCGGACGAATTCGCGGTTCTCGGCTTGTGGAAAACCCTCGAAATCGAACGAATGTTCCTGTACCTTGGAGTCATGCCAGAGCTAGCCACTCTCCTCGATCAACTCATCGGAACCACCCCACCCACCGACGACCCAACGGGCAGAGCAACATTCGACGCCCTCGACACGTGGCGCCTGATCCGCAACCTCGCAGACCACCAGATCGCCGCGCACGCAGCGCAACTCGACGCCCTCGGAGTCGCACAGAAGACCGGTAGCACCACCAAGAAGCTGCTGATCGAGTCTGGACATGCGCCGGCCTCCGCCCTCCGCACCATGCGGAGTGTCGACGCGCTGCCCAACCTGCCCGCTTTGGCGCGTCATACCGCCGATGGGCGGCTGTCCGGCGAGGTCGTCGATGCCATCGTCCGCGGCATGAACGAGCTCGATAGACGTTGTGGTGAGGCGCTTTCCGGCGACGAGCGCTCGCGGTTTGAGCTCGAACTCATCGCCCAAGCACTATCCGGTGCAACACCGACTGAGGTGCTCAAGCATGCTCACGTCATCGGCAACGCTCTCGCCGATGCTTGTGGCGCAGGAATCCGAGCGTCGGACGATGCAAGCTTGAACTCGGTCAACGCACACACCACCGACGACGGCCGCGTCGAAGTCCGCGCCGAGCTCACCCAGGTGGTCGGCGAGAAGTTCCTGACGATGATCGATGAGCGCTCGTGCCCCAGGCCCGAACCCGACGGCGCCGAAGATCGACGCACCGCCGAGCAACGCCGCGCCGACGCCTTCGAGTTGATCCTCGACCAAGCCGCGATCGGCGCTACCCTCGATACCGTTGGTTCCCCGCGCACTCAATTGATGCTGACCATCCCCGCGACCGGAGACCTCGCAACGCTGCCGTGGACCGGATCGGTCAGCCATGCCACCGCGAAACAGGTCTCGTGCGACGGCTCGCTCACGGAGATCATCCTCGATAGTGAGGGCGTACCACTACAGATGGGTCACACCCGCCGGTTGTATCCGTCACACCTACGCAAAGCGATCATCGTCCGCGACGCGTGCTGCGTCAAATGTGGTGCACCGCCGTCCCATACGCAGGTGCATCACATCAAGTCGTGGGCCGAGGGTGGACCCACCGACCTCGACAACGGCTGCCTGCTCTGCCAACGCTGCCACACCCAGGTCCACCATCACGGCTGGGACATTGTCATGGGTTTCGACCGCCACCCGTGGCTCGTCCCGCCCGCCAATATCGACCCGCACCGCCGACCGCTACCGGCCTACAACCGCCGCACCATGCGACTCGACGACGCCGCCTGACCGGCCGTCCGACACACACTTTCGCGTAGCACCT
This sequence comes from Gordonia sp. BP-119, assembly GCF_016924115.1. NCBI lineage: Bacteria > Bacillati > Actinomycetota > Actinomycetes > Mycobacteriales > Gordoniaceae > Gordonia > Gordonia sp. BP-119. The sequence goes on from NZ_JAFFZF010000015.1 coordinate 69,012, forward strand.
TCCGAACCCGGGCCACACCCCGGGACCGCATCCGTCCCTTGACAACTCCACAGAGACATAGCAGTCGGCTCCGTTCCCCTCAACATGTAGAGGGGAACGGAGTCCGCGGGGCAGACCATCGTCGCCCCTAGCTACATCGGCTGCGCCCGCCGCACCTGGTCGGCGGCGCGGGCGGCGTCGAGTTCGACGTCGGTGCGCAAGACCGCGGGACCGACGCTCAGCGTCCCCGACGTCAGCGGTTGCGTCCGAAGTCCACCACGTCCGATCAGGGCTTTGCGCACCCCGTCCCCGGCAACGGTGTCCATCCACGAACACGGATGAGCAGGGCGTCCGCCGCGGAACCGGATCGGACCCGACCCGGTGTCCAGCTCGAACTCCCGTCCCCGCAAGGGATCGAGCTCGACACCGCGCACGACGACGTTGCGGCGGGCCAGAACAGGATCGGCGTCAGCCGCCGCCGCCATCCATGCTTCGAGCGCCAGAAACGTCACGGCCGCCTCGGTGTGGGCCCGGATTCCGTAGAAGCGATCACCACGAATCCCCTTGTCGGCGACGATCTCCACCGATTCGGGGGTGCGCGTCTCGACCTCGTCGGCCGGGCCGTCTTTCGGCCTACCGAAGTAGGCATGCTTCGGCGAGACGACGAATATGACCATCTCGCAGTGGTATTCGAACTCCATCAGACGCGGTCAGTATCCGGAGAACGAGTCGGTGTGGACACGCCACGGCCGGGACCGCCGCGTACCGTCGAGGCGGCGGACCGCCGCCGACGTCCGTTCGACGAACGCAGGCGTACCTGACACGTAGTAGTGGGCGCCGGCAGCGCTGGGCCCGATGAGTTCGGCGAGCCGGGCGGGATCGTCGATCCCGTCGGCTAGTTCCGGTGCCTCGACGGCCGCAATGCGCGCGTTCGCGGCCCGGGCGCTCTCCAGGTCATCGGCGTATACGGCGCGCCCCTGATCTCGCAGCACGTGCGCGATGGTCAGGCCGGAGAGATCGTGGCCCGACTGCACCAGCTCCCGCACCATCGCCACGAACGGAGTGATCCCGATCCCGGAGGCGATCAACACCACCGATCCGGTCGCCGGAAACGACCGCGGCAGCACGAAGTCCCCTCCGATCTCGTCGACGTAGACCCGGCGTACGCTGCCGTCGACCAGCGCTGCCTTGTAGGTCGACGGCGCCGCGGCGACGCTGAAGCCGAACTCCACCGGTTGCTGCCGAGGCGCGGACACGAACGAGAAGACCCGCCGCGAACCCGACCACACCGGCGCCGACCACCGCGGCACACTGACACTCGACCACTGCCCCGCCCGGAACACCGCTGCGCCACCGACCGGTTCACCGCGCACCGCGTAGGTTCGGTCGGCAACCGGGACGGTGACGACGTCGAGCGGCACCCGGCGCGCAGTGCCCGACACCAGTCGGACGAGGAACGCGTACAGGCATCCGACGAGCAACGCCACCTCGGGCACGAACGCCAACGTGTACGCGTCGGTGATCGCAATCGTGTACTGGCAGTGCATGAGCACACCGACCAACGCCGCGTACAACAGTCGGTGCAGCTCGGTGGCCGGCGACGTCAGCGGCTCGGGCAGCATGATCGCCGCCACGAACAGCATCGGACTCGACACCACCCATGTGGACAGATCCTGGCCGCCGCGTACCAGTTCGACGACCCCGATCGTGACAAGGGAGGCGCCGATGAACACCAGGGCCAGTCGCCACTCGCGGATCAACGTCACGACCACCGCACCGATCACGACCATCGGGACGAACAGCGGATCGGCGGCCACCCACCAGAACGGAAAACTGATGCCCTCGACACCGGCGTAGGCCAGCGCATAACACCCGACCGCACCTGCGACCGCGGGGTTGACGACCAGCCGACGACGCCACGCGAGAACATATTTCGACGCGGCGGCGATCGCGGCGCCCACCGCGACGGTGGCGACCGCGGTGTCCTCGGAGCCGCCGGGCAGCACGAAGAACAGGATCAGGCCGGTGATCAGCCACGAATCCGAGTTCGGCGGCACCCGCAGCACGCCGGCGCAGACGTAGCTCACGACCCCGCTGACCCCGACCGCGACGACCAGCCACACCGCCAATTCGTCCGGCCCGTAACCGAAGTCGGCATCGGTCGCGGAGACGACGAAAGCGACTGCAGCCAGCACCACCAGCCCGCACAGCACCGCCCGATACGGGGTCAGGTGCCGCCGGGCCGCGTCGATCGGCGAGAGCAGCTGCGGCAGAAGCGTTGTCACAGGAACAACTCCAATCCGGGGATGGCGGTGTGTTCGACGCTCCCGTTGCGTCGGACGGTCACGTGATGAAAGCCCTCACGGTGATGGTCAAAATCGCCACGCAGGAACGCTGCAGGCGTGAAGAACAGCGCCGTCGCCAGGCCGTCGGCCTCCATCGCCGACGGCGCGATCACCCAGGTCGCCAACACCTCCCGCGCGGGCGAGGCGGTACGCGGATCGACGATGTGGTGCCAGTCGGCCCACACCCGCCGATTGCTCGCCGAGGCGCAGACCGCGCCGCCGGCAACGGACACGACGCCGATCGCCTTCGTCGTGTCCAGCGGATGCTCCAGCGCCACCCGCAGTCCGCGGGAACGCGGCGATATCACCATGTCCCCACCTGCGTCGACCACGAAGTCGTCGACGTGGGCGCCGACGATCTCCGCCACCCGGTCGACCGCGAATCCCTTTCCGGCTGCGCCCACGTCGAGCAGAGCCGGTTCGCGAATCTCCAGCGCACCGACGTGCTCACCGATCACCGCCTCCCAGGCCGGCGCCGTCGGCACCCGCGCCGACGCGCGGAGCGTGTACGCCGCGTCGTAACCGGCCTCGGCGAGCGTGCGCCCCACCAACGGCGACACCGCGCCGCCGGTGAGGCCGTACAGACGGCGGTACCAGTCGACCAGCGGTTGGTCGGAGTCGGCGATCGGGTATCGCCCCGCCTCTCTGGCCATCTGCGCGACCGTCGAATCGTCCCGGAACCGTGACCAGGCCCGGTCGATCCGGTCGATCTCGGTGTCACCGCGTCGACGACATCGGCGGGAAGTGTTTCCGGGGTGCTGATCGTCCACCGGGTGCCGATCGCATCGAACGCCCAGTGGTGCGCGGTGCCGACGGAGGTCAGGCCTGCGCCTCCTGTTTGATCTGTTCGATCGCCTCGTTGAAACCGCCGGAGGTGAGCGACGAGCCGGACACCTTGTCGACCTCGATCTCGTCGATGTTCTTGCCCACCACGACGTCGGAGATGCCGCCGGCGAACTTGCCCTGGTACTCGAGCGACGGGCCCTTGGTCTGGCTGGTGTCCACCGACACGGCGGTGATGACCGAGTTCGACAACGTGACGGTGACCCCGACGCTCTGCGGACCACCCGGCGAGATGTACTCACCGCGCGCCGTGTACTCGCCGTCCTCGTACTCGCCGGAGCCCGCGTCGGCGGCCTCGGTGGCAGCGGAGCTGCCCGTCGCGGCGCCGGTCGTCGTGCCGGTGGCCGAGTCGTCCGACCCGGAGTCCTCGGACGAGCATGCGCCCGCCACGAGTCCGACCACCGCCATCGCCGCGACCACCCCGCCGGTGCGGGCGAGGACGGACGATCCCCGCGGGCTGCGGGACGGGCGCGAAGAACCGGGGCCCGGTTCGGCGATCGTGCTCGGGTCGAGGGTCTCGGTTGGCTCTGGGGTGTGCGTCATGCACCAATTGTGCCGATTGCGCGGCCATTGGTCCCGGCGACGGCCGCGGCGCGTTCCGAACGGTCTCAGCGTCCCGCGGCTGCGACCCTCGCCTGGATGGCGTCGACGAAGACGGTGCGGATGTCGGCCGCGTTCTCCGCGACGTAGGTGGTGCCACCCGTGGCCTCGGCGATCTGCTTCAGCGCATCGGAGTCGGCATCGTCGGAGATACCGATCGTCAGCACCAGCACCGGTCGTGCCGGATCCTCCAGGCGCTTCAGTTCGGCGAGCAGATTGTCGAGCGTGATGCTGTCCGGGTCCTCGTTCTGACCGTCGGTCATGATGATGACGCTGTTGGAGTAGTTCGGGTCGTAGGTGTCCTGCACCTTCTTGAATGCCGCGAGGGTCGTGTCGTAGAGACCCGTCCCGCCCCCGAGGTCCGACAACCCCTCTTCGACGGCCCGGCCGAGCGCGTCCCGATGCGTACCGCTCCCCGAGCGGGCATCGAGGCGGCGGATCGGGGCGAGCTCCTCCCAGTCCTGTCCGGGCCCGCCCTTGTTCACGCTGAACGCCCAGCCGCCGATCATCGTGTTGTTGGGGAAGAGCTTGAGTCCGGTCTGGGAGGCGTCGATGAGCAGGTCCGCCCGGGTGGTGCCGCCGGCCGGTGTCTCCATCGAGCCGGAGGTGTCCTGGACGACCAGCGAGCGGATCGGCACACCAAGTACCTGCCACTGCCGCAATGCCTTGTCGACGGACGACGGGTCGCGCAGCTCCAGTTCCTTGACCGGCTGACCGACACCGTTTCCGTCGGTGTCGCGGTATCCCGAGTCGGCCAGCGCTGCGCGACCGGCATCGGTGTTCAGCGCGGTGACGAGGGCCGCCCCGGCGTCGGCGGCCGCCTGCTGGCGCGCCGCGGGAGCCGTGTTGACCAGCGGATAGTCGAGCATGACCGTGCCCGCCGCGGGGATCGTCGACGTCAACTGCGAACCCTGGTGCGTGCGCATGAACAGATCGAACTGTTGCTCGGTGGTGACCACCGGGACGCCCGAGGTGTTGGCCAGGTTCAGACGCGTGCCCTCGTTGTCGTTGGCCAGGCGCGCATTGTTCTGCTGGATGGCGAGGATGGTCATCGCCTCGGTGAAGTCCTCGTCGGCGAGCTCGCCGGAGTCGACCGCGGCGAGAGCACCGATGATCGGGGCGTCGCCGGTGCTGGTGTCCACCGGGCTGCCGGTTCGCAGATCAGGCAACTTCATGACCTCGACCCAGGTGCCCAGCTCGGGTACGTCGGTGCCGGCGACGACGGTCGGGGTCGACGCGATCGACGGCGACACCATATCGAGGTCACGACGCACCTGGGTCGTCACCCGGCGAGCCTGCACCTGCGAGTCCGCGACCCAGAGGTCCGGAGCCGCTGCACCCTGGGTGAGCAGGCCGGGCACATCCGCACCCGCGGCCGTCTGCACGTCGTAGTCGAAACACGAGTCCGCGGACGCCTGCCGCGCCACCTCGCGCAGCGGACCGGTCATCGCCGAGTCCGACGCGACGGCGACCCGGGTCCGGTCCCCGCAGCCACCCGCACCCGTCTGCCAAATGATGACGCCGGTCACCAGGGCTACGACGACCAGCAGGACCGCACCCGCCCACAGCCATCCCCCGCGGCGGCCCCCATCGGTGTTGCGGTGCTCGAAGCCGAAGTCGTCATCGCTTCCCGACCGGGCATCGTTCGACCTGCCTCTGTCCGATGAAGTCTGGGCGCGTGGCGGAACCGCCCCACCCGACCGGTCGTTCCCGTTCCACTCGTTTCCGGCGCGATCGGCGCCGGAGCTGTGACGCCCCATTGTTCTTTTCCCGTTCCCCTCGTACGGCGGCGGTCTGCAGACCCGCCTCTCGCGTGGTCGCCGCACGACACATCGACGCATCGGCGGTCGCGGCCCGCGTGTTCACGCGTGGCTCAGCCGAACACCTCGCGGAATTTCAGCAGCGACTTACGCAGATCCCCCGACACCGCCATGGCCGCGGTCTTACCCACGGGCCCGATCAGCGGCAGCCCACCCAGATCAACAGTGAAGGTTACTTCCGATCCGCTGGAAGTGGGAGCGATGCCCAGATCCAGCTTCGCCTTGACCCCGCCTTTGCCGTTGCCCTTGAGGCGGACGTGCGAGACCGGCTCGAACTTCTCGACCACCCAGTCGAAGCGGACGCGGGTGCCTTTGACCCGCACGATCGAGGAGACCTCGGTGCCCTTGCGAAGGTCGGCGGACGCCGGGATCGGGCTGCGCCACGTCTCGTGGATCACCAGCCATTCGCTGTACCGCGAGAGATCCGATGCCGCGGCCCAGGTATCTTCCGGTGACAGATCAACGCCGATGGAGTCACTCGTCTTCGCCATGACCCAAGAGAGTAGTGCCCCCGCCTCCGCCGCCGAACAGGCACGTTCGCTGCTGGGCTCGCGGGTGACCGGGCACGGGGTGACGATCCGGCTGACCGAGGTTGAGGCGTACGCCGGTCCCGACGACCCGGCGTCGCATGCCTACACCCGAACCGCCCGCTCGGAGATCATGTACGGGCCCCCGGGACGGTTGTACGTCTATCGCATCCACGGCCACCATTGCGCGAACGTCGTCGTCGCCGGGCCGGGACCCGCTGCGGCGGTGTTGCTGCGCGCGGGCGCGGTGGTCGACGGCGTCGACCTCGCACGCGCCCGGCGCGGTGCGACGCGCTCGGGGCCGGTCCCCGACGCCAAGCTCGCCAGCGGGCCGGGCAACCTGTGCCGCGCCCTCGGGATCACGATGGCCGACCTCGACACCGATCTCGCCGACCCGTCGACCCCGGTCACCCTCGACCCCGGGGCACCGCTTCCGGGGGAACGCGTCGTCGCGGGGCCTCGGGTCGGGGTCCGCCGCGCTGCCGACCTGGCGTGGCGGTTCTGGATCGACGCCGAACCCACGGTGTCGGCGTATCGCCGACATCCGCGGGCGCAGCTCTGAGAACTACTCGGACTACCGCTGCGGGTGCTGCGGCTGCTGGGGGTCCTGCGGCCGGGGATTCTGGGGCTGCGGGCTCTGCTGACCCGGTAGCGGCTCCCCGGGGTTGGTGGGATTGGTCGGCGGAGTCTGTCCCGGATTTCCCTGTCCCGGCGCGCCGACGGCCTTGCGCACGGCATCCTGCGCCTTGTCCACCTGACCCGAGTACTTGTTCTTGGTGACCTTGTCGATGGCGTCGCCGCCTTTCTCGATCAGGCTCGGATTCTTCTGCAGCGTGGCCCTGGCCTTGTTGACGAGTCCCTTGAGATCCATGACGTCTCCTCTGATCGACGTGCCGGACACCTTCCGGCCACTTGCCGCAGATTCTATCGGTCGGACGTGAGCACCCCGCTGACCTGCGCTTCGTCCCCGTGCTGATCGTTGTCATGCGTGGCGACCCATCGGGGCGCCACCCGCGAGACGACCTCGACACACGCGATGCCGACCGCCGCCGAGAGCAGGGCCACCGTGTTCATCCCCCAGTTCGACGAGTCGAGCCGGAACAGGTCCTGGGTGAACGGCCACGCGAAGATCAGCACGTATGCGGCAGCGGAGACCGCGAGGAGCACCGCCTTCCACCAGTTGTACGGGCGGGCGACCACGGCGAGCACGTAGACCGCGACCGCGATCAGCGTCATCAGCGCCGCGGTGGCGGCCTGGGTCTGCGCCGGCGAGAGGTCGACCGCATCCCCGCCGACCTCGACCCCGGCGCCGCCGGGGTTGACGATCACGTAGGTCACGAAGGTGCACAGGCCGACGATGATGCCGTTGGGCACGGCGCTGAGCAGCACCCGCCGTACGAAACCACGCCGGGCCCGCTCGTTGTTGGGGGCCAGCGACAGCACGAACGCCGGGATGCCGATGGTGAACCACGCCGAGATGGTCACGTGGATCGGCTGGAACGGATAGCTGAGCGGGTCGGACCCGAACAGCGCGCCGAGGAGTCCGCCGACGCCGACGAACAGCGCGAGCAACACCGCATACACGGTCTTGGTCAGGAACAGGTTGGAGACGCGTTCGATGTTGCCGATCACACGCCGACCTTCGCCCACCACATACGGCAGGGTCGCGAACTTGTTGTCCAGCAACACGATCTGGGCCACCGACCGGGCGGCGGAGCTGCCCGAGCCCATCGCCACGCCGATGTCGGCGTCCTTGAGCGCGAGGACGTCGTTGACTCCGTCGCCGGTCATCGCGACGGTGTTGTCCCGCGATTGCAGCGCCTTCACCATGGCCCGCTTCTGATCCGGCCGGACCCGCCCGAACGTGACGCCCCGTTCGACGACGTCGGCGAGTTCGCCCGTCTCCGAGGGCAACTCGCGCGCGTCGACCGAGGACTCGGCCGATCCGAGCCCCAGCGACGCGGCGACCGCCCCCACCGACCGGGCGTTGTCCCCGGAGATGACCTTCACCGCGACATGCTGCTGGTCGAAGTACTCGATCGTGCCGCGCGCATCGGGCCGGACCCGTTGTTCGAGCACCACGAGTGCGACCGGGAAGACGGTCCCCGGTGCGACCTGACCCGGCGCGGGCTCGGTGTCGACGGGGACGTCGGTGCACGCCAGCAGCAGGACACGGAGTCCGGCGGCGCCGATGTCGGAGGCGAGACGGGCCGTCTCGCCCTGCGGGTCGAGCAGGACGTCGGGCGCACCGATGAGCCAGTGCCCGTCGTCGATCCCGGCGGTCGGGCCGGCCCCGCTCCCGCGGAACGACATCCCGCTCCACTTGGTGGCCGAGGTGAACGGTTTGATGGCCGTCACCGCCCAGTCGGGCGCGACCGGATGCGCCTCGGCGACCGCGATCATGCTGGCGTTGGGCCGCGGATCGTGTGCGGCGAGCGCGGCCAGCACCTGTCCCGCGGTCTCGGCGGGCACCGTTCCGAGGGAACGCACCTCGGCCAGCCGCATCCCGTTCTCGGTCAGGGTGCCGGTCTTGTCCGCACAGACCACATTGACGCGCGCGAGCCCTTCGATGGCCGGGAGTTCGTTCACCAGACACTGTCGCTGACCCAGCCGCACCACACCCACCGCGAAGGCGATCGAGGTCATCAGGACGAGCCCCTCGGGCACCATCGGCACCAGCGCGGCGACCATGCCGAGCAGGGACCGCCGCAACCCGTTGTCGCTGACGAAGAGTTGGTTGACGATGGTCAGGACGCCGGCGGGGATCAGCAACCAGGTGATCACCCGCAGGATCTGGTCGATGCCGGAGCGCAACTCGGAGGAGACCAGCGTGAACTTCGACGCCTCGGCCGCGAGCTGGGCCGCGTAGGCATCGGCGCCGACCTTGGTGGCGCGGTACGCGCCACCGCCGGCGACCACGAAGCTGCCCGACAGCACCGCGTCTCCCGGGTCCTTGTCGATCGGGTCGGCCTCGCCGGTGAGCAGTGACTCGTCGACGTCGAGGGCGATGGCCTCGACGACCTCGCCGTCGACGACGATCTGATCGCCGGCACCGATCTCGATGATGTCGTCGAGCACCACCTCGTCCGGCGGTACCTCGGTGACCTCGCCATCGCGCCGGACCCGGGGTCGGGTCTGGCCGACGATCGCGAGCTTGTCGAGCGTCCGCTTGGCCCGGACCTCCTGGATGATGCCGATCCCGGAATTGGCGATGATCAGCAGTCCGAACAGGCCGTTGATGAGCGATCCGGTGAACACCACGATCGCGAACAGCACCCCGAGAATCGCGTTGATCCGGGTGAAGACATTCGCGCGGACGATGTCGGCCACACTGCGGCCGGACCGGTCGGGCAGCGCGTTGACCTGGCCGGCCGCGACCCGCTGCGCCACCTCGGTCGCGGTCAGGCCGGCGTCCGCGATCTCCGTCGGCGAGCTCACGCCGAAGCCTCCCACCAATTGGGTTGTGCCACACCGCTACCGGTCCGCGTTGTCAGGTCGATCGAACCGCCCGGTTGCGGCACCAGGATCGTCGGCTTGTCCGGCCCGGCGTCCGCCTGCAACCGCGCGATGGGCTCCCCCCAGGGATGGCGCGCGAGGTTGAACGTGCCCCAGTGGATCGGGATGAAGACCGAGTCGGATCCCGTACCGGGCGAGACCATCCGGTGGATCGACAGGGCCTCCTCGGGGTTCACGTGGATGTCCGGCCACATCACGTCGTAGGCTCCGACGGCGATGAGGGTGAGGTCGAACGGGCCGAGTCGGTCGCCGACATCGGCGAAGCGCTCGCTGTGGCCGGTGTCCCCGGAGAAGAAGACCTTGTGCTCCCGTCCGGTGATCGCCCAGCTGCCCCACTGGGTGAGGTTCCGCTCCAGCCACCGCCCCGAGAAGTGTCGCGCCGGACCGCAGGTGAACCGCAGCTCGCCCGCGCCGGTCGGCACCACCACCTCATCCCACCAATCCGCCTGCCGGATGCGATCTTCCGCGATCCCCCAGGAGGCCAGGTGCGCGCCGACCCCGATCGTCGTGACGAACACCGCGTCGGGCTGGGTGTCGGCGATCGTGACGACGGTGTCCATGTCGAGATGGTCGTAGTGGTCGTGACTGATCAGGACGACGTCGAGTGGCGGCAACTGTGACGGCGCCAGTGGGGCGGAGTGCATGCGTCCGGGCCCGACGAGTTGGCTGGGCGAGCAGCGGCGGCTGAGGACCGGATCGGTGATGACCCGCGCGCCGTCGATGTCGACGACGGCGGTGGCGTGGCCGAGCCAGGTGACGGCGAGGTCGCCGGGGGCCTCGAAGCGTGGGACCGTCACCATGACCGGTCGGCGCGGCCGGCCGGGCCGCCGGGCCATGTCGGTGAGGACCTGCAGGCTCGGATCGGCGATCGACGGGGGTTCCGGGTTGACGAAGGCGCCGTTCCGCAGATGCGGGCTCCGCCGCACGTGCGGCGCTATCTGGTCGCGGGAGGCGCCCAGCGCGCGGGCGGGACCGAGTCCCTCGGCGGCGAGCCGCGCCACGACGGCGTCGGACACCGCCACTCCCGCCGAACCCGCACGCGCGAGGACGTCGCGGCGCAGGTCGTTGGTGCCTTTTCTACCGGTCGTGGAGGTCACGTTCACACAGTAGTGCGTTCGGTGGCGTCACCCCGGGCAGACGGCGGTCGCGCCGTGCGGCGCACGCCTCCCGACCGTCGCCGGTGTGATCTGCGATTTCTTCCGGGTGAACGGCATTATGCGCCTCACCGGCACTGATAGGCTGCGGCGTATTGTCCACCCGAGCATGCGCCGGCGCATGTGGTCAGGAAGATACCGCAGTGGCACGGATGTCCGTCGACCAACGTCGAAGCGCGCTTCTCGAATCGGCGTACCGTGTGATCGCCGACCATGGGGTCGAGGGCGCGACCACGCGTCGCATCTGCGCCCACGCCGGCATGCCGCTCGCAAGTTTCCACTATGCCTTCGAGAGTCGCACCGCACTGTTGTGTGCGGTCATGGAGACGGCGGTCCCCACCGACATCGAGCGCATGCTGCACGCGGTGCTGCCCGCCGCCGACTACGGACCCGAGCCGGGCGTGGAGACGATGCGGTCGAGCATGGTGAGCCAGTTCCACGCGTTCTACGACCTGCTCAAAGCCGATCCCGGCCGGATGCAGGCGACCATCGCACTCGGCATCTACGCGCACAATCACCCGGAGCTGCAGCAGGTCGGCAAACACATGTACGAGCAGCTCTACCGGGTGGCCTCGGCCGGACTGCAGTCGATGGCCGACCTGACGCCCATGGAATGGATGACGCCGGTCGAGGACCTCGGTCCGCTGATCATCGCGGCGACGAACTCGATCACGCTCGTCTACCTCAGCACCGCCGACGACAAGGTCGTCGACGCGATCATCCGCTCGATCACCGATCAGCTCATGACCCATGTCAGCTTCGGGTGAGGCGCCCGACGCGGCACCGGTGACGCCGACGCCCGCGCCGTGGCTGAGTGATCCCGAATCCTATTGGGCGGCAATTGATCAAGCGGTCGCCGACGCGGGACTCGACGCACCGGTCCTCGCACTCGACCGGGCCGCCCTGGAGCACAACGTCGCCGATCTCACGCGTCGGTCGGCGGGTGTCCCGATCCGCCTGGCCACGAAATCCGTCCGTGTCCGCTCGGTCATCGACGACATCACCGCGCGCGCCGGTTTCGCGGGGGTGCTCGCCTACGACGTCGCCGAGGCACACTGGCTCGCCACGACCTCGGGGATCGACGACGTGCTGATGGGATACCCCAGTGTGCGGCGGGATGCACTGGCGGCCTTGGCCGCCGACGAGGTCGCGACCCGTCGGGTGAGCGTGCTCGCCGATTCCGTCGACCAACTCGACCTCATCGACGCCGTCGTGCCTCCGTCCGCCCGGCCGCCGATCCGCGTCGCGATCGACCTCGACGCGTCGTACCGTCTACTGGGCGGGCGGGTGCACATCGGGGTTCGCCGCTCGCCGGTGCACTCCCGTCGTGACGCACTGGAGCTGGCACGGATCATCGTGGCACGGGCCGGCTTCGATCTCGTCGGGGTCATGTCCTACGAGGCACAGGTGGCCGGGGTGGCCGATGCGGCGCCCGGTAAGGCGTTGGCCAACCGGGCGATTCGCGCGATGCAACGACGTTCGATGGCCGAGTTGCGCCGTCGCCGCGGCAAGGTGATCGACGACGTGCGCCGGATCGCCGACCTGGAGTTCGTCAACGGAGGCGGCACCGGTTCCCTCGAGGAGACCGCGCGCGACCGCTCGGTCACCGACATCGCCGCGGGCAGCGGCCTGTTCGGCGGCCACCTGTTCGACGGGTACGCGCGGTTCCGTCCCGCCCCCGCGCTGTCCTTCGGTCTCGACGTCGTCCGCCGCCCGGCGCCCGGCGTCGTGACCTGCGCGGGCGGCGGTTGGATCGCGTCCGGCCCGCCCGCTGCCGACCGGTTGCCCACACCCGTGTGGCCGCACGGACTCACCTACGTCGGTACCGAGTCCGCCGGCGAGGTGCAGACCCCGCTGCGAGGTGCGGTCGCGGACGAGATCGACGTCGGGAGTCGGGTGTGGTTCCGGCACACCAAGTCCGGCGAGGTGTGCGAACGAGCGCGCGAGGTCGCGATCATCGGCCGCGACGACGCCGGGCACGCGGTGGTCGATGAGGTCGTACCGACCTACCGAGGAGAGGGCAGGTGCTTCCTGTGAGCAGGACCGCTGAGCGTTCGGCGCCCGGCTGGCGCAACTGGGGCGGCACCGCGGCCTGCACGCCGAACCGGGTGCGGCACCCGGCGAGTGCCGCCGAGATCGCCGACATCGTCCGGGAGACGGCCGCGCGCGGCGGCACGGTGAAGACCGTCGGCGCGGGACACAGCTTCTCCCCCATCGCCGTGGCCGACGACGTTCAACTCGACCTGTCGCGCCTGCGTGGTCTGGTCGCGGTCGACGGCCATCGAGTGACCGTGCGCGCCGGCACGCACCTGCACGAGATCCCGGGGATCCTGGCACCTTTCGGACTCGCGATGACCAATCTCGGCGACGTCGATCGTCAGACGATCGCCGGCGCCACCTCGACCGGAACCCACGGCACCGGGCTCGCCTTCGGCGGCATCAGCACCCAGATCGTCGGCGCGACCATCGTCACCGGCTCCGGCGAGATCGTCACCGTGACCGCCGACGACGCCGACATGCAGGCCGTCGCACTCGGCCTCGGCGCGCTCGGGGTCGTTGTGGAACTGACCATCGACTGTGTCGACGAGTTCCGGCTGCACGCGGTCGAGGGTCCCGAGACGGCCGATGCGGCGATCGCCGCCTTCCACGAGCGCGTCGCGACCACCGACCACCACGAGTTCTACCTGTTCCCGCACACCAATTGCGCTCTGGTGAAGACGAACACGCGGGTCGGTCCCGACGCCCCGGTCACCGGGCCGTCGCGCGTCAAGCGCTACATCGACGACGAACTGTTGAGCAACAAGGCCCTTCGTCTGCTGTGCGAGATCGGTGCGCGCGCGCCGCGATTGGTGCCGACGATCAACGGGGTCACCGGTCGCGCGCTCTCCGCACGAGAGTTCACCGACTCCTCCACCGGGGTCTTCGTCTCCGACCGCGACGTCCGGTTCCGCGAGATGGAGTACGCCGTCGACCTCGAGGCCGTGCCGGAGGCGCTGCGCGAGATCCGCGCCCTCCTCGACCGGCGCGACCACCTCGTCAGCTTCCCCATCGAGGTCCGCGCCGCCGCGGCCGATGACCTCATGCTTTCCACCGCCTCCGGACGCACCAGCGGTTACATCGCCGTACACCGTTATCACCGCGACGATCCCGCCGACTCCGATGCCTACTTCGCCGACGTCGAAGCCATCCTCACCGGTCTCGGCGGCCGGCCCCACTGGGGCAAGATGCACACCCGCGACGCCGAGTATCTACGCGGCGTCTATCCACGGTTCGACGAATTCCGTTCCGTCCGGGATCGATACGACCCGTCCCGCGTGTTCGCCAACGACTACCTGCGGCGGGTGCTGGGCGACTAGCGCCCGGCTTCAGCACTCCACCACGCTGAGCGGATCTCGGCCAGTGCACCGGCGGCCATCGCCGCCGCGGAACCCACCTCGCCCTGGCAACCCACGTCGGCACCCGAGATCGACGCCCCCGATTTGATGAGCCCGCCGATCGCACCCGCGGCCAACAGGAACCGGACGGTCACGTCGTCGGGAGCCGTAGCCGAATGGTACGTCCGTACCGACCGACGGATTGTCGGACTCGTCGTCGGTCACGACGAAACCGCCGCCGACCGAGTAATACCGTTCAGCAGGCAGTCGCGCACCGCCCCGGGTGGATGCCCGCAGTTCCATCGCGTTCGGGTGCCGCGGACGGATGACCCGCGGATGGCAACCGATGTCGTTCGCGCTGAACGGCAACTCGACCAGCCCGCCGAGTCGAATTCGCCCGGTGCGTTCCATGTCGGCGATCCGCGCCGCCTTCGTCTCGGAGCTGATGCTCTCGGGCTCGTGGCCCTCCAGACCCAGCAGCACCGCGGTCAGCGTGCCGTGTCCCGCTCCGGTGGCGGCCAGTGATCCGTAGAGGTCGACCTCGAGACGCGTCACCTCGAGGAGGTCTCCCGTCCGCGCCAGGCCGGCCACGAATCGCTGGGCGGCACGCATCGGCCCGACGGTGTGCGAACTCGACGGTCCGACGCCGACGGAGAACAGTTCGAAGACGCAGACGGTCATGATGCGACCCCTGTCGGGTAGAGCGGCCGAGCCTGGCTCTCGACGGTCCCTCGACGCCTGTGTGGCTCGTGGAGAAACGGTCGCACGTCCCGCTTGACACCGCAAGACCCGAGACGCACACTTGTTGCATAGCATGCGCGTCGTTGCGTATGACGCAACAAGTCAACAGTCCCCCAGCTTGGCCCGGCCGAATCCACGTGCCGTCCGACTGTCTCGAGATCGACTGCAATGCAGTTGATCTCGATGTAACCGCCATCCCGACAGATCCGTCACCGACCGTGCAGAGAGGCCCGCACTGCTGATGACTGCACCATTCGTCGCGCATGCCGCCACCAGGGCACCGGAAACCGGCACCCGCGCTCTGATCGCCGACCGCCGCGCAGGCGAGAGCCTGCCGGCGGAGTTCTATGTGAGCCGGGAGTTCTTCGACCTCGATGTCGACGAGATCTTCTCTCGGTCATGGATTTTCGTGGCCACCGAAGCCGAGATCACCGATCCCGGCGACTATGTCACCATCACCTTCTCGACCCGGTCGGTCATCGTCGTCCGAGACGACGACGGCCGGGTCCGGGCCCACCACAACGTGTGTCGGCATCGAGGGGCCCGCCTGCTCACCGAGCCCAGCGGATCGACCGGGACCCTGGTGTGCACCTACCACTCGTGGACCTACGGGATGGACGGGCGCCTCGAGTTCGCCGATGACCAGGCGCCCGGCTTCGACAAGTCCTGTTACTCGCTGCGCTCGGTACATGTCCGCACGATCGGCGGCCTGGTGTTCATCTGCCTGGCCGACGACCCGCCGGCCGACATCGACGAGGTCGCCGCCGTCGTCGAGCCCTATCTGACGCCGCACCGTCTCGCCGAGGCCAAGGTGGCCAAACAGGTCGACATCGTCGAAGACGGCAACTGGAAACTGACGATGGAGAACAACCGCGAGTGCTACCACTGCGGTGGCCATCCGGAACTCCTCAACGTGTTCTTCCCGACCTGGGGATACAGCGACACCGACGCCATCCCCAGCCGGTTGGCGCCGGCGTTCGACCGGTTCCACCGCGCCACCGCGGAACAGACCGAGATCTGGGACCGGCATGGCCTACCCCACACCCGGGTCGTAGAACTCGACACGCGCGCAACAGGGTTCCACATCGAGCGCGACGCACTCGACCTCGCCGGCGAGTCGTTCACCCTCGACGGCTCCGCGGCCTGCGGCCGCCTCCTCACCGACATCCCCGACGCGCGACTCGGCCGGCTGTCGATGCACCTGCAGCCCAACATGTGGCTGCACGTGACGAGCGACCACGCCGTGCTCTTCGCGGTCATCCCGGTCTCCGCCGATCAGACCCTGGTGCGCACCACCTGGCTCGTCCATCGTGACGCCGTGGAGGGCGTCGACTATGACCTCGACCAGCTCACCGGGGTCTGGGAGACGACGAATCAGCAGGACGCCGACCTCGTTGCGCTCGCGCACAGCGGCATCAGCGATCCCGCTTACGTTCCCGGCCCTTACAGTACGTCGGAGATCCAGGTCGAGGCCTTCGTCAACTGGTATGTCACGATGCTGCGCCACCGACTCGACATCCCGGCCGCCGACGGTCCTTCCGGCGCGGCGGGAGCCTGAGAGCGACCATGGCCGACAACATCTTCCTGCAGTGCGTGTCCCGCACCGACACCACCCGGGACATGGCGACGTTCACCTTCCGGGTCGCGGGCGGGTCGCCGTCGCGCTCCGCTGCCGGGGATCCGGGCGGCGACCCGGACGGCCACCGGACCTTCGTCTTCGCCCCCGGTCAGTTCCTGGCGATGACCGTGGAGATCGACGGCCGGCCCGTCCAGCGCTGTTACAGCATCTCCTCACCCCCGACCCGGCCGGGGGGCCTGTCGATCTCGGTGAAGCGCGTGACCGGGGGCCATGTCTCGAACTGGTTGCACGACAACATGGTCGAAGGCATGGTGATCGCCGCCTCCGGACCGCTGGGTCGATTCACCTACACCGCCCGTCCGGCCGAGAAGTACCTGTTCGTCTCGGCCGGGAGTGGCATCACGCCGGTGATGTCCATGCTCCGATCGGTCACCGACAGCGAGTCCCCGCTCGACATCGCCTTCGTGCACAGTGCGCGCAATGTCGACGACATCCCATTCCGGGACGAACTCGAGGAACTCGCCCGTCGGCATCCGAACGTGACACTGGCGTTCGCGGCGACGCGCATGGCCGCCGGCGACTTCCCCGACTGGACCGGACACCGCGGGCGCATCGACCGCGCGATGCTCGAACGGGTCTGCCCCGACCTCGGTGACCGCGAGGTGTTTCTCTGCGGCCCCGGGCGTTTTCGCAGCGAGGTGCGCGGCGCACTGGTGTCGGCCGGCTCGGCTCTCGCTCGGATCCACGAGGAGAGCTTCGGGTTCAGCCTGCCCACCGATGACGAGTCGGAGTCCGACACCGGCGTGGTCGTCGCTTTCTCCCGACGCGCCCGGCGGGTCACCGTGGGTCCCGGCACCACGATCCTCGCCGCCGCCGCCAAAGCGGGCGTCACCCTGCCATCGACGTGTGGTGTGGGCCTGTGCGGTTCCTGCAAGGTCCGCAAGGTCTCCGGCGACGTGGTCATGAACCACCAGGGCGGTATCCGCCCACGAGAGATCGCGCAGGGCAAGATCCTGCTCTGCTGCGCCGAACCCCTGTCCCCGGTCGTGATCGATTTCTGAGGGAGACCCGACGATGACAAGCCAGAAGACACCGCGTCCCGCGGGCCTGGCGCCCCCGGGCGCCCACCTCCCCCACCACCCCGAGTTCCTTTGGCGCGCACCAGAACCCAAGTCCTCCTACGATGTCGTCATCGTGGGAGGCGGCGGCCACGGTCTCGCCACGGCCCACTACCTCGCCCGCGTCCACGGCATCACCGATGTCGCCGTCCTGGAACGGGGTTGGCTGGCCGGCGGCAACATGGCGCGCAACACCACCCTGATCCGATCCAACTATCTCTGGGACGAGAGCGCCGGGATCTACGAGCACTCGCTGAAGCTGTGGGAGGGTCTCGAGGACGAGCTCGGATACCCCATCCTCTTCAGTCAGCGCGGCGTACTCAACCTCGCCCACACCGAACAGGATGTGCGCGACAGCATCCGGCGGGTGGAGGCCAATCGGCTGAACGGCATCGATGCCGAATGGCTGGATCCCAAGCAGGTCGCGGAGGTGTGCCCGATCGTCAACACCTCCTCCGACATCCGTTATCCGGTGCTGGGCGCGACCTTTCAACCCCGTGGCGGCATCGCCAAACACGACTACGTCGCCTGGGGTTTCGCTCGCAGCGCCAGCGATGCGGGCGTCGACATCATCCAGAACTGCGAGGTCACCGGGTTCGTCACCGACGGCGACCGGGTGGTCGGCGTCGAGACCACCCGCGGCCGCATCGCTGCGGGCACCGTCGCGCTGTGCGCCGCCGGACACACCTCGACGCTCACCGACCAGCTCGGTTTCCGGGTTCCGATCCAGAGTCATCCGCTGCAGGCCCTGGTGTCCGAACTCCTCGAGCCCATCCACCCGACCGTGGTGATGTCGAACGCGGTGCATGTCTACGTGTCCCAGGCCCACAAGGGTGAGCTGGTGATGGGCGCCGGGGTCGACTCCTACAACGGATACGGGCAGCGCGGCGCCTTCCACATCATCGAGCGTCAGATGGCTGCCGCGGTGGAGCTGTTCCCGGTGTTCGGGCGGGCCCGCCTCCTGCGGACCTGGGGCGGGATCGTCGACGTCACCCCCGACGCCTCACCCATCGTCGGTGCCACCCCGTACGAGAACCTCTACCTCAACTGTGGTTGGGGCACCGGCGGATTCAAGGCGACCCCGGGCGTCGGTTGGGCGCTGGCGCACACGATCGCCACCGGCAGCCCGCACGCCGTCAACGCACCGTTCACCCTCGACCGGTTCGTCACCGGCCGCCTCATCGACGAGCACGGCGCGGCCGCCGTCGCCCACTGAACCAGCCACCGCCGAGGACACCACGATGCAGATGATCCGCTGCCCGCACTGCGGGCCCCGTGAGGAAACCGAGTTCCACTACGGTGCCGCGGCCGGTGTCGCCTATCCCGAGCGACCCGCCGACCTCGACGACACCGCGTGGGCACACTACTTGTTCTTCCGGCCCAATCCCAAGGGGGCGATGACCGAACGGTGGTGCCACACCACCGGGTGCCGCCAGTGGTTCACCGTCGAGCGCGACACACGCACGCACGCCTTCACCGGCGAGACGGTGCCCTCGCGGTCGCCCGCCACCGCATCCCCCACCGAACCCGCATCCGGAGCAGCCCGATGAGCACCACCGACCCGAAATCCACTCCCGCTCAGCCGTTCCGGACCGGAGCCGGTGGACGCATCGACCGGAGCACGCCGATCGACTTCGTGTTCGACGGGGTCACCTACCGTGGCTACGCGGGCGACACCCTCGCGTCGGCCCTGCTCGCCAACGGGGTGCGGGTGGTCACCACCAGCGTCAACCTCGGGCGCCCGCGCGGCGTCACCGGAGCCTGGGCCGAGGACGCCACCGCGCAGGTCGGCATCGACGCCCCGTTCGTGGAACCGATGGTGCCGGCCACCACCGTCGCCCTGTGTCCCGGCCTCGTCGCCCACGGGGTACCGGGCTGGGGAAAGCTGAGCAGCACCGTCGACGACGCCCGATACGACTCGCTGCACCACCATCCGGACGTGCTCGTCGTCGGTGCGGGCGCCGCGGGCCTGATGGCGGCCCTCCATTGCGCCCGTGCCGGAGCCCACGTTCTCCTGGTCGACGAGCGCAGCGAACCTGGTGGCCGAACTCCCGGCGTCGCCTGGGTGGCCGAAGCCGTCGCCGAACTCGATTCGCACCCGCACGTCACGCACCTGACCCGTACGACTGCGTTCGGTGCCTACGACGACGGTTTCGTCCTGGCCGTCCAGCACCGCACCGACCACCTCGGCAGCGACGCCCCCGCACACCTCTCCCGGCAACGGGTGCACCGTATCCGGGCTCGTCGTCTCGTTCTCGCCACCGGCGCCCACGAGCGACCGATCGTCTTCGCCGGCAACGACGTGCCCGGGGTCATGCTGGCCGGCGCCGGCGGTGACTACCTCAGCCGCTACGGCGTCCGGGTCGGCCGGACGGCCGTGGTCTTCACCGCATGCGATTCCGCCTACACCGCGGCCTTCGCGCTCGTCGACGCCGGGGTCTCGGTTCCCGCCGTCGTCGACGTCCGCCCGGCCGTCAGCGCGGACCTGGGCGAGAACGCCCGCCGGCGCGGCATCCCGATCCTCGCGGGTACGACCGTGATCCGAGCGCACGGCACCGATGCGGTCACCGGGATCGACCTCAGCGACGGCTCGTCCCTGGTCTGCGACACCGTCCTGGTCAGTGGCGGTTGGAATCCGGCGGTGCACCTCTGGAGTCAACTGCGCGGAACCATCGCCTTCGACGACCGAGCCGCGACCTTCCTGCCCACGGGAACCGTGTCCAAGACCGAGATCGTCGGTGCCGCAGCGGGTTCGACCACCTTGGGCGACAGCCTGGCCGACGGTCGACGCGGCGCGGTGGCGACCCTCGCCGGACTCGGTATGGCGCCACCGGAGTTGCGCGCCATCCCGCGCGTCACCGAGCGGATTCCGGCCGCGCCGGCCGTCTGCTGGTACGTGCCCGGCAGTCCCGACGACGACACCCTCTCGTTCGTCGACCTCCAGCGCGACGCGACCGTCGCCGACATCGCCCGGGCGCTGGGTGCCGGGATGCGATCGGTGGAACACGTCAAGCGCTACACCACCATCGGCACCGGGCACGACCAGGGCAAGACCTCGGGCATCGTCACCTCCGGCATCGTCGCGGAGATGCTCGGCATCCCCGTGAACGACGCCGGCACCACCACCTTCCGTCCTCCGTACACCCCGGTGACCTTCGCCGCGCTCGCCGGACGTGATCGCGGCGACCGGTACGACCCGGTGCGGCGGACCCCGATCCACGACTGGCACGTCGAGCGCGGCGCCGTCTTCGAGGACGTCGGCCAGTGGAAACGGCCGCGGTACTACCCGCGTGGCGGCGAGGACATGCACGACGCGGCCCTCCGCGAATGCGCCTCCGTGCGAACGGGAGTGGGCATCCTCGACGGCTCCACCCTCGGCGTGATCGATGTCGCCGGTCCCGACGCCCCGGCCTTCCTCGACCTGCTCTACACCAACATGATGAGCACCCTCGCGGTCGGCAAGGTCCGCTACGGCGTCATGTGCGGCGCGGACGGCATGGTGTTCGACGACGGCACCGTGATGCGGATCGCCGACGACCGCTACACCGTGTACACCACGACCGGCAACGCCGCGGCCGTCCTCGACTGGATGGAGGAATGGCATCAGACCGAGTGGCCGGACCTCCGGGTGTGGATGACCTCGCTGACCGACCAGGTGGCCACGTTCCCGGTGGTCGGCCCACGCTCGCGCGACGTGGTGGGCACCGTGTTCCCCGATCTGGACGTCTCGAACGATGCGTTCGGGTTCATGACGTGGCGGGACACCACCTTTCGCGGCGTGCCCGTGCGGATCGGGCGGATCAGCTTCTCCGGGGAACTCGCCTACGAGGTGAACGTCGGGGCCGGTTATGCCCAAGCGGTGTGGCAGGCACTCATCGACGCCGGTGAACCGCACGCCATCACCCCCTACGGGACCGAGACGATGCACGTCCTGCGCGCCGAGAAGGGCTATCCCATCATCGGCCAGGACACCGACGGCACCGTCACGCCCCACGACCTCGGGATGAGCTGGGCGGTCTCGAAGAAGAAGCCGGACTTCATCGGCAAGCGATCATTCGCGCGTGAATCCGCGACGGCGCCCGACCGCAAGCACCTCGTCGGACTGCTGCCGGTCGACGGCAGCACCCGGCTCCCCGAGGGTTCGCAGATCATCTCCCACCGCGTCGACCGCACCCTGCCACCGCCGCCGGTGCCGATGCTCGGGCACGTGACGTCGAGTTACCGCAGCGCCGAGCTGGACCGCCCGTTCGCCCTTGCGCTGGTGAAGGGCGGTCGCGACCTCATCGGCAGCCGGCTCGATGTCCCCATCGGCGACACGCTGTGCGAAGTCGAGATCACCACAACCGTTTTCGTCGACGCGGAAGGAGCCCGACGCGATGGCTGACACCACCGTGCATTCTCTGCCGGACAACGGCGCCCTCGAACCGGTTTCGCCGTTGCAGCACTGGTCGGCGAGGTTCGCCGAACTGGCCCCGGCCGTACTGCTGCGCCCGACATCGGTGGCACAGACGGTGATCCGACCGACCGAACCCGCCGCGGCGGAGCAGCTCGACCTGCCCGGTGCCTGCCGGATGACGCGCGACGGGGACACCACGGTCGTCTGGCTGGGTCCCGACGAGTATCTCGCCTACGCGGCCGGCATTGCACCGCACGAGTTCGCCGCGGCGATGGCCGACCGTGCGCACGGCGGCGCGTATGTCGCCGATGCCTCCGGCCAGCGCACCCGCCTCGTCGTCGGCGGCCCGCACGCCGAGACGATCCTCGCCCACGGTTGCGCGATCGAGCTGTCGCCGAGGAGCTTCGGGCCCGACGACGTGGCCCAGACACTGCTGGCCCAGGCCGCGGTGATCGTGCATCGCGTTCCCGACGGATTCGCCCTCCTCGTCCGCAACTCCTACGCCGACTACCTCGCCGCGTGGCTCGTCGACGCCGCCACCGAGTACGCCATCGTGCCCGCTCCTTCCCCGCTGCCGTAGAGGAACCACATGTCTCATCGATTCACCCTCACCCTGCGATGCCCGTCGCGCAGCGGCGTCACGCACGCGATCAGCTCGTTCCTCTACAGCCACGGTTGCGAGGTGCTCGACCATCAGCAGTACGACGACCCGATGACCCACACCCTCTTCGTACGTACCGAATTCGCGTCCGCCCACGAGTCCGGCTCGCAGCAGCTGTCGGCGGCTTTCGATCATCTCGCCACCGGTCTGGGCGCCGAATACTCGATCAACGACCAGACACCGCAGCGGATCCTGGTGATGGTCTCTCGACTGGGGCACTGCCTCAACGACCTGATCTTCCGCTGGCGTTCGGGCACCCTCGGCGGTGAGCTGGTCGCCGTCGCCTCCAACCACGCCGATCTGGCCCCGATGACCGAATCGGCCGGCCTTCCGTTTCACCATCTACCGGTCTCCCCGGAGACCAAGCCGGCGGCCGAGAACGCGATGCTCGACCTGGTGTCGTCCTACGACGTCGATCTGGTCGTCCTCGCCCGGTACATGCAGATCATCTCCGACGAGACCTGTTCGGCCCTGCGTGGCCGGGCGATCAACATCCATCACTCGTTCCTGCCGGGGTTCAAGGGCGCCAAGCCCTATCACCAGGCGCACCAGCGCGGAGTCAAGTACGTCGGCGCCACCGCGCACTACGTGACCCCCGATCTCGACGAGGGCCCGATCATCGAGCAGGAGGTCATCCGCATCGACCACACCCACGATCCGCGCCGACTCGCCACTGTCGGCAGCGACGCCGAGGCGCTGGCCCTGTCGCGCGCCGTGCGGTGGCACAGCGAGTACCGGGTGTTGATGAACGGGACCAGCACCGTCGTCTTCACCTGACCGGCCCCGGACCCGGCTCCTACAGACCCCACACCTGCCCGAAAAGGATTGTTCCCCATGGCTGCACCGAAAGTCGTGATCGTCGGCGCCGGCATCGTCGGTACCTCACTCGCCGACGAGCTCACCGAGCGCGGTTGGACCGACGTCACCGTCCTCGACCGCGGCCCGCTCTTCGCCACAGGCGGGTCGACCTCGCATGCGCCGGGCCTCGTCTTCGCGACGAATCCGTCCAAGACGATGACCGCGCTCGCCTCCTACACGATCGAGAAGTTCTCCGCGCTCACTCATCCCGACGGCTGGTGCTTCAACCCGGTGGGCGGACTGGAAGTGGCCACCACCCCGGAACGGTGGGAGGACCTGCATCGCAAGGCCGGGTGGGCGGCCGCTCGTGGCATCGAACACCGACTCGTCGACCCCGCGGAATGCGCTGCGATGCATCCGCTCCTCGAACGCGATGCCGTCCTCGGCGGCTTGCACACGCCGAACGACGGCCTCGCGAAAGCGCTGCGCGCGGTCGAGGCCCAGGCCCGCCGCGCGATGGCGCGCGGCGTCGAGTTCCGTGGCGGACAAGAGGTCATCGACGTGGTCGAGGCCAACGGCGAGGTGCGCGGGGTGCGCACCTCGACCGGAGTCGTCGACGCCGACATCGTGGTGTGCTGCACCGGTTTCTGGGGCCGCGAATTCGGCCGCCGGGTGGGACTGACCATCCCGTTGGTACCGATGGCCCATCAATACGCGATCACCACCCCCGTCGCCTCTCGCAGGGGCGTCAACTCCGCTTTGGCCGAGGCGACGTTGCCGATCCTGCGCCACCAGGACCGCGACCTGTACTACCGCGAACACGGCGACCGGATCGGCATCGGCTATTACGGTCACCGGCCGATGCCCTCGGACGTGGGCGATCTGGACCACGACACCGCGATCACGTTGGCGGACATGCCCTCCAAGCTCATGTTCACCCCGGAGGACTTCGACGACGCGTGGCAGCACTCGGTGGCCCTTCTACCCGAACTCGGCAACGGCAAGGTCGAGGAGGGCTTCAACGGGATCTTCTCGTTCACCCCCGACGGCTATTCGGTCATGGGCGAACATCGCGACCTGGCCGGTTTCTGGGTCGCCGAGGCCGTGTGGGTGACCCACTCGGCGGGCGTCGCGAAGACGATGGCGGAGTGGATGATCGACGGCATTCCCGGTGTCGACGTCCACGAGACCGACCTGTACCGCTTCGAAGACGACGCACTCACCGACGACTTCATCCTGACCACGAGTTCGCAGGCCTTCGTGGAGGTCTACGACATCATCCACCCGCACGATCAGCGCAAGGCCCCGCGCAACGTGCGTCTCAGCCCCTTCCAAGATCGCGAGGCCGAACTCGGAGCGGAATTCTGGGAGAGCGGACTCTGGGAGCGGCCCGCCTGGTACGAGGCCAACCGTCCGCTGCTCGATCAGAAGCTCGCCGACGGGCTCGTCGTACCGGAGCGCGACAGCTGGTCGGCCCGGCACTGGTCGCCTGTCTCCGTCGCCGAGGCGGCGCATACCCGCAGCCACGTCGCGATGTACGACATGACCCCGCTGACCCGGTTCGAGCTGTCGGGTCCGGGTGCGCTCGCCCTTCTTCAACACCTCACCACCAACAAGATGGACAAGTCCGTCGGTTCGGTGACCTACACGCTGATGCTCGACGAGAAGGGCGGCATCCGTTCGGATCTGACCGTCGCCCGGCTCGCCGACGACGTGTTCCAGGTGGGCGCCAACGGTCCGCTGGACTTCGACTGGATCAACCGGCACCTCCCGGCGGACGGCTCGGTCGTCCTGCGCGACATCACCACGGCCACCTGCTGTCTCGGTCTCTGGGGCCCGCTGGCGCGCGACGTGCTGGCACCGCTCACGCCGGCCGACCTCACCAACGACGGCCTCCGCTACTTCCGTGCGCTCACCACCACCGTGGCCGGAATCCCGGTGACCCTGATGCGGGTCTCGTACGTGGGCGAACTCGGTTGGGAGATCTACACTTCCGCGGCCGACGGACCGGCGCTGTGGGACGCGGTGGCAGCGGCGGGCGATCCCCACGGCATCATCGCGGCCGGCCGGATCGCCTTCAACAGCCTGCGGATCGAGAAGGGTTATCGGGCGGCCGGTTCCGACATGACCACCGAGCACACGCCCGCTGCTGCCGGGCTCGGTTTCGCCATCCGCAAGACCGCGGACGACTTCCTCGGCCGCGCCGCCCTGGCCGAGCGTGATGCGCCGAACACGCTGCGCACCCTGCGTTTCGTCGATCCGGCGGCGGTCGTCCTGGGCAAGGAGCCGGTATCGGTGGGCGGCCGGGTCGTCGGCTACGTCACCAGCGCCGGGTGGTCGGCGACGGTCGGCGCGTGCCTGGCCTACGCCTGGTTGCCCGCCGACCTCCCCGACGACACCTCGGTCGACGTCGCCTACCAGACCACCCATCACACGGCCGTCGTCATCGCCGACCCGGTGGTCGATCCTCAGATGACCCGGATCCGGAGATGAGCGGTTCCGGGTACCCACCGACGCCCGTGACCCGCCCGGGACGGCTTGCCGCGGTTCGCGACGCGGTTCCGGTCCCACCCGCCCCGACCGGTACCCTGGGCGCTGCGATGACTGAGCAGAGTGCGGAGACCGAACGTCCGGGGGGCGCGGTCGATCGGGCACTGCAGGTGTTGGAGCTCATCGGGTCCGCCGGGTCGGCCGGCATCACCGAACTCGCCGTCGAGCTCGGCGTCCACAAATCCACCGTCTCCCGAATCGTCTCGTCACTCGAGGCACGCGGTTTCGTCGAGCAGGTACCGGACGGTCGCAAGTACCGGATCGGCCTCACGGTGGTCCGCCTCGCCGGGTCGACGATGGCAACCCTCGACATGACCAGATGTGGGCAGGACACCTGTGACGCGCTGGCCGCGCAGACCGGTGAGACCACCAATCTCGCCGTCCTCGCCGAGTCGCAGGCCATCAACGTCGTCGAGGCCAAAGGGCCGTCCGCGGTCGCCCTCCGCACCTGGGTGGGCCAGGCCTCCCCCGCTCACGCGACGTCCTCGGGGAAGGTCCTGCTCGCAGGTCTGTCCGAAGACGAGGTGCGCGAGACCTTCGCGGGCGGGTTGACCAGGTTCACCGACCACACGGTCGTCGACATCGACGACCTCGTCGCCGACCTGCGCGAGGTCGAGCGCCGGGGTTGGGCGATGGCGGTGGAGGAACTCGAGGTCGGCCTGGTGGCGATTGCCGCACCGGTACGCGATCACACGGGCACCATCGTGTGGGCCCTGAGCGTCTCCGGCCCGCGCTATCGGCTCGACCCGGACGACACGGAGGAGCTGACCGCGACCGTCGTCTCTGCGGCCGCCGATCTCAGCCGCATGTTCGGCTACCGTGCGGCGGGTTCGGCCAGCGCCCCCGGGATCATCGAGAAGTCGTGACGTCGGCCGGCCGCCGCCCACGTGGCCGCAGTCGGGGAGATCTGGTCCACTGGAGAACATGCGCGACGTCCTGCGGTCCCTGACCGAACTTCTCGACGGCGACGACGCGCGTCCGGTCGCACTCTGCCGGGTCGTCGGCGCGTCGGGATCGGCACCCCGCGAGCTCGGCGCGGCCATGATCGTGACCGAGGACGACACCGTGATCGGTTCGGTCTCCGGTGGCTGCGTCGAATCAGCTCTCGTGCACACCGCTCGCGACGTCCTCGCCGACGGGGTCGCGATCGTCGAACAGTACGGCATCGACGACCCCGACAGTCCCGCGCCGGGTCTGACCTGCGGCGGGCAGATCGAAGTTCTCGTCGAACGTGTCGCACCGAGCAGCGGTCGGCGCGGCCAGCTCGACCGACTCGCGGCGGCGATCGATGCCGGCGAACCCGTCTCGTGGGCCACGACCCTCACCGACGAGACCGACTGGTACTTCGCCACCGCCGCCTCACAGCAGCCGTGGCGCCGCCTCGACCGCGACGTCGCCGACCTCCTCGCCACCGGCCGGAGCGGCCTCATCGGCATCGACGACTGCGATGCCCCGTCCGACGAACGTCCCCGGACCTTCGTGCAGACCTTCGGGCCGCCGGCCCGGTTGATCCTGGTCGGCGCCAACGACTTCGTGCGTGCACTCAGTTCGATCGGGGCCGGTCTCGGCATGCGGGTGACGGTCGTCGACGCACGACCGGTGTTCGCCACCCCCGAACGCTTCCCCGACGCCGACGAGGTCGTCGTCTCCTGGCCGGATCGCTATCTGGCGGAACAGATCCAGGACGGCCGGGCGGGTCCGTCGACGGCGGTCTGCGTGATGACGCACGACCCGAAATTCGACGTACCGACCCTGCAGGTGGCACTCGGCTGCCGGCAACTCGGCTTCGTCGGTGCACTCGGGTCGCGGCGGACGGTCGCCGATCGCGACCAACGCCTCCGCGAGGCGGGCGTCGACGACGTCCGACTCGACCGGCTGCGCTCACCCCTGGGCCTCGATCTCGGCGGGCACACCCCGGGCGAGGTCGCAGTCGCCATCGCGGCGCAACTCATCGCCGAGCGGCACGGCGCCACCGGCGCACCGCTGCACGCCGGCGACGGACCGATCCACCGCCGGTAGCGTCGGCCTCCGGGTCAGGACCCGGTGAACCGCGGCGGACGCTTCTCGGCCCGGGCCGCGCGGCCCTCCCGCAGGTCGTCGCTCTCCCACGCACGCATCATCGCCGCCGCCCGATCCTCGGGCGCGGCGTCGCGCGCACCGTCGCCGTTCAGGACGAGCTTGTAATGCTGCAGCGTCAACGGGGCGAGGCCGGCGATCGTCTCCGCCCAGTGCTGCGCGTCGGCGAGGTCGCCGATGCGGTTGGCGAACCCGAGTGCGTGCGCACGGTCGGCGGTCAGCGGATCGCACCCGATCAACATCCCCCGGGCCTGCCCCGCCCCCACCAGCGACACCAGGCGTCGGATGGTCCATTCGTCAACGGCGACACCGAGTTTCGCCGCCGGTATGCCCGCGATCGCATCCGGCGCCATCACCCGGAGGTCGGCGGCCATCGCCAGCTGCAATCCTGCGCCGATCGCGGAGCCGTTCAGCGCCGCGAGCACGGGCACCGGGGATGACTCGATCTTCTTCAGTGTCCCGACGAGGGTGTCGAGAAAGCCCTTCTCGTACACGGGACCGGACAGGTCGGCGCCGGCACTGAACACCGGCCCCCGCCCGGTCACCACGATGGCGCGTGCGCCGGACCCGAGTGCGGCGTCGAACGCATCGGACAGGCCCGCGAGCATCTCGTCGTTCAGGGCGTTGCGCTTGTCGGCCCGGTCCAGCTCGATCGTGACGACCGCCCCGTCGGTGGTGGAGTGAATCATGGGCCCCAACCTACCCACCGCACCCATTCGACACGTCGTGACAAGGTGGGGACGTGCAGATCTCCCCGGCCGGCGCAGCGCCCGCACCGCACTCGGATGTGTTGATCATCGGCGGCGGACAGGCCGCACTGTCGGCGGCCTATTTTCTCGAGCGGTTCGGCCTCGGCGATCGCTACCAGATGCTCGACCACGCCCCGGGGCCCGGCGGCGCCTGGCAGTTCCGGTGGCCGACGCTCACCCTCGCCACCGCCAACCGCGTCCACGACCTGCCGGGGTGGGGCCTCGTCGAGGCTCTCGGCCTGGACTGTGACGAGCTCCCGGCGGCCACCGCCGTCCCCGAGTACTTCGGGCGGTACGAGGA
The DNA here is from genome assembly GCF_016924115.1 of Gordonia sp. BP-119. Classification (NCBI taxonomy): domain Bacteria; kingdom Bacillati; phylum Actinomycetota; class Actinomycetes; order Mycobacteriales; family Gordoniaceae; genus Gordonia; species Gordonia sp. BP-119. Next base: position 98,139 of record NZ_JAFFZF010000015.1, read on the forward strand.
GAAGTTCGGCCTGACCGTGCATCGACCCGTGCACGTGCGCGCCGTGCGCCGCGAGGACGACGGCTTCCGCGCCGAGCTGGGCGACGGCGGGTCGGTCACCTCGAAACTCATCGTCAACGCCACCGGCACCTGGGACCGTCCGTTCATCCCACATATCCCCGGGGCCGCCGATTTCCGCGGCCGGCAGCTGCACACGCACGACTACACCTCACCCGCGGAGTTCGAGGGCAAGCGCGTCTTGGTCGTCGGCGCGGGCATCTCCGCCATCCAATTGCTGATCGAGATCGCCCGGGAGGCGCCCGGCAGCGAGACGTTCTGGTGTTCCCGGCGCGAGCCCGTCTTCAACCCGGAACCGTTCACCCCCGAGCAGGGGCGCGAGGCCGTCGCCCGCGTCGAACGGCGGGTGCGCGCCGGGCTCCCGCCCACCTCGGTGGTGTCGGTGACCGGGCTGGCACTCACCCCCGCGATCGCGGCCGCGCAGCGCGACGGAATCCTCGCGTGGCGTCCGATGTTCACACGCACCACCGAGACCGGGGTGTGCTGGGACTGCGACGGACCATCCGGCGACTCCCCCGATCACCCGGACGTCCCGGAGCATCTGGATGTCGACGTCATCTTCTGGAACACCGGCTTTCGCAGCGCCATCGACCATCTCGCCCCGTTACGCCTGCGCGCGCCGGGTGGCGGCATCACGATGTCCGGCCGCCTCGCGACGGTCGTCGACGCCGATCCCCGGATCCAGTTGCTCGGCTACGGCCCGTCGGCCTCGACGATCGGGGCCAACCGCGCCGGACGGGAGGCGGCACGGGTCGCGGCCGAGCTGCTCGGGGTGCCCTCACGTTCCCGCGGGGGCGCGAAGTAGTTGCCACCACTTGACAAGGTGTTGTGTTTTCACAACACTGAGTCAGGTGAGTCCAATACGCCGTGGGGAAAAGCTCCCCATCTACAACCGCATCGGCGTGCTGCGGGCGGAGCGTCGGATGTCGCGGGCCGAACTCGCCGCAGTCGTCGGCATCAACGTCCAATCGGTGGGCGCACTCGAGCGCGGCGACAACTACCCCAGCCTCGACCTGGCGTTCCGCATCTGCGACGTCTTCGATTTACCGGTGGAGGCGGTGTTCAGCCGGCACGAGTTCGGGGCGATGTCGTCGGCACTGTACCGGCGCGAATCGTCGCCACGTCAAGACCTGCATCCAGCCACCCACACCGACGAGTCCGGAGGTGAACGATGAACGACCCCAATTCGGCCATCCCCGAGGAGGCCACACCCGCCCTCTGGCGCCGCTACGAGGAGTGGCGGGGCCGCCGGCACCAGGAGTTCAACGACAAGAACGCCCACCGCCTCACCTCGTGGCGCACCCGGCGAACCTATCGACGGCTCGTGCTCGTGCAGGCGTTCTTCGCCATCCTGCTGATCCTCAGCTCGATTCTCGCGTTCTTCGACACCGGCATCTTTCTGGTGCCCTTCCTGATCGGACTCGCCGGCATCATCACGACCCTGTACCTGACACGGATCGTCACCGGGTCGATCGCCGACACGCCGGTCACCGCCCTCGACGAGATCCAGGTGGCGCAACGCAATTCGGCGCGTTCCATCGGTTTCACCGTTCTGTACAGCCTGATGTTCATCCCGTACGCGGTGCTGGTCGTCCTCAGCTTCGACGACCAGGTGTCCGGCCAGGCGGTCTACGGATCGGCCATCCTGCTCATCACGCTCGTCCTGGCCGCGATCTGCGTACCGACCATGCTCACCGCCTGGTGGATGGCCGATCCCGATCCCGAGGACTTCGCGTCATCGACATCCGACCCGACCACCATCCCCAGTGAGGAGAGTGCGCAATGACCGCACCACTGATCGTCGACGGGCTCCACAAACGCTATGGAGACCTCATCGCGCTGCGCGACATGACCTTCTCCGTCGACCCCGGCGAGATCTTCGGGTTCGTCGGCAGCAACGGCGCCGGCAAGTCCACCACCATGCGCATCATCCTCGGCGTACTGGCCGCCGACGCCGGAGAGGTTCGCCTCGGCACCCAGACGATCGACCTCGACCTGCGTCGGCGGATCGGGTACATGCCCGAGGAGCGGGGCCTGTACCCCAAGATGAAGGTCGGCGAACAGCTGACCTTTCTCGCACGGCTGCATGGGATGTCGGCGGCCGAGGCGCAGGACTCCGTACAACGCTGGACCGACCGCCTCGGCGTGGGCGGGCGCTACGACGACAACGTCGCCGACCTGAGCCTCGGCAACCAGCAGCGGGTCCAGCTCGCCGCCGCCCTGGTCCACGATCCCAGCGTCCTGGTGCTCGACGAGCCGTTCTCGGGCCTGGACCCCGTCGCCGTCGACGTGATGAGCGACGTGCTCAAAGAGAAGGCTGCCGAGGGCATCCCGGTGATCTTCTCCTCGCACCAACTCGACCTCGTGCAGCGACTCTGCAACCGGGTGGGCATCATCGCGCGCGGTGAGATGCGCGCCCTCGGCACGGTCGACGACCTGCGTGCACGCGAGGGCATCACGCTCGAGATCACCGGGCCGCGTGCCGATGTCGCGTGGGCCGACTCCCTGCCCGGTGTCCGCGGCGTCGACTACGGCGAGATGACCCGCCTGCTGATCGACCCTGAGATCGCCGACGATCAGCTGATCCTGGCGACCGCCCTCCAGAACGGGCCGGTGCACCGGTTCGCGACCTCGACCCCGTCCCTGACCGACCTGTTCCGAGAGGTGGTTTCCGCATGACCACGCTACCCGACACCCCGGTGTCCACCACCGGTTCCGATCCGAGAGCATCTGCCGCACAGGCGATCCGACTCGTCGCCGGCCGCGAGATCACCACGCGCGCCAAGACCAAGTCCTTCGTCGTCAGTACCGCGCTGCTGATGATCGTGATCGTCGCCGGGTCCATCATCATCAACCTGTTCTCCGGCGGCGACGACGTCGAGAAGGTCGCCGTCGTGGGTCAGCCGGCCGCCGTCACCGAATCCATCGTCTCCGTCGGTGAGGCCTCCGGCACGACGATCGCCACCGAGCCGGCCGACACCGTCGAACAGGCACGCGATCGGGTCAACAGCGGCGACGTGAAGGCCGCGCTGGTGCCCGGAGAGACGCCGGGATCGTATGTGATCATCACCAAGGACAGCCTCGAACCGGCTGTGGAGGGCCCGATCCGCACCGCGGTGTCGCAGGCGAATCTCTCTGCGGCACTGGCCGAACGCGGTGTCGACGCCGCCGCCCTGCCGACCGTGGACATCTCGGTCTCGCAGACCGAACCGGACAACCCAGACGAGGGACAGCGCCTGCTCATCGCGATGGTCGGCGTGGTGCTGCTCGTCACCGCGATCATGATGGGCGGCACGATGGTCGCCGTCGGCGTCGTCGAGGAGAAGACGTCGCGCGTCGTAGAACTGCTCCTGGCGACCATCAAGCCGCTGCATCTGTTGTGGGGCAAGATCATCGGCATCGGTGTGGTCGCCCTCGGGCAGGTGGTACTGCTCGGTGCCACCGCGCTGATCGCGGGAACCGCGACCGGAATCCTCACCCTTCCGGGCGCCGCCATCGGGATGTTCGCGGCGGTGATCGCCTGGTTCATCCTCGGCTTCCTGTTCTTCTCCTCGCTCTACGCGGCAACCGGGGCCATCGTCTCCCGGCAGGAGGAGCTGAACTCGTCGTCCGCGCCGCTGACATTCCTCGCGGTGGCGGTGCTGTACTCCGGCATCTTCGGTGTGCAGGCGATGGATTCGACGTTGATCGAGGTGCTCAGCTGGATACCGCCGTTCAGCGCGGCGCTCATGCCGATGCGCATCGCGACCGGCGACACCGATGCCGTCCAGATCATCGTCACCTTCGGCCTGATGGGCGCCGCCTGTGCTGCGGCCACCTGGATCGCCGCGCGGATCTACCAGCGGTCCATCCTGCGCACCGGCTCGCGGATCGGCTGGGGCGAGGTACTCAAGCTCGCCCGCTGAGCCTGAGGAGCGAGCCTGCGAGCGTCACCCTCCGGCCCCTGAGGAGCGAGCTTGTGAGCGTCACCCTCCGATCCCTGAGGAGCGAGCTTGCGAGCGTCACGAAGGGTCCTGTTGCGATGCGTGGCAGGACCCTTCGCCGCGCCCTCCGCTGGTTGAGCCGGCAACGAGCCGCCAGGCGAGTCGCCCACCCCCGCTGGTTGAGCCGGCAACGAGCCGCTAGGCGAGTCGCCGTGTCGAAACCACCTGGCGACCAGCCCTTCCCTCCGCTGGTCGAGCCGATACCCCCCTCCGCTGGTTGAGCCGGCACCCCGCTCCGCTGGTTGAGCCGGCAACGAGCCGCTAGGCGAGTCGCCGTGTCGAAACCACCTGGCGACCAGACGAACCGAGCCCACTCCAGGCCAAATCCCACGAATCGGTCTGCACACCAATACTTCTGACTACCAGACCGCCCAGCGAGTCGACCCTCCGGTTCTTGTCGGTGGTCGGGTTTAGATTGGTTGGTAACAGAACACACCCCGGAAAGGGGTGGGTCGAACAGGCGTCGGGGGGGCGTGGTGAAGGCGTGGACCGATCTACCGAGCGAGTTCGTCGCCGGGGTCGATCCTGCCCACACGGCCGAGACCGACATGGTGATGTTGATGGCCGGCCTCGACGCCTCCCGGCGCGGCGAGTCCTACCTCGCCTGGCACCGCTATCAGACGATCGCGGCGATGACCGACCGCCTGATCACCACCAGCGCGTCCGGGTTCGTCATGGACGGTCACGCCGACTGCGCCGCCCGTATCGCCCGCCAGGCCGGGGTGTCCCGCCGGCACGCCGAAACCCTGATCGACGAGGCCATCGCACTACGGGATCGGCTACCCGAGGTAGCGGACACGCTGCGTGACGGGGTCCTGTCGCAGTGGCAGATCCGGTTGGTCATCTCCCGCACCGAACTGATCCCCACCGATGACCCCATCACCCCCGCGTTGGATGCCGAGATCGCCGACACTGTGCGCCGCCGAACAGGTGTGTGGGATCGGGCGCGCCTGCGCGACATGGTCGACCGCCTGGTCTTCCGCCACGACCCCGACGCGGTACGGCAACGCCGCAAAGACGCGATGGATCAGCGTGGGGTGTGGACCCACGAACTGCCCGACGGCACTGCCGAACTCACCGCGGTGATGTCGGCGGAGAATGTGCGGATCTCGGCCAAAGCCGTCGCCATCCTCGCCGACTCCGTCTGCAAACGAGACGGCCGCACCCAAGGGATACGACGATCCGATGCGATGTTCGCCCTGCTGACCCGCACGCCATTCGAGTGCCAATGCGACGACAACGAGCAGGAGTGCACCGCCGACATCCCCGACCCGCAAAGCGTCCTCGACGCCGTCCGCGCCGAAGTCGTGATCCATGTGGTCACCGACGCCGCCACCCTCGCCGGAGCACCCGGGGTCGGATTCCTCGACGAACACGGCATCATCAGCGACGAACACGTCCGTGACCTCGCCGCCCGCCCCGACGCCACCCTCACCCCGGTCACCCC
>NZ_JAFFZF010000016.1:0-100301 GCF_016924115.1 Gordonia sp. BP-119
ACCCACGTGTTACTCACCCGTTCGCCACTCGAGTACCCAGCAAGCTGGGCCTTTCCGTTCGACTTGCATGTGTTAAGCACGCCGCCAGCGTTCGTCCTGAGCCAGGATCAAACTCTCCATGAAAAAACAGTGAAACAAAACCAACCCCAAAAAAGGCCGGCGTTTCAACACAAAATCTTCAACCAGGAAAGCACAACCTGACCAAAATAAACCTAGCAAAATGTGACACCCAGGACGGGGCCCGGACGCCACACAAAAAAACAAACATCTACATCCACAAAGATGCACGATGCCACATTGGCATCAGACAATTCATCATCACACTATCGAGTTCTCAAAGAACACACACCCACCAGCTACCCACCCCAAATCAGGGCTCTCACCAGCAGACTTCGCATTCAACCTTGCCAGCCACCCCGTCTCCGGGGCAACTCTTCCAGCCTACCAGACCCCACCCGCAGCCCGCAACCCCGAAGAATTCCGAACCACTGAGAGACCCAGCAACCCCAAACACTCTACCCGAGCCACAACAACTCAAGCCAAAACATTCAGGGGCGGCCAGCCAAGAAACGCGGTCTCCACTCCCCACCATCAGACCCTCTCAGGCCCTTCCGGGGCGGCGCCGTGGCTCGCTGACTTGAAGAAAGTTACGCAACCGGATCGTCGGGGTCAAATCGCCTGCTCGCCGCCCGCCCCAACAGCCATCGGCGCAGGTCATCGCCTGCCGCGCGGAACCGAATCCCGCTGCTGCGCGCGGATTTCGGTGAATCACATCGATGTGACGTGCGTCGCAGACCGTCCTTTCGGACAGGTCATCACCCCCGGTCGGTCAGTTATGCGCAGGTCAGAGCGCTCATACGGTCGAGACATGACCGCGACCGAACTGGCCACGACCCCGACGAGCGCGCCCATCGGCTCATCGCCGGTACCCGGACTCCCACCGCGGGTTGTCTCGTCCGCGCTTGTCCCCGAGGGGTTCACGCGTTGCGGTCTCCTCTCCTGGCGTCGGGAGGCCGGCGTCCTGCAGATCGCCCATCCCTTCGACGAGCAGAGCATCTCCGACGGCGTGGTCGTCGACGGGCTCGTCGCCCTCGTCGAGGCCGGCGTGCTGGCCGGCCAGTCGCAGTTCGAATGCGCCGCGATGGGGATCATCCGCACCTCGGCGGGCACGGCCGACGACGCCTGGGCGGCTTTCTACGACAACTCGCTTCGCGAACTGCGCACGGGCACATCGGCATTCGCTCCCGTCCACAAACGCGCGCGGAGCCTGGTCTCGGGCGGGGCCGTCCTCGAGGTGGGATCGTGCTTCGGCTTCTTCGCTCTCGCCTGCGCCCTGGACGGTCTCCAGGTCACGGCCTGCGACATCTCGCCCGGAGCGGTGTCGTTGCTCTCCGACGCCGCTCACCGACTCCGACTGCCCGTCGTCGCAACCGTCGGGAACGCGACCGCTCTCCCCTACGCCGACGACTCGGCCGACACCGTCACGCTCATCCACCTCCTCGAGCACCTCGATCCCGCGGGGGCGCACGCCGCGATCGGCGAGGCCCTCCGGGTCGCCCGGCAGCGCGTGGTCATCGGCGTGCCGTTCGAAGACGAGCCGAGCCCGCACTTCGGCCACCTCGTCCGGCTCACCGAGAACGACCTGTGCGGCTGGGCTCGAGCCGTCCCGCATGCCGGCGCCGAGGTCGTCGTCGATCACGGCGGATGGCTCGTCCTCACCCCCCGGTCCTGATTCCTCGAGTCCGGCCGCGGTACCGAGCGACCGCGTCAGATCAGCCCGCGTTTGCTGGCGATGTACACCGCGTCGGTCCGCTTGGACACCCCGAGCTTGCGAATGATGTTGCGAATGTGGAACTTCACGGTTGACTCCGAGATGTAGAGCGTCTCGCCGATCCGCTTGTTCGACAGCCCGTCGGCGAGGAGCCGCAAGACCTCGCGCTCCCGGTCGCTGAGTGCCTCGGACTTCTCGTTCTCGCCGGACACCGCGCGGAGGACGACGGCCGCGCTGCGCGGGTCGAAGGCGCTGCCGCCGCCGGACACCGCCTGGATCGCGCGCACGAGTTCGGTCGTGTCGACATCTTTGACCACGTACCCCCGGGCTCCCGCCCGCACGGCGCGTACGACCAGATCGTCGTCGAGGAACGTGGTCAGCACCAGCGCAGCGACCTCCGGGTGGCGCTGCGCGATCTGCTCGATGAGCCGCAGCCCCTCGTACTCGGTGCCCGCCGACAGCTTGAGGTCGACCACGACGACATCGGGGTGTCGGGCGTTCACCTCGGCCAGCGCGGCGTCGGCCGATCCCGCCTCACCGACCACGTCGACGACGTCCTCGCGCTCCAGCAGCGACCGCATGCCCTGGCGCAGGAGGGCGTGGTCGTCGACGAGAAGCGTCCGGATGGGGCGCCTGATGTCGTTGTCGCTCAACCGAACTCCTTCGTTCTGAGCGGGTCGTCGGGCGTCGCGGAGCCGGCCGTGCCGATCGGCAGCACGACCGCGACGCGGATACCGCCGATGCGCGACCGGCGGATCCGCAGTTCGCCTCCGAGCTCGGCGGCGCGCGAGGACATGTTGGCCAGGCCGCGGTGCCGTCCGGCCGTGAGATCGCCGAGCGACGCGGTGCGCATCACCCGGCGCAGATGTTCGGGATCACCGACGCCGTCGTCGTCGACCGACAGTGCGACGGTGTCCACGGCGTAGGTGAGGGTCACCGTGACCTGGTGGGCACGCGAGTGGACGGCGGTGTTGAAGAGGGCCTCGCCGGCGATCCGCAGCAGGGCGTGCTGGACCTCATCGGCGAGATCGCGCTCCCGGCCGCGCATATGGACCGCCGTGCGAAGGTCCGGCGGCATGTGCAGCGAGCACAGCTCGGTGAGGACGTCGCGCACACTCGGCGACGGCGCGTTCGTGGCGTTGTTGAGCGCGTAGATGAACGACCGCAACTGCTCCACGGCCTCCTTGGTCAGCCGGCCCGCCATCTCCAGGCGATCGAGTGCGAGACCTTCGACGAGGCCGCGGCACAGTTCGATCTGCACCCCCGCCGACAGCACCGACTGGGTGACCGAGTCGTGGAGCTCGCGGGCGATCCGTCCGCGCTCCTCGTTGAGCACGGTCGCCCGCATCGCCGCCGACAGTTCGCGCTGGGTACGTTCCAGTTCGGTGTTGCGCTCGGCGAGTTCCATTGCGTGGCGGTCGGTCTCGGAGAACAGCTCGGCGTTGAGCAGTGCGACGATCGCCTGGCTGGCCAGGATGCGCAGCACGACGAGATCGGTGGGATCGACCATGCGACCGACCGGTGTCCAGGCCGACAGTCCCCCGACGACGTTGCCGTCGAGTTCGACGGGGACGTGGACGTGGTCCTCCTGGAGGATCGCGCCGTGCAGGACGGTCTCGTGTCCGCGGAGGATGTCGTTGAGCCGGTTGAGCACCTCGTCGGGCAGGTCGTCGGGTGTGGCGGCCCGCTCGGACCCTTCGAAGGCGTAGAGCCGACCACCGCTCGCGCTGATCAGGTGGCGCGGGGCCGACTGCTCGAGTCGGCCGTCCGCGAGCGCGAAGACGACCCAGTCCGCGCCCAGATGGTCCCGTGCCGCCTCGACGACCGCGATGACCAAAGCCTCGGGCCCTTCGGCGGTACGGACGAGAGCACGCGAGATCCGCTCCAGCGCACCGACCACCCGACTCAGCCGCGCCTCGACCCCGCGCAGCGCCGCGTAGTGGCTGCCCTTGACGCTGCGGAGTCCGACCAGGCTCTCGAGGTCGGCCTGTTCGGGGAGAGCGCTTCGCTCGGGCGACGGACCGGTCATCACAGCGCTTCGGCGTAGAGGTCCCGGATGCCTGCGGCCTGCGGACGCCGCGGGTTGGTGGTCATGCACGAATCGGCCAGCGCGTGGGCGGTGAGGCGGTCGAGGTCGGCGCTGCGCACGCCCAGCGGTTCGAGCGACGCCGGCATGCCGACCCGGGCGCCGAGCGCGGCGATCGCATCGGCCAGTCGGTCGGCGACGGTCCGGGCGTCGCCGGATGTCTCGACCCCGATGGCGTCGGCCAGGTCGACGAAGCCGTCGGCACACACATGGGCGTTGTAGCGGATCACGTGCGGCAGCAGGACGGCGTTGATCGCGCCGTGCGGGGCGTCACAGTGCCCGCCGACCGGGTGACTCATCGCGTGCGTGGCGCCGAGGATCGCGTTGGTGAACGCCATCCCCGCCCGTAGCGCCGCGAGCGACATCTCCTCGGCCGCGACCCGGTCCCGCGGATCGTCGACGAGGCGTTCGAGATGCGTCCACACGCCACGAATGGATTCCAGCGCAAGCGAATCGGTGAGTCGTCCGTGCGCGAGCGAGACGTAGGCCTCGACGCAGTGGGTGAGTACATCCATGCCGACCTGGGCGGTGACCGCGGCGGGCGCGGTCATCAGCAGGGTCGGGTCACTCACCGTCACGTCCGGCACGAGTGAACGCCCGATGATGGTCACCTTGGTACGCCGCTCGGCGTCGTTGATGATGCAGAACTGGGAGACGTCGGCGCCGCTGCCGGCCGTCGTCGGCACCGCGATGAGTGGCGGGAGCGGTCGTCGGGCACGGTCGATTCCCTCGTACTCGAGGATGTGACCGCCGTTGGCCGCCAACACCGCGACACCCTTGGCGGCGTCGATCACCGAACCGCCGCCCAGGGCGACGAGGCCGTCGGCATCGTGTGCCTTGTAGGCGAGGAACGCCGCCGCGACCTCGCCGGACCGTGGGTTGGGCGAGACATCCAGGTACGACGCCGCGTCGAGGCCGCCGGCACGCAGCCCGGCCATCAGCTGTGCGTACCAGGGGGTGCGTTCCAGACAACGATCGCTGACCACGAACGGTCGGCGCATCCCGAGTCCCGCCGTCGCGACCGGCACCTCCCCGAAGGCGCCCGGGCCCAGCACGATCTCCGGGGTGTGGAACTTGGCGACCTGGCCCGATGCGCGCCGACGGACGTCACCCACCATTCGTCCCGCCTCCGTTCCATCCACTCCGACCGCACCGTCCGACCACCTCGCCCCGGCGGTACCCCGACGCTACCCAGGTCACCTCAGCGCCGCACCCAGCTCGTCACAACGCGCGAGCATCTCGGCGCCGTCACGCACGCTGACGACTCCGCTGCAGTGCTCGGCGTAGTCGGCCATCGCGCACCCGGATTGCGCCCAATAGCGCTCGGGTTCCGGTGTGATCCAGGCGATTCGGTGCGATCGACGACCGACCTCGGCCACCAGGTCGACACGCGGATCGAGACCGTTGCTGCGCGCATCCCCGACGACGAGCACCGATGTCCGCCTGCTGATCAGGTCCCCGCAGCCGCCCAGCAGTTCGCCGAACATGCGCCCGTAGTCGCTCGTCGCGGCAAGATCCAGACCGTCGGCGGCGAGCACCGCCGCGAGAGCCGAGTCGGCCGCCGCGGACCGCAGTGCGGTCGTGACGCGCACCGGCCGATCGACGAACGCGACGACCTCGCAACGGTCGCCGAAGCGATGCAGAGTCTGCGCGAGACGCAGGATGAACCCGGTGACCGGCCGGACCGACAACGACACGTCGACGAGGACCAGCAGCCGGACCGGGCCGGGCCGCCTGCGGCGCCGCCACAGTTCGGCGGGCACACCGTCGGTCGCGACCGACGCGCGCATCGTCGCCCGGATGTCGAGGACACCCCGGTCGACCGGGCGGACCACCCGGCGCGGGGCGCCGCGCATGCGCTGGATCAGCCGGTGGCAGGCGCGATCGATCTCAGCTTGGTCGACATACCCCTCGGCCGACCGGTCGGCGCCGGAGACCGCCTCGGCGCCGCCGTCGGCGTCCAGGCATGCGACCAGCGCGTCGACGAAAGCACCCAGTGCCCGTTCCAGTTCGGTCCTCCGGGCGTCGCCGAGGTCGTCGTTGCCGTCGGTGCCGTATGCCTTGCGCGGATCGTAGGCGTCGAGTGCGGCGAGGATTGCGTGGGCCCCGGTCAGCCCGAGCGGCCGGCTCGAGACCCGGGCTGCCGATCCGGTCAGTTCGCCGACGGTCGACGAGTCGGCGGTGTCGACCTCGACCGTGTAGGTCACTCCCCCACCGGTCGTGCCGCCGTCCGGGTCGACGCCGAGCTGCTCGGCGCCGGCCGAGACGCTGAAGTCGTTCTCCTCCCGGTGAGCGCTCTCGGCGTCCCGGTGCGCGGCGTCGGGATCGTCGGCCATCAGGTGGCCGATCTCGTCGGTGTGTTCGTCGGCGCCGATCTGGCGGGCCGCGCCCTCGAATTCCTCGTCCCAGACCACGTCATCGGGCAGATCGGCCGCGACGCCGCGGGCCCGTGGAAGGTCGTCCTCGTCGGCGCGATCGGGTTCGGCGCCGAGGAAGAAGAGCTCGAAGGCCCGCTCGAAACCCGCTGTCTCGTAGCCATATTTGACGCACACGCTCTGTAGCGCCGCACGCAGGACCGCCGGCTCGGCGGCGCCGACCATCGACAGGGTCCGCCGGATCTCGATGACCTCGGCGGGCGAGGCCGCGATCCCGGAGCTCCGCAGGACCCTTCCGAACGCGACCGCGAGCAGGTCGAGCGGGTCCGCCCGCCTCGCGGTGGCGACGGGTACCGGGGTGGCCGACGCCGCAGTCATCGGCGTCATCGTCCCGGTCGGACACCCGCACTGCGGGCGCGCCCGGCACCGAAGGCGCGCGCGGTCACCGACCCGCCGGGCGTGGTCCCGTCCACGCCGATCGGCGAGCCTTCCGCCGGCGGTCCTCCGTGTTCGGAAGACAGAGCGCGACGGGCGATCTCGCCGTCCGAACCGAACTTCACGAGCAACGCCAGCAGAGCGCTGCGATGCTCGGCGTCGATCGGCGTGCCCACCTGTCCGTCCCGTGCTCCGAGGTACGAGGCGGCCCGCGCGGCGTCGATCACCTCCGCGATGGACGGGCTCTTGCGCAACGGGAGATCGCGAAGCCGCCGGGCGAGGTCGACGACCTCGCCGATGATCGTCTCCTCGACGTCGGGGGCGCGGACCGCGACGATGTCCCGCTCGGTCTGCGGATCCGGGTAGTCGACCTGGAAGTGCAGGCAGCGACGTTTGAGCGCGGGCGAGAGTTCGCGGGTGTCGTTGGAGGTCAGGATGACCCACGGCGACGACCGTGCCGTGAACGTCCCGAGTTCGGGGACCGTCACCTGGCGCTCGGCGAGGACCTCGAGCATCACCGCTTCCATCGCCTCGTCGGTGCGGTCGATCTCGTCGACGAGCAGGACCGTCGGCGAGGGCGACGTGATGGCCGCCATCAGTGGCCGGGCCACCAGGAAGTCTTCGGTGTAGACGCCGACCTCGGCGCGCGCCGCCGAACTCGCGGCCGAGAGGGTCGTCTCGGCGGCGAGTTCCGCACTGATGCGATCGCGCAGCATCTGCACATGGAGAAGCTGTCGTGCGTAATCCCATTCGTAGAGGGCACGCGACTCGTCGAGACCCTCGTAGCACTGCAGCCGTACCAGCTCGCGCCCCGAAGCCGCCGCCAACGCCTTCGCCAGCTCCGTCTTGCCGACCCCGGCCGGCCCCTCCAGCAGGAGGGGCCGGTCGAGGAGCGTCGCGAGATGGACGACGACCGCGAGTTCCGGACCGATCAGGTAGCCCTGCTCACCCAACGCGTCGGTCAGCTCCTCCACGGACGGGAAGGAACGGCTGTCCGGGGTGATGTCCCGGGTGATGTCCTCGGCGGTTTCCCGAGGTGCGCACACGTGCGTCATCGGATGTCGGACTCCTTGTCGGCCTGCGGTTCTCGGAACAGTCGGGATCTCGGATCAGGCGGGCGAGCGGGCGGATCAGTAGCTGCCGGTGAAGGCGTGCGCCACCATCGGGATCAGCGACTCGACGGTGCTCTCCCGCGGGTTGCCCGGCGTGCACCAGTCGTCCATCATGTGCTCGGCGATGGCGCGGATCTGCTTGTCCGAGGTGTCCATGGTCTCGCCGCGGCCCTCGTACTTGCCGGTGTTCATCCGGTTCTTGTCGTAGCTGCTCGTCGACAGCTGACCGAAGTTGTCGGGGATGCCGAGGTCTTTGCCCAAGCGGATGGCCTCCTCGACGGCGGCGTCGGCGGCCTGGACCGTCGTCATCTTCGATGTGTCGACACCGAGCAGCGCGGCGATCTCGGCGTAACGCTCGTAGCGAGACGGCAGGTTGTACTCCCAGACGCGGGGAAGGGCGATGGCGTTGTTCAGCCCGTGATGGCTGTCATAGAACGCGCTCACCGCATGCGACAGCGAGTGCACGAGACCGAGGCCGCCGGAGTTGAACGCCTGCGCGGAGATGTACTGCGCGTACATCATCCCGGTGCGGGCCGCCAGGTTTCGCGGGTCGTACACGGCGGTGCGCAGATGGTCGCGGATCAGCTCGATCGAGTACTTGGCATTGCCCAGCGAGGGTGCGAAGTCCAGACGCGACACGTAGGGCTCGCTCGCGTGCGCGAGCACGTCGAAACCGCAGAAGGCGGTGAAGTGCTCGGGGCACGTGTAGTAGAGCAGCGGGTCGTCCATCGCCAGGTCGACGAGGCAGGTGTCGTCGAAGGCCACCCATTTGTGCGGCTTGTTCATGTCCGAGGTATCGGTGATGACGTAGGCCCAGGAGGTCTCCGAGCCGGTGCCGGCCGTCGTCGAGACCGCGATGTGCTTCGGATTCTCCTTGTTGGTGGCCTTGGAGAAGCCCTCGAACTCGTTGATGTTGCGGCCGTCGTGGGCGATGACCATACGTGCACCCTTGGCGGCGTCGTGGCTGGAGCCGCCACCGACCGAGATGATGCCGTCGCACTTCTCCGACTGGTAGAGGGCCGCGGCGTCCATGCAGTTGTAGTCCTTGGGGTTGGACTCCACCTGGTCGTAGAGCACCACGTCGACGCCCTGGTACTCGATCTTGCCGATCAGCTCCTCGATGATGCCGGAGCCGCGTAGACCCGTCGTCATCAGGAGCGCACGGGTCATGCCCAGGTCCTTGGCCTCGACACCGAGCATGTCGTGCGCGCCGACACCCAGCTTCGCCTTCGGGAACGGGTGGAACTCCTTGATCGGGAAGTCCCAGATCTGGTTCAGCTCAATGGCCATGGTGGTGAACTCCTTGTGACGGTTGGTCTGTCACAACGAGAATGTCGTCCAGATCACAACCGGGACAAGGGGTCCTGCCCGTCCTCGACCAGAGTGCACCCGGCCGGACGGGCCGGTACCTGTCCGATCGGACAGGGTTCAGTCGCGCACGCGCTCGATCTCACCGCCGAGACTGCGCAGGATCTCCACGAAGTGCGGGTACCCGCGGTCGATGTGCTCGACGTCGTGTACTTCGGTCACGCCGTCGGCGACGAGCCCGGCCAGCACGAGGCCGGCGCCCGCCCGGATGTCCGAACACCAGACCGGCGCACTCGACAGGTGGTCGATCCCGCGGATGACGGCGTGGTGGCCGTCGGTCCGCGCATCCGCACCGAGACGGACCATCTCCTCGACGAAGCGGAACCGGGCCTCGAAGACGTTCTCCGTGATCACCGACATGCCGTCGGAGATGGCGGCGAGGCCGATCGCCATCGGCTGCAGATCGGTGGGGAATCCGGGAAACGGCAGGGTCGAGACGTTGACGGCGGTGGGCCGGCGATCGTGCCGGACCCGGAAGCCGTCGTCGAAGGTGTCGACCACCGCGCCGGTGTCGCCCAATTTGTTCAGAACCAGCTGCAGGTGTTCGGGTTTCACGCCGCGCACGGTGACGTCACCGCGCGTCATGGCGGCCGCAATCCCCCAGGTGGCACCGACGATGCGGTCTCCGACCACCCGGTGTGTCGTCGGATGCAGCCGGTCCACACCGACGACGGTCAGCGTCGAGGTGCCGGCGCCGTCGATCTGTGCGCCCATCTGCTGCAGCATCACGCACAGGTCGACGATCTCCGGCTCGCGGGCGGCGTTGTCGATGGTGGTCTGTCCCTCGGCGAGCACGGCGGCCATGAGGATGTTCTCGGTCGCCCCCACCGACGGGAACTCCAGCGCGATCGGTGCGCCGACCAACGTGTCGGCCTCGGCCACCACGCAGCCGTGCTCGATCGAGCTGGTGGCGCCCAGGGCGCGCAGACCCGCCTGGTGCATGTCGAGCGGCCGCGACCCGATCGCGTCTCCGCCGGGCAGCGCCACGACGGCTCGGTGACAACGCGCCATCAGCGGGCCGAGGACACAGACCGAGGCGCGGAACTGCCGGACCGCCGCGAAGTCGGCGTGGAACTTCGGCTCCGCCGGCGCCGTGATGGTGACCGTCTCGCCGTCCATGTCGACGACCGCACCGAGACCGCGGAGAACGTCCGCCATCAGCGGGACATCGGCGATCTCGGGTGCGTTGGTCAGCACGGTCGTCCCCTCGGCAAGGAGGGCCGCGGCCATGAGTTTCAGGACGCTGTTCTTCGCGCCCCCCACTGCCACCTCGCCGGACAGACGCGCTCCCCCGGACACCAGAAACCGATCGCTCACGACTGCCACCTTAACCGTCCGGGGTCACCGGCCCACCGGCCAGTACGTCCTCCGACCGTGCGTCCGATCCCGTGGGTCCGGCGCAGTACATTCGACGCATGGCGGTACACCTGACGAGGATCTACACCCGAACGGGCGACGACGGCTCCACCGGGCTGAGCGACTTCTCCCGGGTGCCCAAAACCGATCCGCGTGTCGTCGCCTACGCCGACTGTGACGAGGCGAACGCCGTCATCGGTCTCGCCCTGGCACTCGGGGGTGACGTCCCCGACGACCTCCGGGAAGTGCTCACGACCGTCCAGAACGACCTCTTCGACGCCGGCGCCGACCTCTCCACGCCGGTCGTCGACGACCCCGAGTACCCACCGCTGCGCATCGCGCAGGATTACATCGATGCCCTCGAGCGCTGGTGCGACTCCTTCGGTGTCGATCTGCCCGCACTGGACTCGTTCATCCTGCCGGGCGGCACACCGCTGGCTGCCCTGCTGCATCAGGCACGTACGGTGACCAGACGGGCCGAGCGCTCGGCGTGGGCCGCGGTCGCCGCCCACCCCGACGACACCAGCCTGCTGCCCGCGAAATACCTGAACCGGTTGTCGGATCTGCTGTTCATCCTGTCGCGGGTGGCGAACCGCACTCGCCCCGCCGCGGGAGGCGACCAGCAGGGCGCGAACTCGCCCGGCGACGTCAAGTGGGTTCCGGGCGGCAACCGGCAACGTCCCCCGGCGCGGCCGGAATCCTAGGCGCTGCGGCGCCGCTGCGATCTCGCGGACTGCCGGGATTCGAGCCAGGACTGGAACGCGGTCACCGCACCCGGGCCCATCGCCAGTTCGTAGTCGTCCTCGGCGCGGCCGGCGGTCTGCACCTGCAGGATGAGCATGCCGTCGAGGATATCCGTCTCGGTGCCCTCGGGGGCGCGACGACCGGAGATCTCCATGCCCTGTCGTGCGAACGTCACGTTCGGCCCCGGTTTCAGCGACGTGAGCCGGTAGTAGCGCAGAGAGTCGTCGCTGTAGTGCACGGTGCCGTGACGCCATCCCTGGTCGACGCCGGCCGGCACCGTGCGCAGCAGGACCGGAGTACCCGCGCGTCGGAGTTGCGCCAGACGCAGCGCCAGGAAGCCACACAACAGGAGCGCCACCGCCAGCAGCACACTGAGCATCACGACCGCCAGCGACATCACCTACTCCTTCGTGCAGTCACCGCGGATAGGCGAAGCGTCGAACCCGGTAGGGCTCCAGACGGCTTGGGCTGCATACACGCGGGACAGGGGGCTGTGGAACAAGCATGCCAGAACGTGCACATGAGACGCCAAACGACCTCGGCAGGCCATCGGAGAATTCCGATGGCCGGCCGAGGTCGGTCGTTGACCCGAACCGCTCGCGCGGCTCGCTCTACCGGGAAAGGTGTTGTGCCGCAGTCAGACGCGCGTGAGCACGGTGGTACTCGGGCGAATCCGGCTCCGCCTCGTCGAGCGCGGTCTTCTCCGCGTTGACGTCGACGTCGTCGGCCCAGTCGGCCGACTCCGCCAGCACCGTGACGGCCTCGCCGGTGACGGAGAGGAACCCGCCCTCGACCGCTGCCGCACGACGGTTGCCGTTCTCCTCGACGATGACCACGAAACCACCCGGGACCAACTGGCCCAGGAGCGGCTCGTGGTTGGCCAGGACACCCAGCTCACCGACGGTGGTCTGCGCGATCACGAACGTGGCCTCTCCCGAGTACAGGCTCGAATCCGCGGAGACAACCTCGACGTGGAAGGACTTCTCAGCCATGGCGAACCGCTACTTTCCGCTGATCTTGGCGGCGGCGGCCTCCACGTCGTCGAGTCCACCGCAGCTGTTGAACGCCTGCTCGGGCAGGTGGTCGAACTCGCCCTTGGCGACACGGTCGAAGGCCTCGATGGTGTCGGCGAGCGGGACGACCGAGCCCTTCTGGCCGGTGAACTTCTCGGCGACGAGGAAGTTCTGGCCGAGGAACTTCTGGATACGGCGCGCACGCTGCACCGTGACCTTGTCCTCTTCGGAGAGCTCGTCCATACCGAGGATGGCGATGATGTCCTGCAGTTCCTTGTACTTCTGCAGGATGCGCTTGACCTCGTTGGCGACGCGGAAGTGCTCGTCGCCGACGATCGACGCCTCGAGGATGCGCGAGGTCGAGGTCAGCGGGTCCACGGCGGGGTAGATACCCAGCTGCGAGATCGGACGCGAGAGCTCGGTGGTCGCGTCGAGGTGCGCGAACGTCGTGGCCGGTGCCGGGTCGGTGTAGTCGTCGGCGGGGACGTAGATCGCCTGCAGCGAGGTGATCGAACGGCCCTTGGTCGAGGTGATGCGCTCCTGGAGCTCACCCATCTCGTCGGCCAGGGTCGGCTGGTAACCCACCGCGGACGGCATACGGCCGAGGAGGGTCGAGACCTCCGAGCCCGCCTGCGTGAAGCGGAAGATGTTGTCGATGAAGAGCAGCACGTCCTGGTGCTTCACATCGCGGAAGTACTCCGCCATGGTCAGCGCCGACAGCGCCACGCGCATACGCGTGCCCGGCGGCTCGTCCATCTGACCGAACACCAACGCGGTGTCCTGGAGAACGCCCATCTCCTCCATCTCGAGGTGGAGGTCGGTGCCCTCACGGGTGCGCTCACCGACGCCGGCGAACACCGAGGTGCCGGAGAACTCACGCGCGATACGCGTGATCATCTCCTGGATGAGGACGGTCTTGCCGACGCCCGCACCACCGAACAGACCGATCTTGCCGCCCTTGACGTACGGGGTCAGCAGGTCGATGACCTTGATGCCGGTCTCGAGGATCTCGGTCTTGCCCTCGAGCTCGTCGAAGGCCGGCGGCTTGCGGTGGATGCTCCACTGCTCGCCGTCGCGACCCAGGCCCGGGCTGTCGAGGCAGTCACCGAGGGCGTTGAACACATGGCCCTTGACGACATCACCGACCGGCACGACGATCGACTTGCCGGTGTCGGACACGGCCGCGCCGCGGACCAGGCCGTCGGTCGGCTGCATCGAGATCGTGCGCACCAGGTTGTCACCGAGGTGCTGCGCGACCTCGAGGGTCAGGGTCTTGGCGACCGAGGAGAGAGCGACCTCGGCGTGCAGGGCGTTGAACAGTTCAGGAATCGAGCCCCGCGGGAACTCGACGTCGACCACGGGGCCGATGATGCGGACGACCCGCCCGTCGGCGGAACCCGCCGACTGCGCGGAGGGGGTTTCTACTGCTGCGGTCATGGTGCTTGGGTCACTTCCTCTTTATCGAAGTATGGGTTCTCGTCGATCCGGACTCGGCTGGCGCGCACGCTAGTTCGCCAGTGCGCTCGAGCCGCCGACGATCTCGCTGATTTCCTGGGTGATCTGGGCCTGGCGGAGCTGGTTGGCCTCGCGCGACAACGACTTGGACAGTTCTTCGGCGTTGTCCGTCGCGGCCTTCATCGCGGTGCGGCGCGCGGCCGACTCCGATGCCGACGAATCCAGCAGCGCCGCGTAGACCCGCGTCGCCACGTACTTCGGCAGCAGCGCGTCGAGCAGGGCGTCGGCCCCGGGTTCGAAGGTGTAGTTGCGCGACGGCGTGTCGTCGGACGAATCCTCGTCGTGCGACACGACCAGCGGGGCGATCCGCCGGACCTCGGGCACCTGCGCCAGCATCGACTGGAACCGCGTGTAGACCAGGTGCAGCTCGTCGACACCCTCGAGGGTGCCGTCTCCTTCTGGGCGCTCGACCTCGGTGCCCGATCCTGCCTGGAAGAGGTCCACCAGGAAGCTGGTCGCCGTCGCCGCGTCCGAGTACTGCGGTGACTCCGAGAAGCCCGTCCACGAGTCCGAGATCTCCAGACCCCGGAAGCTGAAGAACCCGACACCCTTGCGACCCATGACGAACAGGACCGCTTCCTTGCCTTCGTCGCGCAGGAGCGCGATGAGTTCGCGGGTCGCCTTGAGCACGTTCGCGTTGTAACCACCGCACATACCGCGGTCGCTGGTCACGACCAGGATCGCCGCGCGCTTCGGGTTCTCCCGCTCGTTGAGCAGCGGGTTGTCCAGCGATCCCGAGTTGCTCGCCAGCTCCGAGAGCACGGCGGTCATCTCCTGCGAGTACGGCTTGGCCGCCGCCACCCGTCCCTGGGCCTTGGTGATACGCGAGGTCGCGATCAGTTCCTGAGCCTTGGTGATCTTCTTGGTCGACTGGACCGACCGGATGCGTGAGCGCAGCTCACGAATGCTGGCCATGAGCCCTCACCCCTTCCTTTTCGCGATGTCCGTTGACGTCTGAGATCACTTGCGGATCTTGATCTCTTCGTTCTCGACGTTGTCGGCATCCATCGCCTCGGCCTCGGCCTCGTTGACGACGCGACGGCCGTCGTGGGTGAGGTAGCCGTTCTTGAACTTGTTGGTCTCGGCGATCAGGGCCTCGGCCTGGTCGTCGCTGAGCACCTTGCCGCCGGCGATCGAGTCGTAGACACCGGTCGCGTTGTGGTGCAGGTGGCTCAGCAGCTGGGTCTCGAAGTTGCGCACGTCGTCGACCGGGACCGAGTCGTAGTGGCCCTCACCGCAGAGGTAGATCGAGACGATCTGATCCTCGACCGAGAAGGGGCTGTACTGGTCCTGCTTCAGCATCTCGACCCAGCGGGCACCGCGCTCGAGCTGTGCCTTCGAGGCGTCGTCGAGGTCGGAGGCGAAGGCCGAGAAGGCCTCCAGCTCACGGAACTGGGCCAGCTCCAGACGCAGCGATCCCGAGACCTTCTTGAGGCCCTTGGTCTGGGCGGCGCCACCGACGCGCGACACCGAGGTACCGACGTTGATGGCCGGTCGAACACCCTTGTTGAAGAGGTCCGACTCCAGGAAGACCTGGCCGTCGGTGATCGAGATGACGTTGGTCGGGATGAACGCCGAGACGTCGTTGGCCTTGGTCTCGATGATCGGCAGACCGGTCATCGAGCCGCCGCCGAGCTCGTCGGACAGCTTCGCGCAACGCTCCAGCAGACGGGAGTGCAAGTAGAAGACGTCACCGGGGTATGCCTCGCGGCCCGGCGGACGACGCAGCAGCAGCGAGATGGCGCGGTAGGCCTCGGCCTGCTTGGTCAGGTCGTCGAACACGATGAGGACGTGCTTGCCCTGGTACATCCAGTGCTGGCCGATGGCCGAGCCGGTGTACGGGGCCAGCCACTTGAAGCCGGCCGAGTCCGAGGCGGGAGCCGCGACGATGGTGGTGTACTCCATCGCGCCCGCCTCTTCGAGGGCGGACTTGACGCCGGCGATGGTCGAACCCTTCTGACCGATCGCGACGTAGATGCAGCGAACCTGCTTGGTGGGGTCGCCGGTCTCCCAGTTGGCCTTCTGGTTCAGGATGGCGTCGATGCAGACCGCGGTCTTGCCGGTCTTGCGGTCGCCGATGACGAGCTGACGCTGTCCGCGGCCGATGGCGGTCATGGCGTCGATGGCCTTGATGCCGGTGGCGAGGGACTCCTCGACCGGCTGGCGCTCGAGCACGGTGGCGGCCTGCAACTCGAGGACGCGCTGCTCGTCGGCCTCGATGTCGCCCTGGCCGTCGATCGGGGCACCCAGCGGGTTGATGACGCGTCCCAGGAACGCATCACCGACGGGGACGGAGAGCACGTCGCCGGTGCGGCTGACCTGCTGGCCTTCTTCCAGGGACTCGTAGTCACCCAGGATCACGGCGCCGATCTCGTCCTCGTCGAGGTTCAGTGCGACGCCGAGGACGCCGCCGGGGAACTCGAGGAGCTCGTTGGCCATTGCGCTCGGAAGGCCGCTGACGTGGGCGATGCCGTCCGAGGTATCGGTGATGATGCCGACCTCGTCACGCGACGCTTCGGCTTCGAACGACGAGACGTACTGCTCGATCGCTCCCTTGATCTCGTCTGGTGAGATCGTCAACTCCGCCATGGGTTCTCGTCTTTCCTTGATGTGGCTCTGAGTCTCGAAGGCTCTGAGCTCTGGGCTTCGTGGGTTCGGGTGTGTCGGGGTGGTCGTCAGCGCGGCAGCGTCTCGGCGGCCTTGGCCAGCCGTGTCGCGACATCGGCGTCGATGACCTCGTCGCCGACACTGATCCGGAGACCGCCGAGCAGTTCCGGGGCGATCTCGGTCTGCACCGAGATGGTCCGACCGTAGATTCCGCCGAGCACGCCCGACAGTCGATCGATCTGGGCATCGGACAGCGGTGAGGCGGACACCACGTGGGCGACCGACTCGCCGCGACGGGCGGCGGCCAGCTCGGCGAGCTGATCGACAGCGACGTCGGCGGCCTGGCCGTGCAGCAGGCGCACGGTCGAGGACAGCAGCGTCCAGGTGTGGGTGCCGACCTTGTCGCCGACCAGCTTCTTCAGCAGGTCGACGCGCTTGTCGGCGTCCTTGCCGTGGTCGGACAGCAGCGAGGACAGCTGCGGGTTGGCCTCGAGGACTCGGCTCACCCGGAAGAGCTCGTCCTCGACCTGCTCGATGACCCCGTCGCGTTCGGCGGCGGTGAGGACGATCAGGGAGTTCTGACGACGCAGACCGACGACGAAGTCGCTCGACGACGACCACCGCTGACTCGACGCGGTCGCGAGCACCTCGACGACGACCGGGGCGAGCTTGCCGTCGAACAGACGGTGCACCATGGCCTTCTTGCCCTCGGGGTTCTCGTCGTCCTCGACCAGGCGCTTGCGCAGCACCGGGTTCTCGCCGAGGAAGTTGATGGCCGCGGTGAGGTCACCCGAGGCGTCGGCCAGTGCCGAACCGTCGAGATCGATTGCCGCCGAATCGAAGTGCTCCGACACGGCGAGAGCGGCGTCGCGGCTGGCGGCACGCATCGCGTGCAGACCGACGAGCGAGGCGCTCGAGGGAACCGCGTTCGCCGAACCCGACGACATCTCCTGGAGTTCGTCGATGACCCGATCGACGCTGGCCGCCTGGGCCGAGTCGTCGGCGAGATGGTTGCGCACCAGTTCGCCGGCCTTGTCGACCGCGGTGAGTCCGAGATCGGTGCGCAGCTGACGAACGAGGTTGGCGCGCACCAGGGCGACCTGGTTGCGGCCGTGCTCGGAGATGCGCTTGACCTCGTGGTCGGCCTGTGCGCGGATGTCGGAGGTGATCGCCTCGGCGTCGGCCGCGGCGTCCTTCTGCATCTGTTCCGCCTCGGCCTTGGCCTCGGCGACCGCCTTCTCGCGGGCCTGCTTGCCGTCGGCGACGCGCTTGGCAGCGGCCTCGCTCTCGGCGAGCTGCTGACGCACGGTCTCCTGTCGATCCCGCATCATCTTCGCCACCGGCGGCCGGACGTACTTCCACAGGAGGAAGAGGATGACCGCGAAGCCGAAGAGCTGAGCGATGAAGATCGCGGGGTCGAACGCAGCACCGATGTCGTGCAGCCAGGTGCCGATGGGGCCCTGGTCGGATTCGGTCTCAGTGTTGGCAGCCATGATCAGTTCACCGCTCCGCTCGTCGATCGGGTATCGGAAAGAGTTGCCGAGTCGACACCGAGCACACGCGCCGCAAGCGTCTTGGCGAGTGCGTCCACATCAGCTGCAGCC
Organism: Gordonia sp. BP-119; assembly: GCF_016924115.1. Lineage (NCBI taxonomy): Bacteria > Bacillati > Actinomycetota > Actinomycetes > Mycobacteriales > Gordoniaceae > Gordonia > Gordonia sp. BP-119. The sequence goes on from NZ_JAFFZF010000016.1 coordinate 17,987, forward strand.
GTCGAGGCGGCCTGCTCACCCTGCGTCGCCAGCTCGGAGCTGGTCGACTGCAGGGCGGCGTCGGCCTCGGCGGTCGCTCGCTGCTTCATCTCGTTCAGCTGTTCCCGCCCCTGGGCGCGAGCATCGTCGCGCTTGGCGGTGGCCTCACCGCGCGCTTCCTTGAGGAGCGAACGGAACTGGACGTCCGCATCCTCGAATTCGGCGGCGGCGGTCCGGTTGTCCTCCACGGTGCGGTGGATCATCGCGTCCCGCTCCTCGAGGACCTGCTGGATCGGCGGAACCACGAACTTGCGGATGACCAGCAGCAAAATCACGAAGATGAGCAGGACAACGAAGAACGTTCCATTCGGGAGCAGGAAGTTCTCTGCAGCAAGCGTCATTGTGGTGAGGTGTCGTTTCTACTCGGCGACAAAAGGGAGAGCGACGATCAGCCGGCGCTGATCGGGGTGGCGAACACGAAGAGCGCCATGAAGGCCAGGTTGATGAAGTAGGCCGCCTCGACCAGACCGACGGTGATGAAGAACGGGGTGAACAGGCGACCCTGTGCCTCGGGCTGGCGAGCGATACCGGCGATCAGCTGGCTACCGGCCAGACCGTTACCGATACCGGCACCGACGGCGCCACCGGCCATGATCAGGCCGCCACCGATGAGTGCGCCGAGGCCAATCATTGGATCCATTGTGATATTTCCCTTTCGTTGCTGACATCTGGTGTGTCAGGTCTGGAGTTGCGCCGACAGGTGCCGGAGCAGGTCGTCATGTTCGGTTGTGGGCGCGGCCGTGTCCGTCTCCGCGCGGTGCCCTGGTTCGGGCGGGTCAGTGATCCTCGGTCTCCATCGACTGCGAGAAGTAGAGGATCGTCAGCAGCGCGAAGATGAACGCCTGGATCAGACCGACGAAGAGCTCGAAGGACTTCCAGATCGCGTTGGGCGCCCACATGATGTACGGCGGGAAGAGTGCGATCAGGGCGACCATCATGCTGCCGGCGAAGACGTTGCCGAAGAGTCGCAGCGAGAGCGAGATCGGCTTGGTGAACTCCTCGATGACGTTGATCGGCGCGAGGAATGCGACGTGGCCCTTGATGATCCGCTTCGGGTGACCCAGCAGGCCGCGCTTCCGGAAGCCGGCGATCTGGTACCAGACGAAGACGAAGAGCGCAAGGGCGTAGGCGAAGTTCACGTCCGCGGCCGGCGGCTTGAGGATCTCGTGGTGACCGACCTGGACCGGCAGGATGGACAGCCAGTTGGAGATCAGGATGAAGGTGAAGAGCGAGACCGCGAGCGGGAGAACGTAGGGGGCGATCTTCATGCCGATGGCACTCTCGACCTGCCCACGCATCTGGATGGTGATGGCCTCCCAGAACAGCTGCACACCCGACGGCACGCCGGTCGAGGTGACCTTCGACTTCAGGTAGAACGCCAGCGCGAGCATGATCGCCGCGGCCAGCGCCGTCGCGATGATGGTCTCCAGGTTGAAGGTCAGTCCGAACAGCTCGAATTTGGTGTAATGACCCACCTGAATGGCCGGTTCGCCATCCTCTGCGGCAAGGTTGAAGGCGGTCGTCATGGTTGGCTACGAAGTCCTTTCATCACCGGAATGACCGTGTTCAGCACCAAGACCACTTGGCCGATGGCGAGTCCGAACATCGCGCCCAACCCGTCGGGTTGGACCAGGAAAGCCGCCAGCAGCGCGAGCGCCGTGATGGCACCGAGTCGCATGGCGGAGTTGAGTGCAAGGGCGGTCTTGCGCGGGTTCTCGTCGGCGACCACGACGTCGACGGCACGTCGGACGAGGATCGCGTTGACGAAGATCCCGGCGACACCGAGAAGGAAGAACACCGCGAAGAGCGGATGTCCGACGGCGAGCGAGACGGCAGCCACCACCACGATGAACCCGCCCGCGATGAGCGCGGGGCGGCGGAGTCCGGTCGGCGCCTGGGGATAGACGGGGGCCGAATCAGGGGCAGATGCGGTCATGTCCCTCCTCAGCTCTCCTACTCCATACCGATGGCACGGATCACCCGCGTACGTGCAGCAGCACATGGCCGCTGGGCGTCAGCTCGCGTTTCGTTGTGACCCTACCAACACCGTTCTTGGTGTCTCACCGGGGGGTATTGCGTCGTGTGAGACAGAACCGGGGCTTTGTGTCCGGGCCTGCGCACATGTTGACTACTACGGGCGATAGTACACGAAAATTTACGGTTTCCTTACCTTAGGCCGAGGTACCGCCATCACGGTAACCACAGGGTCGCCGGACACCGGTCAGTGGTACGCCTTCGTCGACGTTCGCAGTTCGGCGAGGCGTCGATGCAGGCGCGGCGCCATCGTCACCAGCATCGCGACGACGAGGCCCGCACCGAAGGCCGGCGCGACGACCGACAGCGGGAACAGCGTGCTGGCCGCCGCCGAGAACGCGAGAACCCCGACCCACAGATAGATGATCAGCGCGACCCGGCGCTGCGAGTGCCCGAGTTCGAGCAGCCGGTGGTGCAGGTGCATCTTGTCCGGGGTGTAGAAACCGACGCCGGCCCGGGTCCGCCGGATCACCGCCAGCAGCATGTCGAGCATCGGGATGAAGACGACGGCGGCGACCAGGATCAGCGGGGACAGCAGCGTGAAGATGTCGGCCGGTCCGTAGGCGTTCACGGCGATACGGCCCGAGGCGCTCGTGGAGGCCGCGGCGAGCAGCAGACCGATCAGCATCGCACCCGAGTCACCCATGAAGATCCGTGCGGGCGAGAAGTTGTGCGGCAGGAATCCGAGGCACGCGCCGGCCAGTGCCACCGAGATGAGGGCCGGGGGGTAGTAGCTGACGTCGCCGCCCTGGTCGCGCAGCAGACCGAGCGAGAACATGCAGATCGCCGCCGCGGCGATGAGTCCCAATCCCGCGGCCAGACCGTCGAGGCCGTCGACGAAGTTGATCGCGTTGATCGTCGCGACCGTGATCGCGACCGTGAGGAGACCGGCCTGCAGCGGGTCGAGCACCAGCGTGCCGATGTCGGCGAACGGGATGTAGAGCTGCAGCCAGCTGATGCCGAGCAGCACCAGGACGCCGGCGGCGGTGAGCTGACCGACGAATTTGGTCAGCGCGTCCAGGCCCCACCGGTCGTCGACGACGCCGACGAGGACGATCACCGTGCCGGCGGCGATCACCGCCGTCATGTCCGTGGTGTAGGCGAAACCGCGATTGAGCGCGGGGAGGTTCGCGGCGAGCGCGATCCCGGCGACCACCCCACCGAACATCCCGAGCCCGCCGAGGCGAGGTGTCGGGATCACGTGCACGTCGCGGACCCGCGGCACGGCGACCGCGCCGGCGCGGATCGCGAAGACGCGGACCGCCGAGGTCAGGAGGTAGGTCATGGCCGCGGCCGTGAGCCCCACGAGCAGGAGCTCGCGCAGAGGAACGCCCGTCCCTCCCCCGTCCGCGGCGGCGGCGAGCAACACCGGTGCGGCACCGGTCATCGCGCCACCACCGGTGTCAGACGGGCAAGGGTCTCCGACATTGCGACCACGCTACCCGTAGGCCAGTGCGGCGATCTCGCGACGGATCCGCTGGTGTGTCTCACGGTCGCGCGTCGACATCGCGGCGGCCATCGCGTCGGCGACGATCGGATGCATCGCGGCGGTCATGCCGCGCTCGGTGGCCACCGGCGTACCGATCCGGATCGCCGATCCCTCGGAGACGGGGCGGGTGTCGAACGGGAGGACCGCCTTGTCGACGACGATCCCGGCCGCGCCGAGCCGGTGCTGCGCCTCCATCCCGGAGATGCCGAAGCCGCTGACGTCGACGACCGCGAGGTGGATGTCGGTGCCGCCGGACACCACCCGGGCGCCCCGAGAGGCCAGTTCCGTGGCGAGACCGCGGGCGTTGTCCACCGCACGACGGACGTAGCCGGCGAACTCGTCGGTACCGGATTCCGCGCAGGCGACCGCCTTCGCGGCGACGGCGTGCATCGCGGGACCGCCCTGCACGAACGGGAAGACCGCCTTGCGCAGGGCCTCGCCGTGTTCGGCCCGCGCGAGGATGACCCCGCCGCGCGGACCGCGGATCACCTTGTTGGTGGACAGGGTGACGATGTCGGCGTGCGGCACCGGCGAGGGCAGCAGGCCGGCCGCGATGTGCCCGGCGAGATGTGCGGCGTCGACCCAGAGGATGCACTCGGCCTCGTCGGCGATCCGGCGCAGGGTCGGGAAGTCGAACGTCCGCGAGTAGGACGCGGCGCCGGCGACGAGGATGCGGGGGCGGTGCACCAGCGCGAGATCCCTGACCTGGTCGTAGTCGACGAGTTCGTCGTCGCGGCGGACCTCGTAGTGCAACGGCGAGAACCACCGCCCGGAGAAGTTCGCCCGAGAACCGTGCGTCTGGTGGCCGCCGTGTTCGAGGCGCAGCGCGAGCACCGGGTCTCCGGGCTGGGCGAAGGCGGCATAGACGGCGAGGTTGGCCGCACTGCCCGACAGCGGCTGGACATTGACGTACTCGGCGCCGAACAGCGCACGGGCCCGGCCGACGGCGAGCTCCTCGAGCTCGTCGGCCACGTCACAACCACCGTGGTAGCGCGCCCCGGGATACCCTTCGGCATACTTCGCGTCGAAGACCGACGCCATCGCGGCCCGCACCCCGGGCGTCGGATCGGTCTCGCTGGCGAGCAACTGCAAGGTGTCGCGGCGCCGGCCGACCTCGCGGCTCACCATGGCGTCGACCGCGGCGTCGCCGGTCGGGGCGCCACCCGCCTCGACGCCGTGTGGTCCGGACCTCGGCGCGTCGGGGCTCATCGCTCCGCGAGCAGTGCGGCCGGGTCGGTGTCGAGTACGTCGGCGACGGCGTCCGTCGAGACCGCACCCTCGCGCAGGATGCGCGGACTCGGCCCGGAGACATCGACGATCGTCGACGCCTGCGCGGCCGGCGCCGGGCCACCGTCGAGATACACGGCGATCTCGTCGCCGAGTTGTTCGCGCGCCTCGTCGGCGGTGGTCGCCGGCGGACGCCCCGAGACGTTCGCGCTCGAGACCGCCATCGGCCCCACCTCGCGCAGCACGTCGATCGCGACCGGGTGCAGCGGCATCCGGAGCATGACGGTGCCGTCGGTGTCGCCGAGGTCCCACGCCAGCGAGGGTGCTTGTCGGACAACCAGACTCAGGCCGCCCGGCCAGAAGGCCTCGATCAGGTCGCGTGCGGGCTGCGGGACGGACAGGACCAGGCCGTCGATCGAGTACCAGGAACCGACCAGGACCGGCACGGGCATGTCGCGTCCCCGGTGCTTGGCCGCGAGGAGTGCACCGACGGCGTCGGAATCGAAGGCGTCGCAACCGACTCCGTAGAGCGTGTCGGTGGGCATCACGATCAGCCGTCCGGCTTTCGCCGCCCCGACCGCCGCCCGAATCCCCGACCAGCGGTTCTGTGGATCGTTGCAGTCGAAAACAGTGCTCACGCGATCATCCTGCCATGCCGCGTCCGACGGACCCGGCCTGCCGTCGGCGCGCCGTCACGAACCTCGGCCGGCCCGTCAGATCCGTGTGCCGGGTGACTTCCTCGAAGTCGCCGTGCGCGTGCAGGCACGACACGACGGCGTCGGCGGTCGTGTCGTCGTGTTCGATCCCGACGACGCCACCCGGCGTCAGCGTGCGGGCGATGACCGGCACCATCGGCACGATGACCGACATCCCGTCCGCGCCGCCGAAGACCGCGCGAGCCGGGTCGTGGGCGACCTCGGGTCCGACCACGGCGTCGAGCGGCACGTAGGGCGGGTTCGTGACCAGGACCGACACGCTGCCGGCCGGGACGGCTCCCGCGACCTGATCCGGATCGGTGACGTCCGCGGCGACGACGTCGACCCGTGACCCGACGGCCGGTGTCGCGTCGGCGACGTTGCGACGCAACCACACCAGCGCATCCTCGTCGGCCTCGATCGCCACGACCCGGGTCGCCGGACTCATCGCGGCGATGCCGATCGCCAGTGCCCCACTGCCGCTGCAGAAATCAGCCGCGAAATGCGATCCGGGGGTGGCGCGGAGTCGGTCGACCGCCCATTCGAGGAGGTACTCGGTCTCCGGCCGGGGGATGAACACCCCGGGGCCGACGGCCAGCTCGACGGGGCCGAAGGCGGCGGTCCCGATGATGTGCTGCAAGGGAATCCGCTGCGACCGCTGGTCGATCGCCGACCGGAACGCGCGGGCCGGCGCGTCGTCGATCGTGTCCACCAGCACCAGTCGGCCCGCATCGATCCCGAGCACGTGGGCCATCAGCCATTCGGCGTCACGGCGTGCGGAGTCGATCCCGGACGCGGCGAGACGGGCGGTCGCGGCACGCAGTTCGTCCGACAACGGGGTCGGCCTGCCGGTCACGACTCCTATTCCGCTTCCATGCGGGCCTGCCGGTCCGCGGCGACGAGCGCGTCGAGCAGGTTGTCCATGTCACCGGCGAGCACCGCGTCGAGATTGTTGGCCTTGTAACCGATCCGGTGATCGGTGATGCGGTTCTCGGGGAAGTTGTAGGTCCGGATCCGCTCGGACCGGTCCACGGTGCGGATCTGGGCCGCACGACCCTGCGCGGCGGCGGCCTCCGCCTCTTCCTCGGCTGCGGACTGCAGCCGGGCGGCGAGGACCTGCATCGCGCGCGCCTTGTTCTGCAACTGCGAACGTTCGTTCTGGCATGTGACGACGATTCCGGTGGGCAGGTGGGTGATCCGGACCGCCGAATCGGTGGTGTTCACGCCTTGGCCGCCCTTGCCGGACGAGCGGTAGACGTCGATGCGCAGTTCCGATTCGTCGATCGTCACCTCGGCCACCTCTTCGGGCTCGGGGTAGATCAGCACCCCGGCCGCCGACGTGTGGATGCGGCCCTGCGACTCGGTGACCGGCACCCGCTGGACGCGGTGCACACCGCCCTCGAACTTCAGTCGCGACCAGACCCCGTCGCGCACGGCCTCTTTCGACTTGATCGAGAAGGTGGCCTCTTTGTAGCCGCCGAGATCGGACTCGGTCACGCCGAGCACCTGCGCCTTCCAGCCGTGACGCTCGCAGTACTTGAGGTACATCCGGGCCAGGTCCGCCGCGAACAGTGCCGATTCCTCGCCGCCCGCACCGGATTTGATCTCCAGGACCACGTCGTCGGCGTCGTGGGGGTCGCGCGGGGCGAGCAGGTCGGTCAACGTCGCGTCGAGTTCCTCGACGGCCTCTTCGAGAGAGGGGATCTCGGCGGCGAACGACGCGTCATCGGCGGCCAGTTCCCGTGCGGCCTCGAGATCCTCGCGTGCCGCCTTCAACCGGGTGTAGGTCGCCATGACGGGCGCGAGCTCGGCGAATCGCTTACCGACGCGACGGGCCGCGGCGGGATCGTCGTGCAGGGCGGGATCGGCCAGCTGGCGTTCGAGACCCGAGTGCTCGGCCAGGATGTCGTCGATGGCCGAGGGACTCTGCGTACTCATGAAGGCGACCTCACTTGACGACCGGCGCACGCCGGATGATCGGCGACACCGGGAAGAACTCTGACCGGAAAACACAGCGACGCCCGTCCCGACATCGTCGGGCGGGCGTCGCAGCGTGGTCTACTTGGCGCGCTTGCCGTAGCGCTTCTCGAACCGGGCAACGCGGCCGCCGGTGTCGAGGATCTTCTGCTTGCCCGTGTAGAACGGGTGGCACTGCGAGCAGACCTCGACGTTGATCCGACCGTTGGCAGCGGTGCTGCGGGTCTCGAAGGTGTTGCCGCAGCCGCAGACGACGGTGGTCGTCGCGTACTCGGGGTGGATTCCCTGCTTCATGTCTGACTGTCCCTTTCTGAGGTCGCCGGGTCACCGTCGCTTGTCGACGGTGTGAACCGGAACCGGACTCGACCGATCAGTATGCCACGGGGGCATCACCCGGGAAAAATCCCGGTCACCGCGGTCGCAGGTGCCTCAACGGCAGGCCGCTCGGATCCATTCCCGGCACGGCCACCCGCACTCCACTGCACGTGACGCAGATCGCGATCCTCGTAAGGGTTGCCTAAGTGTAGTACCGTGGCGTCGCCCGCCCTGTCGGCGGCACACGCTCCCCCGCACCCCGTCCCCGAAGGAATCCTCGATGTACGACGCCGCCTCCACCGGCAGCAGCCTCGCAGTCGACACCGCACGGACCTCCCCCGCCCGTCGTACCGGCAAGACGGCCCGATCGCCGTGGAACCGGCGCAATCCCTACCCGGCGACGGTCGTGCGGAACGAACTCCTCTCCGGTCCCGGATCGGCCAAGGAGGTCCGGCATCTCGAACTCGATCTCGGCGACAGCGGCATCACCTACGAGCCCGGCGACGGCATCGGCATCGCTCCGACGAACGATCCCGCGCTGGTCGATCTCCTGCTCGCCCGGCTGCGCGCGGTGGGCGACGAGATCATCGCCGACCGCAAGGCGACCTACACCCTGCGCGAGGCACTGACCAGCAGGTACGAGATCGGCGCGCCGTCGAAGTACCTCGTCCGGGCCGTCGCCGAACGCACCGGACACCCCGAACTCGCCCGACTTCTCGACGCCGGTGACCCGCAGGCACTCGACGCGTGGCTCCACGGACTCGACGTCCTCGATCTCCTGGATCTGGACCCGACCTTCACCCCGACTCCCGAGGAACTGCTCGAGGAGTTGAGTCCCCTCGCGCACCGCGAGTACTCGATCTCGTCGAGCCCGCGGGTCCACGGCGACACCGTCCACATCACGATGGCCACGGTGCGCTACCGCGTCGCCGACCGGGATCGCGGAGGTGTGTGCTCGACCCACCTGGCCAACCGCTGCGCGCCCGGCGACACCGTGCCCGTCTTCATCTCCCCCAACAAGAAGTTCCGGCTGCCCGCCGACGACGTCTCGGCCATCATGATCGGCCCGGGCACCGGCATCGCCCCGTTCCGCGGTTTCCTGCATGAGCGGGCCGCGGCCGGCGCACCCGGCGGCAACTGGCTGTTCTTCGGTGACCAGCATCGCGGCCACGACTACCTCTATGCCGAGGAGCTCGACCGGTTCGTCACCGACGGGCTTCTCGACCGGCTCGACCTCGCCTTCTCCCGCGATCAGGAACACAAGATCTACGTCCAGGACCGGATGTGCGAACACGGCGGTGAGCTGTTCGCGTGGCTCGAGGCCGGCGCGCATCTGTACGTGTGCGGCGACGCCACGACGATGGCCGACGACGTCGACGCGGCGCTGCACGAGATCGTCGCCGAACACGGTGGTCTCGAGCCCGACCAGGCCGCGGCGTACGTCGATCGCCTGCGCGCGGAGAATCGCTACTCACGCGACGTCTACTGAGATGACCCACTCCGCCGGGGACCATCCGCACGCCCGCAGCGATCTCGAGATCCTGCTGCGGACAGCCGGATTCGCGGACTCCTCGGTGAATCACGACGTCCCCGCGGTCGCCGCGCGCCTGCCCGGCCTGGCCCAGGTCGTCGGCGTCACCGTTGCCGGTCCGGTGATCATGAACGCGGTCGGAGTCCATGACCTCCCGACGACCGTGGGCGGTCCGCTTCGTGTCGACTCGCAGCAGATCGCACTGCGGCTCAACCCCTCTCGCTTGTCGTCGGCGTTGCTCAGCGATCCCGCCGCCCACGTTCCGCCGACCCTGCGACTGTTCGACCACCGCGGCAACACCGCTCACGCCACCTACCTGACGGAGAACTCCGACCGGCTGGCGTTCGAGGCGATGACCTGCACCGGCGCGGCCGCGGTCCTTGATGGGCCCTTCGTGGATTCGCCTGCGCCACAGTGCGTGGACCCGTCCGCCTCGATCGACGACGATCAGGTCGCACAATTCGACGCGGTACTCACCGACGGAGGTGTCGCCCGCCTGGCGGCCCTCCCCCATCTCGACTGCGCGCGTACCGTCCGCGTCGAGACACGTACGGTGATCGCCGCACTCGAGCACGCAGCGGGACTGGGGATGACCGTGACCTTCGCGACGGCGGCGCCGGGATGCATCCAGATGCGCCAGGACCGTCTCGACGGAGCCCGCGAGCATCGGGGCCAGATGGTGCTGGCATCCGGCAGCGCCCGCGTGATGATCAACTTCGACCTCGTCGGCGAATGCTGGGTGACGTGGCCCCGCGGGGTGTGGGACCGCACGGGATCACTCGAGATCTACAGCCGCGGAGGCGAGTGCGCGCTGATCGTCACCCAGACCGGGGCCGTCGCACCGCCGAGTGCGCAGGCGTGGCAACACCTGGCGGCCGACCTCGCCGGCTGAGAGGACACCGCGCGAGTCGCGCAACCCCGTCCGTCTCCCACCGCTCCCCAATCCGAGAGAAGCGAACCCCCATCGCTCGCTGATCCGAAGAGACTACAAAACCCCTGCTCCCTGAGGTGCGAGGAGCGCAAGCCGCCGGGCCGAGCAAGCGACGAAGGAGCGCGTCGAGGTCGACGAGTCACGAAGGGCTGGCGAGACACGTTGCTACACCCTTCGTGGCTCGCTTCGCTCGCACCTCAGGGAGGATGAGGTTCAGATGCTCGAGTGTTGTGTCGTAGTCCACGACGGCCGCCAGGCCGCAGTTCCCGAGGAGCGAAAACGACGAGCCACGAAGGTCCGGTGACCTTCGTGGCTCGTCGCAGTCGCAGAACTCAGTCGTCGTTGTTCCCGCCCGGTGCGGTCTTCTGCACCGTCATCAGGAACTCGATGTTCGTCTTGGTCTTCTTCAGCTGACTGATCAGCAGGTCGATGGCCTGCTGCGAGTCGAGACCCGAGAGCACGCGACGCAGCTTGTGCACGATGGAGAATTCCTCCGGCGACAGCAGCAGCTCGTCCTTACGAGTACTCGACAGGTTGACGTCCACCGCCGGGAACACCCGGCGCTCGGAGATCTTGCGGTCGAGCTTGAGCTCGGCGTTGCCGGTGCCCTTGAACTCCTCGAAGATCACCGTGTCGCCGGTGGAGCCGGTCTCGACGAGCGCCGAGGCGATGATCGTCAGCGACCCGCCGTTCTCGATGTTGCGCGCCGCGCCGAGGAACCGCTTCGGCGGGTACAGCGCGGTCGAATCGACACCACCGGACAGGATCCGACCCGACGCGGGCGACGCGTTGTTGTACGCACGACCCAGACGGGTGATCGAGTCCAGCAGCACCACAACGTCTTTCCCGCTCTCGACGAGTCGCTTGGCGCGCTCGATCGCGAGCTCCGACACCGAGGTGTGGTCTGACGGCGGCCGATCGAAGGTCGAGGCGATGACCTCACCCCGCACCGAACGCTGCATGTCCGTGACCTCCTCGGGACGCTCGTCGACGAGGACGACCATGAGGTGGCATTCGGGATTGTTGGTCGCGATCGCGTTGGCGATGTCCTGCAGGATCGTCGTCTTACCGGCCTTCGGCGGCGACACGATCAGGGCCCGCTGCCCCTTGCCGATCGGCATGATCAGATCGATCACACGGGTGTCGAGTCGTTCGGGGGTGGTCTCCAGCCGCAGGCGCTGGTTCGGGTACAGCGGCGTGAGCTTGTTGAACTCGGGGCGACGCTTGGCCGTCTCGACGTCTCCGCCGTTGACGGTGTCCAGCCGCACCAGCGGGTTGAACTTCTGGCGCTGGTTCTGTTGGTCGCCCTCACGCGGCACCTTGACCGCACCGGTGATCGCGTCGCCGCGTCGAAGTCCGTTCTTGCGGACCAGGTTCATCGAGACGTAGACGTCGTTCGGACCGGCGAGGTACCCCGAGGTGCGCACGAAGGCGTAGTTGTCGAGCACGTCGAGGATGCCGGCGACGGGCTGCAACACGTCATCGTCGGACACCTGCGGCTCGTTCGGGGTGTCGCGATTCTGGCCGCGACGACGCTCACGGAACCGGCGACCCCGACGGCGACCGCCGCCCTCGCCGTCGTCGTCCTGACCCCCGTCACGATTCTGATTTCCGTCGCGGTTCTGGTTGCCGTCGCGGTTCTGGTTGCCGTCGCGGTTCTGCTTGTCGCGATTCTGGCCCCCGTCGCGGTTCTGGCCCCCGTCGCGATTCTGGTTGTCGCGGTTCTGGTTGCGGTTGCGCCGAGTGCGCTGGTCGTTGCCGTCGGAGTCACCCGCGGCCTCGCCCGAGCCGTCACGGCCGCGGCGTCGCTCGCGTCCCGCACCGGTCTCCGACGAGTCGGTCTCGGAAGCGCTGCCGCCCTTGGGTGCATCCCCGGCCTGGGCCTCGGACTTCGCCGCGTCGGCGCCGTTCCGCGAGCCGTCGGCCTGGGTGGCAGCCGGGTTGTTCGTTGTTCCCGAAGCGTCGGCGTTCGCGGTCTCGGTGGACGACGCCTCGGCCGGTTCGTCGGCGGCAGCGGCCTTGCGGCCGGCGCCGCGCTGGGTGCGCGCGCCGCTCCGGGGGGCGTCGTTCTTCTCGGTCGTGTCCGCCCCGGTCGCGGCCGGGGAGTCGCCGATGGTCAGCTGGTCGTCGTTCGTCGCCGGCTTCGACGTGCCGGCCTTCGACCGGGCGGGAGCGCTCTTCGCGGCCGGGGCGTCGCCACCCGCTTGGCGCTCCTTGATCGCGGCGATCAGATCGCCCTTGCGCATCCCGGAGGTGCCCTTGATGCCGAGTTCACCGGCGACCGTCCGCAGTTCGCTGAGCACCATGCCGGACAGGCCGGTTCGTGCACGTGTCTTGGTGGCCGGTCGTCCCGAGTCGGGGCCGGCCGAACCCGCGGATTCCTGCTCGGCAGGTGCGGTGATCAGGTCCGTATCGGTCACGGAAGTCCTTTCGTTCCTCCCGCAGACGAGAACTGCGTGAGGTCTACGTTTCCCTGCTTCTGTGCGCTAGGGAGTCCGTCCGCGGTGGACGGTGAGAATGTGTGGTCCGCTGCGAGCGTGCCCGGAAACACCTGCGCTTCGGCACCGTCGACAGAGATCCATGACCCCGGCCCGGATACACAGCCGGTCATCTCCGATCGGTGAAGGATGAGAAGCGGCAGGACAAGCCTGCGCGGCTAGACCAGAATATGGTAACCCCGTTCGCATGATAGGGGCAACACGCCGGAAGCGCCAAATGAATGCGCTTTCACTCCGGCGGTCGTGCGGACGACGCCGATCAGCCGACGGTGATCTCGACGCCGCCGGCGACGGCGACCGACCGGGCGTCGAACCCGAGGCCCTGCGCCAGCTGACGGATCTCGGCGGGCACCGGCGCCGTACCGAGCACCAGGACGGTCGGTCCCGCTCCGGACACCGTCGCAGCATGTCCCCGAGCACGCAGCGCGCTGACCAGATCGTGCGTCGGCGCCATCGCCGACGCCCGGTACGGCTGGTGCAACCGATCCTGGGACGCGGCCATGAGGTTGCGCGGATCGGTGGTCAGCGCGACGACGGCGAGGGCCGACCGGCTCAGGTTGAACACGGCGTCGGCGCGCGGAACCGAATCCGGGAGCAGCCCGCGGGTGAACGACGTCGACGACTCGGTGTCGGGCACGAAGACCGTTGCGTAGATGTCGGGGTGCACCGGGAGACGGTGCGCGTGATACGAGGCGACGCCGTCGGCTGATTCGGTCCACGTGACGACCGCCGAGCCGAGCACGCTCGCGGCCGCGTTGTCGGGGTGACCCTCGAATTCGCTGGACAGTTGTACCAGTTCGTCGGCCGAGAGCCCCGGACCGAGGCCGGCGGCCGAGATCAGGCCCGACGCGGCGGCGAGACCCGACACCGCGGCGGCGGCGGACGAACCCAGACCCCGGGAATGCGGGATCCGGTTGACGCAGCGCAATGTCAGACCGGGGGCCCGCAGCCCGGCGTGTGCCAGTCCGTGCGTGAGCGCCCGCACCACGAGGTGCGAGTCGTCGCGGGGCACGGCGTCGGCGCCCTCACCCTCGACCTCGAGGGTGACGCCATCCGGGACCGTCTCGACGATCACCTCGTCGTAGATTCCGAGAGCTATTCCGAGACAGTCGAATCCGGGCCCCAGGTTGGCACTGGAGGCGGGCACGCGGACCCTCGTCGAGAGCCCTACCGGCACCGTTCCCGCAGCAGCCGCCGCGGACCCGGCCCCGTCAGCCGACACCGAGAGCATTCGCGACCGCCACCGGGTCCACCGGAATGGCCTCGACCGCCGGGATGCCCGCCAGCGCGGTGTCGGGGTCCTTCAGACCGTTGCCGGTGACCGTGCACACCACGGTCGAGCCCCGCTCGATCCAGCCGTCGGCACTCGCGGCGAGCAGGCCCGCGACGCTGGCGGCCGACGCCGGCTCGACGAACACGCCCTCCTTGCCGGCGACGAGTCGGTAGGCCTCGAGCAGCTTCTCGTCGGTGGCCGCCAGGAACTGCCCGGTCGACTCGTCCTTCGCGGCGACGGCCTGGTTCCAGCTGGCCGGGGAACCGATGCGGATGGCGGTGGCGACGGTCTCCGGGTCCTTCACCGGCGCGCCGTTCACCAGCGGCGCGGCGCCCGCGGCCTGGACACCGAGCATGCGCGGCACCGACGACGAGACTCCGTCGGCGCGATACTCCTTGTAGCCCTTCCAGTACGCGGTGATGTTGCCCGCGTTCCCGACCGGCAGAGCGTGGACGTCGGGGGCACGGCCCAGCACGTCGACGATCTCGAAGGCGGCGGTCTTCTGACCCTCGATCCGCGCCGGGTTGACCGAGTTCACGAGTTCGATCTCGGTGAACTCGGCGGTCGCCTTGCGCGCGAGTTCGAGACAGTCGTCGAAGTTGCCCTCGACCTGGATGATCTTGGCGCCGTGCATGACCGCCTGAGCGAGCTTGCCCATCGCGATCTTGCCCTGCGGGATCAGGACGGCGCAGGTGATCCCGGCCCGGGTGGCGTATGCGGCGGCCGATGCCGAGGTGTTGCCCGTGGATGCGCACAGGACCGCGGTCTTGCCGTTGTTGACCGCGTTGCTGACGGCCATCGTCATGCCGCGGTCCTTGAACGAACCGGTGGGGTTGAGGCCCTCCACCTTGAGGTAGACCTCGCAACCGGTCAGCGACGACAGATGCGGCGCACTGATCAGCGGGGTGCCACCCTCGAGCAGCGTGACGACCTTCCAGTCGTCGGCGACGGGCAACCGCGACCGGTAGGCCTCGATGAGGCCCGGCCACGCGCGGTGCACAGGCGTAGAAGTCGCTTCAGTCATCGGTACCTTCCAATCGCAACACACTCGACACCTTGATGACGGCGTCCATGTCTTCAAGCGCCGCAACACAATCCGATTGAGCTCGGTCGGGGGCGCGGTGGGTGACCAGGATCAGGCGGGCGTCGTCGCCCGCGCCCTCCTGGCGCACCGCAGCGATGCTGACCGACCGCTTCGAGAACTCCCCCGCGACCTGCGCCAGCACGCCGGGCTTGTCGGCCACCCGCATCGAGACGTAATACCGCGTGAACACGTCGTCGATCGGGGCGACGGGCAGGGAGGCGTAGGTCGACTCGAGCGGTCCGCGCCCGCCGTGCACGCGGTTGCGGGCGGCCATGACCATGTCGCCGAGAACGGCCGATGCCGTCGGTGATCCCCCGGCACCCTGACCGTAGAACATCAGCCGCCCAGCGTTCTCGGCTTCCACGACGACGGCGTTGAACGCGCCGTTCACGGTCGCCAGCGGGTGGGTCAGCGGAATCAGCGCGGGGTACACGCGTGCCGAGATCCGTTGCGCGCCATTGGCGTCACGGACGCGCTCGCAGATCGAGAGCAGTTTGATCGTGCAGTCGAACTTCTTGGCCGCGATCAGGTCGGCGGACGTGACCGAGGAGATGCCCTCGCGGTGCACATCGGCCGCCGTGACCCGCGTGTGGAAGGCGATCGAGGCGAGGATCGCCGCCTTGGCCGCGGCGTCGTAGCCCTCGACGTCGGCCGTCGGATCGGCTTCGGCATATCCGAGGCGGCCGGCCTCGGCAAGGGTGTCGGCGTAGTCGGCGCCCGTCTCGTCCATCGCGGAGAGGATGAAGTTGGTGGTCCCGTTGACGATTCCGTTGACCCGCTCGACGGTGTCGCCGGCCAGGGACTGCATCAGCGGACGGATGACCGGGATGGCGCCGGCGACCGCGGCCTCGAAGTAGAGGTCCACCTTGGCATCCGCCGCGGCGGTCGCGAGTTCGCCGGTGTACTCGGCGAGGAGCGCCTTGTTCGCCGTCACCACCGACTTGCCGCTCTCGAGCGCCGACCGGATCAGACCGCGGGCCGGGTCGATGCCGCCCATCAACTCGACGACGATGTCGACGTCGTCGCGCGCGACGAGTGCCGCCGGGTCGTCGGTCAGGAGATCCTGCGCGATCTTGCGGGGACGGCCGAGATCCCGCACCGCGACGCCGCGGATCTCCACGGGAGCCCCGACGCGCGCCCGGAGGTCGTCGGCGTTGTCGGTGATGATGCGCACCACCTCGGCACCGACATTGCCCATGCCGAGCACCGCGACACCGATGGTGCGCGAGTCCGCATCGGTTGCGCCACTTGTGTTCTGCACTGATCCGGTCACAGGCCCACCTCCAGGCTGAGGAAGTCGTCGATGGTCTCCCGGCGCAGCAGCAGCCGGGCGTTCCCGTCGGCCACCGCCACCACGGGCGGTCTCATGGTCATGTTGTAGCGGCTCGACATCGAGTAGCAGTAGGCACCGGTGGCCGCCACCGCGATCAGGTCGCCGGGGCCGAGATCCTCCGGCAGCCAACAGTCCTTGATCACGATGTCGCCGCTCTCGCAATGCTTTCCCACCACCCGGCACACCACCGCACGGGCCTCCGACACCCGGGACACGAGCCGCACGTCGTATTCGGCGTCGTAGAGAACGGTGCGGATGTTGTCGCTCATGCCGCCGTCGACGGAGACGTAGCGTCGTACGGCGCCGCCGCCCAGTGCGACGTCCTTCACGGTGCCGACGCGATACAGCGTGATCGTGCCGGGACCGGCGATGGCGCGGCCCGGTTCGACGGCGATGGTCGGCATGGGCAGCCCGAGTGCTGCCGACTCCCGCTCGACGATCGCCGCGAGCGTCTCCGCCACCTTCTGCACCGGCAGCGGACGCTCGTCGGGGAGGTACGAGATCCCCAGTCCGCCACCGAGATCGACGACCGACATCTGCGCGGTCTTCTCGACACCGAACTCGCCGACGACGTCGCGGAGCAGTCCGAGCACTCGGTGGGCGGCCAGCTCGAATCCGTCCATGTCGAAGATCTGCGACCCGATGTGGCTGTGCAGACCCACGAGCCTGAGGTTGTCGGTCGCGAAGACCCGCCGGATGGCTTCCATCGCGATCCCACCGGCGAGCGAGAATCCGAACTTCTGGTCCTCGTGTGCGGTCGAGATGAACTCGTGGGTGTGCGCTTCGACACCGACGGTCACGCGCACCAGCACGTCGGCGACGACACCGCGTTCGCCGGCGATCACGTCGAGCCGATCGATCTCGATCATCGAGTCGAGGACGACGTGCCCGATCCCGGCGTCGACCGCAGCGCGCAGCTCGTCGACGCTCTTGTTGTTGCCGTGCAATGCGATTCGCTCCGGCGGGAAACCGGCGCGCAGTGCGATGGCGAGTTCACCACCGCTGCAGACGTCCAGGGACAGCCCCTCGTCGTCGACCCAGCGCGCGATCTCGGTACTCAGGAACGCCTTCGACGCGTAGTGCACTCGCCCGTACGGGCCGAACGCCGCCATCATGTCCCGGCAGCGCGACCGGAAGTCGGCCTCGTCCACGACGAACGCCGGCGTCCCGAACTCTTCGGCGAGCTGACTCACCGGCACGCCGGCCAACCGCAGCTCGCCCGATTCGTCGCGGGATGCGTTGCGCGGCCACACCTGTGCGGGGATGGCGGCGAGCACCGCCGGGTCGTTCGGACGCTCGGCGAGATGGGGTGCGGCCAGCAGTTCGGCGTGCCGGGGGCCGGCGGGGTGTGCGTTCACATCTGCTCCGGCGCGGTGACGCCGACGAGCCCCAGGCCGTTGGCCAAGACCTGACGGGTGGCCTCGCACAGGGCGAGCCGGGCCCGGTGGATGTCCGCCGGTTTCTCGTCACCCTGCGGCAGGACACGGCACTTGGCATAGAACCGGTGGTAGGTGCCGGCGAGGACCTCGAGGTAGCGACAGACCCGGTGCGGTTCGCGCAACGTGGCGGCGGTCGCGACGACATCGTCGAAATCGCCGATGGTGCGGATCAATTCGCCCTCGGCGGGATCGTCGAGCAGGTCGAGATGGTCCAGCGACGACACGACCCCGAGGTCAGCGGCGTTGCGGGCCAGTGCGGACATCCGCGCGTGGGCGTACTGCACGTAGAACACCGGGTTGTCGTTGGACTGTTTGGTGAGCAGGTCGAGATCGATGTCGATGTTGACGTCGACCGACGAGCGGATCAGCGAATAGCGCGCGCCGTCGACGCCGACCGCGTCGACGAGGTCGTCGAGCGTGATGACCGTGCCGGCACGCTTGCTCATACGGACCGGCGTGCCGTCGCGCACGAGGTTGACCATCTGGCCGATCAGCACCTCGACGGTGGCCGGGTCGTCGCCGAGCGCCGCCGCCGCGGCCTTGAGCCGGCTGATGTACCCGTGGTGATCGGCGCCGAGCATGTAGATGCAGAGGTTGAAGCCGCGGTTGCGCTTGTCACGGTAGTAGGCGATGTCGCCCGCGATGTAGGCGGCGTTGCCGTCGCTCTTGAGGACCACACGGTCCTTGTCGTCACCGAACTCGGTGGACCGCAGCCACCACGCGCCGTCCTTCTCGTACAGGTTGCCATTGGCCTTGAGCTCGCCGATGCACTCGTCGACGAGGCCGGTGGCGAACATCTTGTCCTCATGGGTGAAGACGTCGAAGTCGGTGCCGAAGTCGTGGAGGCTCTGCTTGATGTGGGTGAACATCAGGTCCACCCCGACCGAACGGAACGTCTCGAGGCGGTCGGCGTCGGGCTGCGACAGCACCTCGGGGACCATCTCGACGACCTTCGCGGCGATGTCGGCGATGTAATCGCCCGCGTAGCCGTCCTCCGGGGTCGGGTTGCCTAGTGCCGCGGCCTCCAGCGACCGGGCGAACCGGTCGATCTGGGCACCGTGGTCGTTGAAGTAGTACTCGCGCGTGACCGCACCACCGCGAGCGGCCAGCACGCGGCCGAGCGCGTCGCCGACGGCCGCCCAGCGGGTACCGCCCAGGTGGATCGGCCCGGTCGGATTGGCCGACACGAATTCGAGGTTGATGACCGAGCCGGCGAGTTCGTTTCCGCGGCCGTAGTCCGCACCCCGGGCCAGCACCGCCGCGACGACGGTGTTCTGCGCGGCGGCCCCGAGCCAGAGGTTCACGAACCCGGGACCGGCGATCTCGGCCTTCGCGACACCCTCGGCCGCGGCGAACGCCTCCGCGAGCCAGCCGGCGAGTTCCCGCGGGTTCACGCCGAGCCGCTTGCCCATCTGCAGGGCGACGTTGGTGGAATAGTCGCCGTGGTCAGCGTGACGGGGGCGCTCGACGACGATGGAGTCGGGCACCAGGTTCTCGTCCAGTCCGCGGTCGCGGACCACGGTCAGGGTCACGTCGCGCAGCAGCGCGGCCAGGTCGGCGGGAGTCACAGGACACCATCCTATTGGCCGCGGCCACTACACCGACAATCGCACCCTGCTCCACCCATCGGGCCCACCAGTACACTCGTGTGCGCCGAGCGCGGGCCGGGTCTCCCGCGGGTCCGCTCGGCCCCCGCAGTCGGATGAGGAAAGAAGTCAATGGCGCGCAAACCAGGGGCCAACGTCCCCAAGTCCCGCAAGCGAGCAGGATCCGTTCCCTCGGCGACGGGACGTCAGGTCGACTGGATGCTGATCGGCGCCGTCGTGGTGGTCATCGGCCTCATCGCCGGACTCGCGATCTACCTCGTCCCCAAGTTCAACGAGCGGCGGGCCGAACAGAAGGACGACTTCGCCGTGGAAACGGTGTCCGAGTTCGTGCCCTCACCGCAGAATCCCGATCCGTCGGCGAACATCCCGGGTGTCACGAAGCGCTACTACGAGGCCGCGCGGCACGTCACCGCGACCCAGCGTGTCGCCTACGACCAGTCGCCTCCGTTCGGCGGACCGCACGATGAGATCTGGGCGACCTGCACCGGCGTCGTCTACCCGAACCCGCTGCGGTCGGAGAACGCCGTCCATGCCCTCGAACACGGCGCGGTCTGGATCACCTACAACCCGGACACGATCTCACCGGAGGACCTCGACTACCTCAAGCAACTCGTCCGCGGTGAGCAGTACCTGTTCCTCTCGCCCTACCCCGGACTCGACCAGCCGGTGTCGCTGCAGAGCTGGGGACACCAGCTCAAGCTCGAATCCGCCCGCGATCCGCGCGTCAACCAGTTCATCACCGCGCTACGCCGCAACATGATGCCCGGGGTCTACCCGGAGAACCCGCAGACCGCCGCGTACCCCGAGACCCAGGCCACCTGTACCGCCATCCCCGGGTTCGATCCGTCGAACCCCCCGCCGGCCGACGAGGGTGAGCCCGGCCCCGACGCCGTCCCGATGGATGGCGGCAACCAGCAGCCCGCGGGCTGACGCGGGTTCCCACCCGACCAGGAGACCAGGTAACGGACCGGGCCGCACGCCCCGACGAGATCGGCGAGGACCAGCGATGACCGACAACAGCGACCGGCCCGAATCGCGGGACGGGACAACGACTCCCGAGGGTCCGGACGACACGGCCGAGCCGTCGTCGCGCCCACGGATCCTGCTCGCCCTGGGCGGCGCCGCACTCCTCCTGTTCGGTCTCGGCCTGGGACTGCTGATCCAGGCGAGCCTCGCCGACGACTCCACCGGCGACGATTCCCCGGCTGCGAACTCGGCGGCCGTCGGCTTTGCGCAGGACATGACCCGCCACCACGAGCAGGGTGTGGAACTGGCCGCCATCGAACTCGAACACGGCACCGACCCCGAGGTGCGGAGCATGGCGTTCGACATCCTCACCGCCCAGAGCAATGAGATCGGCCAGATGCAGTCGTGGCTGACGCGTTGGGGTCAGCCCGTCACCAACCCCGGCGCGACCATGGCGTGGATGGGCCACGGCGGTTCCGAGACTAACGGGCACGACCACTCCGATCCCGCGGATCACACCGCCGGCGGTCACGATCACGGCCACGGTGGTGACGGTGGTTCAGACCACGGGGACATGGACCACGGGGACATGGACCACGGAGACATGGACCACGGGGACATGTCGGCACCCTCCTCCGGCGCACCAGCGGCGGGTGCCGCGGACTCCGACGCCGAACAGCCGCCGATGCCCGGGATGGCGACGTCGGCGGAGATGCAACAGTTCCGCGCGATGCGGGGTCCCGAGGTCGACATCCGGTTCCTCCAGCTGATGCTGCGTCACCACGAGGGCGGTCTGCACATGATGGAATACGCCGCCGACCCGGCCAACGTCGAGCAGGCTTACGTCCGCGACCTGGCGTCGAGCATGAAACGGACCCAGGACAAGGAGATCGCCATCATCACCCAGATGCTGGCCCTGCGTGGCGCACAACCACTTCCGCTGAACTGAGCGCCCCCCACGGCGGGCACGCCGGTGAGGTGAGCAAGTTCGGTCGGGCCACGCGGCTCTCCAAACGGCGATGATGGCGGCATGCTCTCACCACGCCTCGCTGCCGCGGTCGACGCGTTGCCACTGGCCCCTGGTCTGCGAGTCCTCGAGATCGGCTGCGGGCCCGGGCCGGCAGCACGCGAGGTGGCGCGGCGGGTGGGACCCGACGGCTTCGTACTCGGCGTCGATCGGTCGCCTCAGGCCGTGAACGCCGCCCGCCGGGCCGCGGTCGCCGGCGGCTTCGGTCCGGACCGACTCGACTTCGACTGCAGCGCCATCGAGGACTTCGACCTCGGTGCGCGCATCCCGTTCGACGTGGCGTTCGCGCTGCGCGTCGGCGCACTCGACGGGCGACACCCCGATCTCTACGACGCGGCCGTGCGGTCCGTGGCCCGGGCCCTCCGATCGGACGGGGTGCTCTTCGTCGACGGCGGTGAACCGTTGCGGCGCATCGAGTTGCCGGTGGGTTGAGGCAGATCAGCACCGCGTGCGCGTGGAACTGTGGCGATCACGCCGGGGCTGTGGCACGCTGCTGCCCAGCGCCGCGTGCCGGTGGCGGACCGCATCAGGCATGGAGGCGCCGGGAGAGCCGTACGTGTGAGGGAACATCCTCCGGGCTGCTCGGTTCAGCAATAGGTATCGGTATCCGATACCTATTGCTGAACGCGGCAGAAGCCGCCTGACAATGGCACATACCCCGCCAAGCCCACCTGTTCAGCGCGGAGGCCAGGGATTATGGGATCGGGCCCCGGAGACTCCCGGGAAGAACGGCTACGCCGGTCAGTGCTACTGGTGCCCCCGATAGGATTCGAACCTATGGCCTTCTGCTCCGGAGGCAGACGCTCTATCCCCTGAGCTACGGGGGCTCATCGGGCGGGACTCAGCCTAGCGCACCGATCCGTCGACATCCCAATCGGCAGCTCAGGACACGCCGAGCGGGCTCTGCACTCGGACCGACGACCCGTGCTCGCCGCGGAGGACGTGCAGCTGGGCAGGGATTCGGGCCCGGAGTTCGTCAACGTGACTCACCACGCCGACGACACGCCCGCCGGCCCGCAAGTCATCCAGGACCCCCATGACGAGGTCGAGCGCCTCGGGATCGAGGGTGCCGAATCCCTCGTCGATGAAGATGGTGTCGAGCACGCGGCCGCCCGACTCCGCGGAGACGACATCGGCGAGTCCGAGTGCGAGGGCAAGCGATGCGAAGAAGGTCTCGCCGCCGGACAGCGTCGTCGTCGGGCGGAGCGCGCCGGTGTACTCGTCGCGGACCTCGATACCGAGGCCGCCACGCCGGCCCCGCACACCCGCGGCGTCGGTGTGGACGAACTCATAACGCCCCGAGGACATCTCGCGGAGACGCCCCGACGCGGCGACGAGGACCTCGTCGAGACGCGCGGCCAGCACGTAGGACCGCAGCGACATCCGGCGCGCGTTCTGTCCGCGCCCGCTGACCAATTCGGCGAGTCCCTGGAGTTCGGCGTGGCGTGCCTGCAGAGGCGCCAGGGCGTCGATGGCCTCCCAGAAGTGGGTGACGTACTCCTGGAGGTCGGCCGCCTGCCGGCCGGCCACGGCGTGTTCCTTCGCGGCGGTGTCCAGGCGGCGGCGGGCGGCATCACGGTCTGCGGTGAGCTGTTCGACATCCGGCTCCGGAGCCGACATCGCGGCGCGCACATCCTCGTCGGCGAGGGTCTCCTCGGCAGCGGCGCGCAGACTGGCGGCCTCCTGCAGCAACGTGTCCCACGCCGCGATCTGCTTGTCCGGGGCGAATGCCGCTCGGACGGCGGCGACATCGTCGAACCCGGCGTCGGCACACGCCGCGGACAATCGATCGGTCGCCTCGGCGACCCGGTCCCGCGCTCGCGCAGCTTCTTGCCGGGCGTTCCGGTGACGACGTGTGCGACGGACCAGCTCGGCGAGTTCACGGCGCCGCTCGGCGACCCCGCCGCGTCCGCCGGTTGCCTCCCGGACGGCCTCATCGAGCTCGGTGAGGTTCTGCCGCAACGCGGTCACCCGCTCGCGACGGGCGGACTGGGCCGACTCGTCGTCGGCGAGGGTGGTGCGCCACCCATCGACCTCGGCGTCGATCCGATCGACCGCCGTCTGCAGCGCGGGTAGTCGCGACGCGGCACGTTCCGCGGCAGCCAGTTCGGCGCCCACCCGGGCGAGGTCGGCGTCGACGGCGTCGGAACGAGCACCACCGATCACGGCGGCGAGATGCGTACGGCGTTCGACGAGAGCCGCCACCGCGGATTGCGCGATGGCCTTGATCGCGCTCGCCCGCTCCTCGGCGGCCGCTGCCGCGTCTTCGTAGGCTGTGACCTCGGACGCCGGGGCGTCGCCGTCGTCGGTGGCCGGTCGAGGGTGCGTCTCTGAACCACACACGACGCAGGGTTCACCCTCGACGAGCCCGCCCGCCAGTTCCACTGCCATCCCGGCGAGGCGACGCTCGCGGGCGTCGAGCACGCGCTCCCGCGCAGCGGCATTGGCGTCGCGGGCGTCGAGCAACTCCTTCTCCGCGGTCGCGAGCCGGACCAGCACCTCGTCCCGGTCGGTGAGTGCGTCGCGTACGCGGCGGAGTGCGTCGCGCTCGGCCCGGAGTTTCGGGCCCTGCATCCGCAACTCCCCCGCTTCCGCCAGTGCGGCGACGGCCTCGGCGCGACGGCCCGGCGCGGCGTCGAGCAGGGTCCGGGTCTGGGCAGTGCGGCGGTCCGCCTCGACGATGGCCGAGTCCAGGGTCTGGATCTCGGCGACCAGAGCCGGCCGCTGCGCGACGCGTTCGGCGAGGGGCTCCCACCGCCCCGACTCCTCGGTCCAGCGGTCGATCGCCGCATCCAGGCGTGCGTCGAGATCCTCGTCTGACCCGCCGGCGCACAGAGACTCACCCTCCGGCAGCGCGCACAGCTCTGCGTGCGCACGCGTGACGGCCTGCTCGGCGACCGTGAGTTCGCGAGTGACACGGTCGGCGTCGTCGGCGAGCGGCACGATGGGCGCCGCCTGCAGGGCCTGCCGACGAGCCTGTGCCGCCGCGCTCAGAGCGGCTTCGCCGTCCGCGAGCCGTGCGAGTCGCTCGGTGGCCGCACGCCCCCGGCGACGCAGCTCGGCGAGCCGGCTCCCGCTCTCGTACGCGGCCTGCGTCTGGTCGGCCGCGGCCTGCGCCGCACCTGACTCGAGGCGCATGCGCTCCGCGGCGGTGCGCGCACGCTCGAGACATTCCTGCGCCCAGTCGAAGTCGGGTTCGGCGGTCGGTTCGACCCCGCCCACCGCCACGATCTGACCGGCGACCCGGTCGAGCACGGCGGTCTGTTCGGTCAGCTTCGCCGCGCTCTCCCGCGCGCGGTCACGCAACCACTCCTCGAGGTCACCGAACCGCTCGGTGTCGAACAACCGCTCCAGCAGCGCTTCCCGCTCATCGGAGTGCGCGCGCAGGAATCGGGCGAAGTCGCCCTGCGGCAGCAGGACCACCTGGAAGAACTGATCGGCACTCATCCCCAGCAGCCGGACCACGGCGTCGCCGATCTCGGGGATGCGGGTCAGGTCGGGTCCGGATCCGTCGACCCACACGAGCGTCGCCCGAGCGTTCACCTTGCGGGTGCCGTCGCCGCGCTTCTTGGGTCGTTCGTGTTCGGGCGACCGCGTGATCCGGAGTCGGCGGGACGCGATCGTCGCCTCGAGTTCGACCTCCGGGATGTCCTCGGCCGCAGCGTGATCCGAGTGCAGGCGCCGGTTGGTGTCGCGCACGCCCGGTACCCGACCGAACAGTGCGAAGGCGACCGCGTCGAGGACCGTGGTCTTGCCGGCGCCGGTCTGGCCGTGCAGCAGGAACAGTCCGTCACCGCCGAGGTCGTCGAAGTCGACCGTGATCTCGTCGGCGAACGGACCGAAGGCCCGGACGCGCAGACGGTGCAGCCTCATGCGGACTCCGCGACGATCGCCTCGATGTCGAACAGGGTCAGTTCGGCCGCATCCGATTCGGGTTCGCCGACCACGGCGCGGAGTGCGCGTTCGAGGAGCACCCGCTCCCCCTTCGTCGGCTCGTCGCGTACGTCCTCGATGAACGATGCAACGATCTCGGCGTCGGTCCGGCCGCGCACGCGGGAACGGTAGTCGACGCCGGAGCCGGAATGCGGCCGCTCCCACTGCACATGGACCGCGAACGGGAACCGCTCGCGCAGCCGACGCATCGCGTCGGTCGGGCGGACCGGGTCGGTCAGCGTCACCTCGACGTAGTGGTCCTGCGCCGCGGCGTACCTTTCGTCGGTCAGCAGGTCGCCGAGAACGCCGGTGAGAGAGCTCAGTTCGCGGACGACGGGCAGCTCGTGTGCGCGGACCTCGGCGACGCCGTCGGCGTCGAGATCCACCACCAGGGCCGCCTTCCGGTGGGTTCGCTCACCGAAGGAGTACGGCAGCAGCGAACCGCTGTAACGGACCGTGTCGGTGACACGTTGCGGCGAGTGCAGATGCCCGAGGGCGACGTAGTCGGCGCCCGAGAACGTCTCGGCGGGAACCGTTTCCACCCCGCCGACACTGATCGAGCGCTCCGAACCGGAGGCCGCGGCCCCGCTGACGAAGGCGTGGGCGACGACCACGGACCGAACCCGGCGCGCAGTCAGATCGGTGCGGACGCGAGTCATGGCGGCGTCGAGGACAGCGGTGTGCCCGCCGATCGACTCGACGCCGAGGTGGCGTCGCGCGGTGTCGGGTTCGAGATAGGGGATGCCGTAGAACGCGACGTCTCCGTGGGCGTCCGACAGGATGACCGGACGGTCGATGTCGGCGATCGAGGTCCGCAGATGCAGGCCACCGGCGGCGGCGAATCCCGACCCCGCACCGAGGCGGGTGGGCGAGTCGTGATTGCCCGAGGTGACGACGATCTGCGCTCCCGCAGCGGCGATCTCGGCCAGGCCCTCGTCGTACACGCGGACCGCGTCGGCGGACGGGACGGACCGGTCGTACACGTCACCGGCGACGATGACGGCGTCGGCCGACTCCGCGGCGACCAGTGCGGCCAGATGCGACAGTGCGCGACGCTGGTCGGCGAGCAGCTCGACCCCGTGGAACGTCCGGCCCAGGTGCCAGTCGGAGGTGTGCACGATCCGCATGGGCGCAACCTTACGGTCGGGTGCCGACAGATCGTGGGACGCGCGCTCGCCTACGCCGTCGACCCCGGCACCGACTCGGACCGACCGGCGTCGGCGCCCACCGCGTACGGGTCGACGACCTGCGGTGGGACCGTCTGATGCGCGGGCCGGACGAAGAAGAAGGTCGCCACGACGCCGATCAGCAGCGCGGCCGCGGGCAGGTAGAGCGACTGCCCCATGGCGGTCGCGAACCCCTCGCGCAGGAACTCCGGCAGTTGCCCGGCCGCACCGTCCTGGGCGTTCTCGGCGTCGACGCCGGGCAGCTCGGCCGCCAGCCGGGTCTGCAGAAGCGCTCCGATCATGGCGGAGCCGAGAACCGAACCGATGACCCGCAGGGTGTTGTAGACGCCGGCCCCGGCCCCGGCCTGATGCCACGGCAGATTGCGGGTGGCGGTCGCGGCCAGCGGCGCCCAGATACCGGCCGAGGCCACACCCATCAGGCACAACGGAATCACGATCAACCAGACCGGGGTCTCCGGGCGGGCGACGAAGCCCAACCACGCGATGGCGATCGCGTTCAGCAGCAGTGCCGAGGACACGATCGTGCGCGGGTGGACGCGATCGACCACCCGGCCCACGATCGGAGCCAGGACACCGGTCAGCACCGCCATCGGCACCAGAACGACCGCCGACTCCGTCGGCGACATCCCGCCGACGAGCTGGAGGAAGAACGTCAGGGGGATCATCATCGCCGACACGGCGAAGCCCATCGACGCGATGCCGATGGTCGACAGCGAGAAGTTACGGTCGCGGAACAGCGACAACGGGACCAGGGGCTCGGTGCGGATGCGGGACTGCCAGTAGACGAAGACCCCCAGGACCACGACTCCGCCGACGATGAGCAGCCAGATCCAGGTATCCCAGTCGAAGGTCTCCCCCTCCTGGATGCCGAACACCAACGCGGACAGCCCCACCGCGGACAGGCCGACCCCGATCCAGTCGAACTGGTGGTCGTTCGTGCTCACCCGCGGGACGAGAACGGCCGCGAGGACGAGACCGGCGAGGCCGACGGGCAGGTTGATGAAGAAGATCCACTCCCAGCCGAACGCGTCGGTCAGCACGCCGCCGAGCAACGGACCGACGAGGGTCGCCACGCCGGCGACCGTGCCCCACACGCCCATTGCGGCGCCGCGCTTCTCGGCCGGGAAGATGCGAGTGATCAGCGCCATCGTCTGCGGGGTGATGAGGGCGGCGCCGACACCCTGCAGACCGCGGGCCGCGATCAGCTCACCGATCGACGACGACAGGCCGCACCAGAGGCTGGCCGCGGTGAAGACCGCCAGACCGAGCTGGTACATCGTCTTGGGGCCGAACTTGTCACCC
This sequence comes from Gordonia sp. BP-119, assembly GCF_016924115.1. Classification (NCBI taxonomy): domain Bacteria; kingdom Bacillati; phylum Actinomycetota; class Actinomycetes; order Mycobacteriales; family Gordoniaceae; genus Gordonia; species Gordonia sp. BP-119. The sequence continues at coordinate 45,874 of NZ_JAFFZF010000016.1, forward strand.
AGGCGACCGGTGATCAGCAGCGGCACCGCGTAGGTGAGCAGGTACGCACTGGTGACCCAGACGACGCCGTTGACATTCGTGTCGAGGTCGGCCTGGATACGCGGCTGGGCCACGGCCACGATCGTCATGTCGACGAGGATCATGAAGAAGCCCACGCAGAGCGCCAGCATCGCGGCCCACGGGCGGCCGGTGACCATCTCGTCGATGCCCGCGTTCTGGCCGCGGGCGGCGTCGCTCGACTGCATTTCCTCGATGCTAGACCTGTCCGATTCGTGAACGGCCCGCGCGATCACGGGTTTCGCGGCAGCTCGGGGCGGGATGTCGCTCCGGATCATTACTGTGGAGCCCATGAGCACAGAGTCCGAGCAGAGCACCGCGTCCGAGGGCGAACAGGGTTCGTACGTGATGACCGGCGAGGAGTTCGTCCGGGACACGAAGTACATCGAGACCCGCATCACCGCCGACGGCCGGGACGGCTATCCGGTGGAGGCCGGTCGGTACCGGCTCGTCGCAGCCAGGGCCTGCCCGTGGGCCAACCGGACCCTCATCGTGCGGCGGCTACTCGGCCTCGAGGACGCCATCTCGCTCGGGCTGTGCGGTCCCACGCACGACAAGAACTCGTGGACCTTCGACCTCGACCCCGGCGGAGTGGACCCGGTCCTGCAGATCCCGCGACTCAAGGACGCCTACGAGAAGCGGATCCCCGGCTACCCGAAGGGGATCACCGTGCCGGCGATGGTCGACGTGCCGACCGGCGAGGTCGTCACCAACGACTTCCCGCAGATCACCATCGACTACTCGCTGGAATGGACCGCCTTCCATCGCGACGGCGCGCCGGAGCTCTACCCGGAGCGTCTGCGCGACGAGATCGACGAGGTCAGCCACGGCATCTACACGGAGGTCAACAACGGCGTCTACCGCTGCGGATTCGCCGGCAGCCAAGAAGCCTACGACGCGGCGTACGACCGGTTGTTCACCAAACTCGACGAGTTGTCCGAGCGGTTGTCGACGCAGCGTTACCTGGTCGGCGACACCATCACCGAGGCCGACGTCCGGCTCTTCACCACCCTGGCGCGCTTCGACGCGGTGTATCACGGCCACTTCAAGTGCAATCGGAGCAAGTTGAGCGAGATGCCGGTGCTGTGGGCCTATGCCCGGGACCTGTTCCAGACGCCCGGCTTCGGCGACACCACCGACTTCACCCAGATCAAACAGCACTACTACATCGTCCACACCGACGTGAATCCCACGCAGATCGTGCCGAAGGGCCCGGACCTCCGCGGCTGGCTCACCGCACACCATCGCGACGACCTGGGCGGTCGCCCGTTCGGTGACGGCACACCCCCCGGTCCCCCACCACCGGCCGAGGTCGTGCCCGCAGCGGACTGGGTACCGACGGAACGAGCGGCGGCCGAATGAAAGACAAGGCGTCACAGGGACTTTCGGCAGACCACGGCCGTACGCCCCCCGGCAAGGCCGTCGAGGTGACCGGCGGAATCCTGGACCGGGCACAGCGACTGCAGGCACCCGCGGTGAAGAAGTACGTCGATTCACTGCGGCGGAAGTACCCCGACGACTCACCCGCGCAGATCATCGAGCGGCTCGAGAAGCGTTATCTGAACGCGGTCACCGGTTCCGGCGGCGCCGTCGGCGCGGCGGCCGCGGTGCCCGGTGTCGGCACGATGACCGCGTTCGGGGCGATGACCGGGGACACGGCGTTCTTCCTCGAGGCGTCGGCCCTGCTCGCGCTGTCGATCGCCGAGGTGCACGGCATCCCGGTGCACGAGTCCGAGCGTCGCAAGGCCCTGGTCATGACCGTCGCGCTGGGCGAAGAGGGTGTGCTGGCCCTCGGTCGCGTGGTCGGCACCGGAGGCGGTGCGCTGCGCCGACTCGGTGGAGCCGCCCTGCCATCCGGTGCGATCACCAAACTGAACAAGACCCTGGTGAACAAACTCGTCAAGAAGTACGCGATCCGCCGGGCGCCGCTGATCTTCGGCAAGCTCATGCCCGCCGGTATCGGTGCGGTCATCGGTGGTGTGGGGAGTCGCGCCCTCGGCCGGAAGGTCGTCCACAACGCGCGCGAGGCGTTCGGGCCGGCACCCCGGACGTGGGTCATCGACGTCGACTTCAGTGAGGCACCCACCCCGGATCCGCTCCCACCCGGTTCGTGGTGACCGCGGCGGCCGCACCGTCCCCGCAGTCGGCAGCCACGCCCGGCTGGATCCGCCGGCTCGTCGGCGAGTCCTGGCGATACCGACGCGTCGCTGTCGTCACGATGATCTTCACCCTGGTCGCCGTCGGGGTGGACGTGCTGATGCCGCTGCTGACCAAGGCCGCGATCGACCACGCCACCGGCGTCGTCGACGACGGCCTCTCGCTACAGACCGTGATCGTCGCGCTGGTCGTCTTCGCCGTCGTCCGTTACGCCTGCCATCTCGGCCGGCGGGTGTTCGCGGGACGGCTCGCGGTGAACGTGCAGAACACGCTGCGACTCCGACTCCTCGACACCCTGCTGCACCTCGACGGCCGCAGCCAGCACCAGATCCGCACCGGACAGATCGTGTCCCGCTCGATCTCCGACATCCAGGTCGTCCAGAGTCTGCTGGCCATGGCGCCACTGTCGTTGGGCGCCGCGGTGCAGATGGTCGTGGCCCTGGCCATCATGGCGTACCTGTCGCCGCTCCTGACCGGGGTGGCGTTGCTGATCGCCCCGCTCATCGCCCTCGAGGTGTGGCGTACCCGGCGTCGGCTGTTCGCGGCGACGTGGTCGGCGCAGCAGGCCGCCGCCGACGTCGCCCAGCACGTGGAGGAGACCGTCACCGGCGTGCGGGTCGTGAAGGGTTTCGGCCAGGAGGAACGCGCGGTCGACGACCTCGTCACCCGGTGCCGGACGGTGTTCGCTCGCCGGCTCCGCGCCGCCCGGATCAATGCTCGATTCGCCCCGACCCTGGCCGCCATCCCGCAGCTGGGCATGGTCGGGGTAATCGTCGTGGGCGGCTACCTCACGATGACCGGCGCGATCACGGCCGGCACCTTCGTCGCGTTCAGCACGTACGTCGCCACCATGACCGGCATCGCCCGACTGCTGACGAACCTGATCGTCAACGCCCAGCTGGCGCGGGCGGCCGTCGAACGCGTCTACGACGTCATCGACCATCCCCACGATCCGGGCGACACCGCGACCGGCACGCTGCCCGACGGCCCCCTGGGCGTCGAACTGGACGGTGTGGGGTTCGCCCACCACACCCACGACGCCGACGACCCGCCCGCCGTGCTGTCCGGTATCGACCTGCGGATCGAGCCGGGCGAATGTGTGGCGATCGTGGGTCCGCCCGGTTCCGGCAAGTCGACCATCGCCGACCTGGTCAGCCGGTTCGAACGACCCGACATCGGAACGATCTCGCTGCTCGGCGCCAGCACCGGTGACGAGCCGTCCCGGTACCGGATCGACGACCTCGCGCCCGAGGCGCTCCACCGTGCCGTCGCCGTCGTGTTCGACGAGCCGTTCCTGTTCTCCGACACCATCACCGCGAACATCGCGATGGGCCCGGCAGCCGCCGGGGCCGACGCCGCCGACCGGGTTCGGGCGGCAGCCGCCGCGGCCGACGCCGCGGAATTCGTCGAGGCGCTCCCCGACGGATACGACACCGTCATCGGCGAACGCGGGCTCACTCTGTCGGGCGGGCAGCGTCAGCGAATCGCCCTGGCCCGCGCCCTGTTCGCCGACCCCCGCATCCTCGTGCTCGACGACGCGACGTCCGCAGTGGACGCCACCACCGAGGCGCGCATCCTGGGCGGGCTCCGCGACCGCCGCGCCACGATGCTGGTCCTCGCCCATCGACGTTCGACGCTCGTCCTCGCCGATCGCGTCGCGGTGCTCGACGACGGCCGGATCACCGCGCTGGGGACGCTCGCCGAACTCGAGGCGACCTCACCGCGCTTCCGCGAGCTGATGTCGAGCACCACGCAACCGGCGCCCGATGGCGTCCACGACGACATCCCCGGCGCGGCCCCGGTCGCCGACACCGCGCCACCGCTGCGCGGACCGGGCCCGACCGAGATCGAGAGCCTGTGGCCCGAAGTTGCTTCCGACTCGATCGACGTCGCGGCCCGGACCTCTCCGGCGATGGGGGCGGGCTCACGGACCGGTCGCGGCGGCGGCGTGGCCAGCGCTCTCGGTTCGATGCCGGCCACCCCCCGGCTCCAGGCCTCGGTGGACGCGCTCCCGCCTGCGGTCGAGCGGCCAGAGGTCGACGTCGCCGCCGCCCGACGCGAGAACCCGGTCTTCACCCTGCGCGGACTCCTCGCGCCGGTCCGGTGGCTGCTCGCCGCCGCACTGCTCGCCATCGCCATCGACACGCTCGTCGGCCTGGCCTTCCCGAGCATCGCCCGGGCGGTCATCGACTCGACCGGACACACCGAGGGGTCGACCCTGATGTGGGCCGCGGTCGGCGGCGTCGTACTGGTCGGAGTCGGCTGGGTCGCCGCGTCGTCGATGGCGATCACCTCGACCAGGGCCGGCGAACGGGTGCTGTTCGGACTGCGGATCCGCAGTTATGCCCACATCCAGCGCCTCGGACTCGACTACTACGAGCGCGAGCTGTCGGGCCGGATCATGACCCGGATGACGACCGACATCGACGCCTTGTCGACGTTCCTGCAAACCGGACTGACCTCGGCGATCGTGGCGGTGCTGACGCTCGTCGGCGTCAGTGTCGCGCTCCTGATCACCGGCCCGCTGCTCGGACTCCTGGTGCTGCCCGTCTTCCCCCTCCTGATCGCCGCGACGGTCGTCTTCCGCCGCGTCGCAAGCCGCGCCTACACGCGCTCGCGCGAACTGATCAGCGTCGTCAATGCGGACTTCCAGGAGAACATCGCCGGCATCAAGACCACGCAGACCTACCTGCGCACCGACGACGCCCAGGCCCGGTTCGCGCGTCGCTCCGGAGAATGGGTCGAGGCCCGGATGGTCTCGCAGCGGGCGATCGCCTCGTACTTCCCGCTCATCCAGCTCATGTCCGACATCGCGACCGCGATCGCGCTGGGCGTCGGCGCCGGGCAGGTGGCGTCGGGTTCGCTCTCGGCGGGCACACTCGTCGCCTTCGTCCTCTACCTGACGATGCTGTTCGGTCCGGTGCAACAGCTCTCGCAGGTCTTCGACGGCTACCAGCAGGCGGCCGTGGGGCTCCGCCGGATCGGCGACCTGCTGCGCACGCCGAGTTCGCTGCGCACCTCGGCGAGAGCCGAGTCCCCGCCACACGGCGGGTTCGACGGCGTCGTCGACTTCGACCGGGTCGGATTCCGCTACCAGGGTTCGACGACGGATGCGCTGTCCGCCGTCGACCTGCACATCCCGGCCGGGTCGTCGCTCGCCCTGGTCGGCCGGACGGGTGCCGGCAAGTCGACGATCGTCAAGCTGCTGGCGCGCTTCTACGATCCGACCACCGGACGGGTACTTGTCGACGGCACCGACATCGGTGACTACGAACTCGCCGGATATCGGCGGCGGCTCGGCCTCGTCCCGCAGGAGCCGCACCTGTTCACCGGCACCGTCGCCGAGAACATCGCCTACGGCCGGCCCGACGCCGATCGGGCCGCGATCGTCGACGCCGCCGCCGCGGTCGGCGCACTGCGCATGATCACCGCCCTGCCCGGCCGGATGAACCATCCCATCGGGGAACGCGGCCAGGGGCTGAGCTCGGGCCAGCGCCAACTCATCGCACTGGCCCGGGCCGAACTCGTCGAGCCCGATCTGCTGCTGCTCGACGAGGCGACCGCGACCCTCGACCAGGCCACCGAGGCGCAGGTCCTCGCCGCCGGACGGGCGGTGACCCGGCACCGCACGTCGGTGATCGTCGCCCACCGACTGGCCACGGCCGCCCGCGCAGACACCATCGCGGTGGTGGACGGCGGACGGATCGTCGAACTCGGAACACACGAGGAGCTGCTCGCGTTGGGACAGAGGTACCGCGGCTTCTGGGATGCCGGTGTCGATCCCGACGAGCCGGCGGTGCCCCGCCCCGACTCACCCGCTCCGACCAGCGCACGGAGGGCCGCCACGGCGGTCACGCGGGCCACCTCGGAACTGACTCCGTAGTAACAGGTCGGTAGGTGTGAGCGAGTCGACGACGCGTAGCATCGTCAGGTGGTTCACCGATAGTCTCCACAAGAGACGACGCGTGGCAGAGAACCCGGCACCTTCAGGGAATTGAGGCGAGATACCGCTGTGAGCAGCAGTTCGATTTCAGACTTCGGACAGAACACGTGGCTGGTCGAGGAAATGTACCAGCAATACCAAGAAGACCCGAACTCGGTCGACCCGAGTTGGCACGAACTACTGAAGAACTACGAACCCGGCGACAACGGTGGCTCCGCCCCGGCCGCCGCTCCGCCCTCGAATTCCGCAAAGCCCACTGCCGCAAAGACTTCGGCCACCACAGCGGCCACCTCGTCCTCCTCCTCGACCACGAGTGCGTCGACCAACGGGTCGGCACGCAACACCTCCGCGCCGGCCACCGAGACCACGCCGCGCAAGCAGGTCACCCTGGATCAGACCCCGGCGCGCACGGCACCGCGCAAACCCACCCCCGCCAAGGAGTCGACCGCCACGAAGGCGGCGTCGGGGCACAGCGTCGCCAGCCGCGACGGGTCGGCCCGCTCGCAGCCCAAGCCCGAGGCGGGCAAGACCGCCGCGCCCGAGGCCCAGAAGTCCGGGTCCGCGAAGTCGGACGCACAGAAGTCCGAGAGCGCCGACGGCAACAAGGTCCTGCGCGGTCCCGCCGCGGCCATCGCGAAGAACATGGCGCTGTCGTTGGAGATCCCGACGGCCACCAGCGTCCGTGCGGTGCCCGCCAAGGCGATGATCGACAACCGGATCGTCGTCAACAACCACCTCGCGCGGACCCGAGGCGGCAAGATCAGCTTCACCCACATCCTGGGTTACGCGATCGTGCAGGCCATCAAGGCGTTCCCGAACATGAACCGGCACTTCGCCGAGATCGACGGCAAGCCGAACGTCGTCACACCCGCGCACACCAACCTCGGCCTGGCCATCGACCTGGTCGGCAAGGATGGCAACCGCACCTTGGTCGTCGCCGCGATCAAGGAATGCGAGACGATGGGCTTCGCCGAGTTCTACACGGCGTACCAGGACATCGTCCGTCGCGCCCGCGACGGCAAGCTCGGCGCGGCCGACTTCTCCGGCGTCACCATCTCGCTCACCAACCCGGGCACGATCGGCACCGTGCACTCGGTGCCGCGCCTGATGAAGGGCCAGGGCGCCATCATCGGCGCCGGCGCGATGGAGTACCCGGCGGAGTTCCAGGGCGCGAGCGACGAGCAGATCGCCGAACTCGGCGTCGGCAAGCTGATGACCCTGACGTCGACCTACGATCACCGGATCATCCAGGGCGCGGAGTCGGGCGATTTCCTCCGCACCATCCACGAGCTGCTGATCGACGACGCCTTCTACGACGAGATCTTCACCGCGTTCCACGTGCCCTACGAGCCGATCCGCTGGCGTCGCGACCTGCCCGCCGGCCTCGTCGACAAGAGCACCCGCGTCCTCGAGCTGATCGCGGCCTACCGCAGCCGCGGCCACCTGATGGCCGACATCGATCCCCTCATGATGGACAGCGATGCGCGCAGCAGCCATCCGGATCTGGACATCCAGAACTACGGGCTGACGCTGTGGGATCTCGACCGCAGCTTCAAGGTCGGCGGGTTCCACGGCCAGGAGAAGATGAAGCTGCGGGACGTGCTGTCGATCCTGCGCGACGCGTACTGCCGGCACGTCGGTGTCGAGTACACCCACATCCTCGAGCCCGAGCAGCAGAAGTGGCTGCAGGAACGCGTCGAGATCAAGCACGTCAAGCCGCCGGTCGGTGAGCAGAAGTACATCCTGAGCAAGCTCAACGCCGCCGAGGCGTTCGAGACGTTCCTGCAGACCAAGTACGTCGGGCAGAAGCGCTTCTCGCTCGAGGGCGCCGAGTCGGTCATCCCGATGATGGACGCGGTGATCGACCAGAGCGCCGAGCACAGCCTCTCCGAGGTGGTCATCGGCATGCCGCACCGCGGCCGTCTGAACGTGCTCGCCAACATCGTCGGCAAGCCGTACTCGAAGATCTTCACCGAGTTCGAGGGCAACCTGAACCCGTCGCAGGCGCACGGATCGGGCGACGTGAAGTACCACCTCGGCGCCGAGGGCAAGTACTACCAGATGTTCGGCGACAACGAGATCAACGTGTCGCTGACCGCCAACCCCAGCCACCTCGAGGCAGTCGACCCGGTGCTGGAGGGCCTGGTGCGCGCCAAGCAGGACCTCATGGACGAGGACGATCGGTTCCCGATCCTCCCGCTCATGCTGCACGGCGACGCGGCGTTCGCCGGTCAGGGTGTGGTCGCCGAGACGCTCAACATGGCGATGCTGCCCGGTTACCGCACCGGCGGCACCGTGCACATCGTGGTGAACAACCAGGTCGGCTTCACCACCGCACCGGAACACTCGCGCTCGACCGAGTACTGCACCGACGTGGCGAAGATGATCGGCGCACCGATCTTCCACGTCAACAGCGACGACCCCGAGGCCTGCGTCTGGGCCGCGAAGCTCGCCGTCGACTACCGCCAGGCGTTCCACAAGGACGTCGTCATCGACCTCGTGTGCTTCCGCCGTCGCGGACACAACGAGGGCGACGACCCGTCGATGACGCAGCCGGCGATGTACGAGGTGATCGACACCAAGCGCGGCGTCCGCAAGAGCTACACCGAAGCCCTCATCGGCCGCGGTGACATCTCGACCAAGGAGGCCGAGGACGCTCTGCGCGACTACCAGGGACAGCTCGAGCGCGTCTTCAACGAAGTCAAGGAACTCGAGAAGTTCAGTGTCGAGCCGTCGCCCTCGGTCGAGGCCGACCAGACGCTGCCGACGAAGTTGGTGACCGCGGTCGACAGCAAGACGCTCGAGCTCATCGGCGACGCGTTCGTCAACGTGCCCGACGGTTTCACCCCGCACCCGCGTGTGAAGCCGGTCCTGGAGCGTCGCGCCGAGGCCGCCCGCAAGGGCAACATCGACTGGGCGTTCGCCGAACTGCTGGCCTTCGGGTCGCTGGTCATGGAGGGGCGCACCGTGCGTCTGTCCGGCCAGGATTCGCGCCGTGGCACCTTCACCCAGCGCCACTCGGTGCTCATCGACCGCAGCACCGGCTCGGAGTACACCCCCCTCAACCACCTGCAGCCCGCAGACGAGGAGAGCAACGGCGGCCGGTTCATGGTCTACGACTCCCCGCTCTCGGAGTTCGCGGTCGTCGGGTTCGAGTACGGCTACTCGGTCGGCAACCCGGACGCTCTCGTGGTCTGGGAAGCGCAGTTCGGCGACTTCGTCAACGGCGCGCAGTCCATCATCGACGAGTTCATCTCGTCGGGTGAGGCCAAGTGGGGCCAGCTCTCCGACGTCGTGCTGCTGCTGCCGCACGGTCACGAAGGACAGGGACCCGACCACACCTCGGGCCGCATCGAACGGTTCCTGCAGCTGTGCGCCGAGGGTTCGATGACGGTGGCCCTGCCGTCGACGCCGGCGAGCTACTTCCACCTGCTGCGCCGCCACGTGCTCGACGGCATCAGCCGTCCGCTCATCGTCTTCACCCCGAAGTCGATGCTGCGCAACAAGGCCGCGGTGAGCCCGGTCGAGGACTTCACCGAGGACAAGTTCCGTTCGGTGATCGACGACCCGCACTTCCTCAAGGACGGCGCGGACCGCAGCAAGGTGAAGCGCGTCCTGTTGGTGAGCGGCAAGCTCTACTACGAACTCGCCGCGCGACGCGACAAGGAGAAGCGCGACGACATCGCGGTCGTGCGCATCGAGCAGCTCTACCCGGTGCCGCACCGCCGCCTGCGCAAGACGCTCGAGCAGTACGGCAACGCGAGTGAGTTCCGGTGGGTCCAGGAAGAGCCCGCGAATCAGGGTCCGTGGCCGTTCCTCGGCCTCTGGCTGCCCGAGGTGCTGCCGGATGTGCTCGGCGGACTGCGCCGGGTCTCGCGCCGCGCGATGTCCGCGCCGTCGTCGGGATCGAGCAAGGTCCACGCGGTGGAGCAGCAGGAGATCCTCGACGAGGCCTTCGGCGAGTAACCTGCCAGACGACGCCTGCGGCCACCGACCCGAGAGGGTCGGTGGCCGCAGTCGTCTGAGCGGTCGTGGGTGCCGGTTCTAGGTCAGCCGGGCTTCGCAGATGTCGGCGGCCGCCGCGACGGCCTTGTCGGCGGGCGTCATCCGGCGGGCGAGAGCAGCAGCGGCCAAACGGGTTCCGTCGTCGAACAGGACCGCGAGACCCGCGCGCGCGTCGTCGTCGGTGAAACTCGACAGCCGGACGGCCGCCCCGACGCCCAGGGCACGGACCCGTTCACCCCAGAACGGCTGATCGGCGGTGACCGCGCAAACCAGGGTGGGGAGGCCGGCCCGCAGACTCGCCGCGGTGGTGCCGGCGCCGCCGTGATGGACTGCGGCCGCGCATCGCGGCAGGACCGACGCGTGGTCGACACCCGCGACGTAGAACACGTCCGGGTCGTCGGGATCGACTCCGGTCGGATCTCCCATGGCGATGAGGCAGCGCACCCCCTGGGCACGGGCGGCTGTCCGCCAGCGGGCGATCAGAGCCTCCGGGTCGAGGATCGGCATGCTGCCGAACGTCACGAACAGCGGAGCTTCGCCGGCGGCCAGCCATCGGCCGAGATCGGTTGCCCCGGCGTCGATCTCGGAGATACCCGCCCGGCTTCCCGCGGGCAGGTCGAAGAATCCGACGACGGGTTTGCGATCGTCCCACTCCGCGGCGAGGCCCGGAACCATCTCCGCATCGTAGGCCTGGATCTGGGGGATCCCGGAGGCGTTCAGCCGCACCGGCAGCGGTCGCCGAGCCCGGTCGAGCCCGAGTCGGCGCCGGAACCGATTCTCGTTCCATCCGGTCGCGGCCCAGGTCAACCGGTCGGCGAGGCGCCAGGAGCGCCGCTTCCACTCCGGCGACCATCTGTCGGTGAGTCCCGGTACGGCGCCGAGGAGTCCGTTCTCCGACATCGGGCCGTATCTCAGCACGGTCAGCGGGATGCCCAGATGTTCGGCGACCGCCAGCCCGCGGTCCTGGCACAGCGGCGCGACGACGAGGAGGTCGGTGTCGTGCAGCGGCGCCGTACCCGCGATGAAGAGTCGCTCGAGCGCGGCGTCCAGGGCGTCGAATCCGCCGCGGACCGTCCGCAACGCAAACGCCATCCGCGCCAATGGGTTACGACTGTTGCGCGCCGACCGCGCGTCCTCCGACGACCACGCGGTGTCGGAGTCCAGACCGATCTCGTGGACGTCGCGGACGCCGGTGGCCCGCGCGAGGCCGGCCAGGTTCGGCGGGACGAGGGCGCTCACGCGGTGGCCGCGCACCTGGAGTTCGAGGGCGAGGCAGATACCGGGCTGGATGTCGCCCCGGCTGCCGTACAGAATGATCGCGATGTGTGCCGGCGTCACCAGAATCGATGTCCGATCCGCCAGGCGGTCAACTCGTCGGCGATCAGTGTGCGCAGCCGGACGGGATCGCCGAAATCGTCGGGGTCGATGCCGAAGAACGTGAGCGTGACGGTGTCGCCGTAGGTGACCGCCCAGGCGGCGACCGCCGGGCCGCGTTCGCGCCGCTCCTGGGCGGGCATCCCCTGCATCACCGCGCGGATGGCGAACCGGGACGCCGTGTGACCGCCGATCCGCATCGCCGAGTCGGGCGTGGCCCCGAGATTCGACACGGTGGTGTCGGGTCCGGGAATTCCGCGCATCAACCGACCGATGAGTCGTCTCGGCAGGATGCGCACGATCGGCTGCAGGTTGTCGGCGGCCTGATCGGCCCCGGACTCGGCGTAGTCGACGAAGGCCCGTTTGCTCGATGACCGGATGGCGGTGAGGTCGGTGTCCGGCTCGACGCGGTCGGCAAGGCGGATCCACACCCCGCCCGACGCATTGGCGCGGTTGTCGTCGTCGCCGTCCCGCTTGCTGACCGCTATGCACACCTTCATCGGACCGTCGAGCGGGCGACCCGAACGGTGCACGATACCGGCGAGCAAGGCGGTGAACAGGGAGTTGCCGGTGCCGCCGTGCTCGGTGGCGCGCGCCGCCCATTCGGTTGCCGAGACGTCGACCGTCGCCAGCGTGGTGTCCGGCTCGGGCGCGGACCGCGGTCTCGACGGACGCGTGGTGCGCGACGATCCCGGCGCGGATCGGGTGTCGGCGGACCCGGTGTCGGTGCCTCGCGCCGCCCGGGCCTCGCGGATCAGGATTCGCGCTGATCGGGCGGCTGCGCGCACCGACTCGGCGGCGTCGGCGGCGTCGGCGCGGACCGCCTCCCAGGAGTGTCCGCTGACGGGAGCGGGCAGACCGGCGGTGCGGCCCGCCGCGGCGTCGGCCACCAGCCGGTAGAGGCCGTGACCGTCGGTGATCATGTGGGAGGCGAGCAGGGACACCGCGCGCCCGCCGCCGCGGATCCGGGCCGAGTCGAGCTGCCAACCGGTTCCCCGCACGGGATCGAGACGGCTCGCGCGGAGGACGGCGTCGGCCCACTCCCCGACGGCGTCGGCCTCGACGACCGCCACCGGCCCGGGTCGGACCGGCATCGTCGATCGCACCCAGCGGTGCCGGGCGAACGGGACCCGACGGCGCGACACCGCACGATGCAGCGGCCCGGCCGCGAGTCCGGCGCACAACGACTCGATCGCCGCGTCCCCCGGGTCGTCGTCGAAGACCCAGGTGATCTGGATGGGCGCACCCATCCCGAACAGTTCCGCGACGAGCAGGTACGACTCGTCGGGGCCGGTCACGCGGAGTACCTCGGCGGGACGGGTGTCGGTTGCCGTTGCCGTCACGTGTGCTCCTCAGCTTCACGAGGTGTCATGATCACCAGATCTCATGGGGCAGACCCCAGGCCGTCAGTTCCCGGTCGAGCAGGTCCGCGACCACGGCATCGGAGGGAAAACTCGTCTCGTCGCAACCGAGCACGGTGAAGGTCACCTGATCACGGGTGCGGACCAGCCACGACTGGACGCCGTCACCGAAGCGCTGGCCGACCGAGGCGTCGACGCCCTGAGCCATGCCGCGGAATGCGACCTTGCGCGCCGACCGCCCGCCGAGCACCGTTGCCTCCGGGGGGATGTCGCCGAGGTTGGAGATCACCGCGTCGGGGATCCCGTTGCCCGCGCTGACCAGCTTCACGATGACCGCGGGCGGCAGGAACCAGGCCAACGGCCGCAGGTGGATGTGCGGTGCCCGGCGACCCTCCGACAGCCGGACGAAAGCCGCCTTGCACGCCGCCCGGATGCCGCCGAGATCGCCACCGGCGACCGGCTCGTCGGTGAGGTACACCGACACACCGGCGATCGGGTTGGACCGGGTGTCCGCCTCGCTCTCACGACGGTCGACGGGGACCCCGACCTTGATCGGATTCGGCAGCGGCGCATGGCCACTGGAGCGCAGCAAGCCGGTGACCACCGCGATGAACAGCGTGTTCGCGGTGCCGTCGTGCTCGGCGGCGACCCGGTCGAAGTCCGTCGCGGGGACCGTCGCGGTCGCCCAGGTGAAGTCGGCGGCCGGCGACCGTTCGGCTATCGGCGCGCGGACCGGACGCGGGTCGGGTTCGGGGCCACCGGCCTTGCGCTGCTCGAGTGCCGCCCGCACGAGCCCGGCGAGGACCGCGCCGGCCTGCGACCCGGCGTCGGCGAGGTCGCCGATCCGCTGCCGCCGCCACGAGACCGGCGGACGCGTCGTCGCCGCCGGATCGGCCCCGGACGCCCGGTCCGCGTCGCGAGCCAGTGGCACCTCCGACGCCGAGGCGGCCTCGGCGGCCGCCGCGAGCATGCCGCGACCGTCGGTGACGACGTGCAGGGCACAGAGGGACACCACCGTTCCACCCGACGCGGTGGGCGCCGACCGCAGGCGCCAGCACCGCCCGCCCTCGGCGTCGAGGGGAACCGAGGACATCTCGGCGGTCGCCCAGTCGTCGATCTCCGCCTCCGGCACCGGTCGGCTGTCGGCGGCCAGCCCGGGTGCGTCGGGCGCGGCAACCCACCGCGGGCGGGCTCCGACGACATCCGGTACGACGAGCATGCGGTTGAGGCGCCCTCGCGCGAACGCGGCGTTCATCGCGGTCAGCGTCTCGATCGAGACCTCCTCGTCGAACACCCACACGAGCTGGAGCACCACCGACCAGCCGAGTGCCGGCGTGACGAACCAGAACGGGGCGTCCTCGGAGGTCAGGCGCTCGCCTCGGATCGCCGCCCGCTCGTCGCGGAGCCGGGCTGCGAGGCCACGCAGACCCGGTACCCGCCCGGCGTCGGGTTGTTCGGCCATGGGCGACTTCGTCGTCGTCATACGTCCACCTTCGTTGCGCTGTGACTGTGTGGTCCCGGTGGGAGCCGTGGCCCCGTGCTCGAGCTTGTCACCGAACGCTCGATCTCGCGCACGGCGTCCCCGAGCGCCACATCCTCGGCCACCAGGGCGTCGCGGAGCCGTCCGGACCGCTCGGCGGCTGCGGGATCGAGCATCGACGCGACGGCGTCGGTCAACCGGTCCACGTCCAGGTCCCGTCCCGCGCGGGCCATGGGCATCGCCACGCCGACCCCCAGGCGTTCGAGTTCGACGCCCCAGAACGGCTGATCCGCGCCGTACCAGCAGACGACCGACGGCCGGCCCGCGCGCAGAACGGCCGCCGTGGTTCCGGCGCCGCCGTGGTGGACCACCACCGCGCATCGGCCGAAGACCGTGCGGTGATCGACCTGGGACTCGATCCGCACCGCCTCGGATGCGATCTCGGCCCGGACCTCGGCGTCCAGTTCGGTCCAGCCGGCGCACACCAGGACTCGTCGACCGAGCCGCCGACCGAGTTCGGTGACGACGCGCAAGGTGGCCGCCTCTCCCCGCAGCGGCATGCTCCCGAATCCGACATAGATCGGGGCGTCCCCGGCGTCGAGCCAGGACGTGAGCGCGTCGGACCCGGCGACGGGCTGGTCTGCCGGCGATCCGAGGAAACCGACCGTCGGACGACGACGAACCGCGGAGTCGGCGGTCCACCTGCGTTCGTGCTCCACGCCGAACATCGGGTCGTAGGCCTGCAATTCGAGGCCGGGCGCTGCCCGCAGTCGGGCGGCGTAGGACGCCGACGGCTCGGGCGACCCGAGGTGCATGCGCAGCCGGCGCTCTCGCCGTCGGGTGAGGACGGCGAACGCGGCGTCGTAGGCGGCCCATTGCGTCCGGACGGCACGCGGTCCGCCCGGGAGGTGACCGGGCACCGGTGCGACCCGACTGTTACGCCGCACCGGCGCGTGATGAAGGGAGATCAGGGGGACGCCGGCGGACTCGGCGAAGGCGAGAGCGGGCTGTTCGGTGATCAATCCCGTGACGATGACATCGGCACCGTCGACGACCTCGGCCATGTCGGAGACGAGCTGGTCCCACCCGGCGTTCCGGAGCGACAGCAGCACGCGCAGCCGTCGCAGCGGATGACGGCCGGCCTGCTTCCGGGCTCGCGCCACCGACTCGAGGTGGGCCCGGGTGTCCACGCCGAGACGCACGACCTCGAGCCCGGTGATGCCGTCTGCCCAGTCCAGAGCCGGCCCGATCATGTTGGGCGGCACCCCGAGACGTACGTCGTGTCCGCGCCGGGCGAGCGCGCAGGCCAGCACCGTCGCCGGTTGGACGTCCCCGCGGGTTCCGTTGATCACGAACGAGATCCTCATGCCGACCGCCCGGTGATCCTGGTTCCCGGCCGGGTGGTGATCCCGGTCTCCGGCCGCGCGCCGCGGTGGCCGACCGTGTTTAGAATCGGTCCCGATCCGCCACCGCCGGGCACGGGTCGCCCATCCGACCGCACCCAGACGTGAGGGGTTCGACGTTGAGGTTCGTGATCGCAGTCAACGGCAGTCGCGGCGATGCCCAGCCGGCCGTCGCCCTGGCCGCCGAGCTCGTGGGCCGGGGCCATATGGCGACTCTCGCGCTGCCACCCGACCTGGTCGACTTCGGCAGCGGCGCAGGGGTTCCCACAGAGTCGTACGGGTCGAGCACCCGTGCCCTGCTCGACTCGGAGATGGTCCGGGAGGACATGCGGTCGAAGAACCCCCGGACCCGGTTGCGTGCGGTGTCGGCGATGTCGGTGCGGGATGGCCGGGCGATGCAGCAGCGGTTGCTCGAACTCGCCGACGGCGCGGATGCGATCATCGCGAGCAGCGCCGGTCAGGAACGCGCCCACAATGTCTCGGCGGTCCTCGGCATCCCCCACATCCCGTTGCACTACTGCCCCATCCGGCGCAACAGCTCGGTGTCGTTGCTCGCGCACCTGGGCATCGACGCCCCGGCGATCGTCAACGACCTGAGCTGGCGCGTCGCCGAACGCGCCCTGTGGCTCGCCACCCGCTCGGCGGAGACCACGCTGCGGGCCGATCTCGGACTGTCGCCGCTGAACCACCCGTATTCCGAACTCATCGGCCGT
Source organism: Gordonia sp. BP-119 (assembly GCF_016924115.1). Lineage (NCBI taxonomy): Bacteria > Bacillati > Actinomycetota > Actinomycetes > Mycobacteriales > Gordoniaceae > Gordonia > Gordonia sp. BP-119. The sequence goes on from NZ_JAFFZF010000016.1 coordinate 62,367, forward strand.
ACCGGCGTTCCCGAGATCCAGGCCTACGATCCGGCCCTCTTCGACGGACTCGCGACCCAGTGGGGCCGGCGCCGGCCGCTGGTCGGGTTCTTCACCCTTGCGGCCGCGCAACGCGCCGGGGTGGGCGACGCCGGACTCGACGGGGCCTCGGGAGCGGGGACGCTGGCCGACTGGCTCGACGCCGGCGACGCCCCGGTGTACGTCGGCTTCGGCAGCATGCTGCCCGCCGACCCCGACGGTCTGGCCGATGCATTCCGTACCGCAGCGCGGCGACTCGGGATCCGCCTGCTGGTGTCGGGCGGCTGGAGCGGTTTCATGTCGACCGAATCCGGCTCTGCCACATCTGAATCCGAGGCATCGGGACTCACGGATGCGATCCGCGTCGTCGGACACGTCGATCACGACACCGTGCTGCCGCGGTGTCGGGCCGCGGTCCACCACGGCGGCGCGGGTTCGGTGGCCGCCGGGTTGCGTGCCGGCCTGCCGACGCTGATCACGTGGGTCGGCGCCGATCAGCCGATCTGGGGCCGGGCGGTGAGCAAGGCCGCGGTCGGGGCCACGCTGCCGATGGCTCGGGTGACAGCGGAGTCGCTGATCGGCGCCCTCGACACGATCCTGGACACCGAGGTCCGGGGACGGTCCGCCGAGCTCCGCAGTCGACTCATCGCCCCCGACGAGGCCGTACACACGGCGGCCGACATCGTCGAGGACACGGTGCGCGTCACGACGGTGCGCGGCGCCGGCTGATCCCGGAACGCCGACCGACCGCCCGACCCTACGGGAGGACTCGATCGGAACCACCGCCCCGCAACAGGTTTCGCGGGTCGACGCGCCCGGTCCGGGAGTCGTAGGACCGCAACACGACAAGTCGTAGCGCATGCGCGACCGTGATAGCGGGCACGTACACCGCCGCCGAACCCGCTGCCAACCCGAAGCGACGGTGCAGCAGGAACGTTCGCGGCAGGAAACTCATGTAGCGGACGAACGGCACCATGCCGGTCTCCATCCGGCGCGGTGACACCCCGACGGTCAGCGAGCGGAGAAACGCGTTACGGCCCCCGGCGTCACCGACACACAGTCCCATGTCGACGTCTTCGAAGATGTTGCGTCGCATGCTGACACGGTCCCGGATCCGCACCCAGGTCGCACGGCGCAGCACCATGTTCGAGCCGTAAAGGACAGGCACCTCGGACACGGACTTATCGCTCCGCAACTTGTTCAGCGGGTGCAGCCGGGTCTTCCACCGGTCGAACCTGCCGGCGAGCGGCACGTCGTAGGCCTCCCCGCGCCCGCACAGGGCCGCCCAGTCACCGCGGACATCCGCGGTGAAGAACTCCACGATCGTCCGCGCCCAGTCCGGCGGCACCCGGGTGTCGGCGTCGATGCGGGCGATGAGATCACCGGTCGCGGCGTCGAGTCCGGCGTTGCGCGCGTAGACCAACCCCTGTCGTGCTTCGTCGATCACCCGGACACGGGGATCAGCCGAACACCAGGCATCGATCACCGCCCGGCCGCCGTCGGTCGAGTTGTTGTCCACCACCACGATCTCGGTGATCTGGTCGAACTGTGCGGCCAGGCGGGTCAGGCAGTCGCCGATCGTGTCCTCCTCGTCGAAGACCGGGACGACCACCGAGAAGGTGAGCGGCGTGCCCATGATGGCTACTCCTTGCGCTGATCGGTTCGGTGCGGACACTCAGGTCCGCCGCATGTAGGTCCGCAGGGTCACCGGCACCACGACGGCGAGGACGGCCGCCGCGCCCACGAGCGTGTAGGCGATGTCGGTTCCCACGTCCTCGCCCGCGGCCAGTCCGCGCGCTGCCGTGACGAGATGGGACACCGGATTCGCCGACGCACAGGCCTGCATCCATCCGGGCATGGTGTCGATCGGGACGAGGGCGTTCGACACGAAGGTGATCGGCATCAGCACGAGCATCGAGACGCCCTGGACGGTCGACGCCTTGTCGAGCAGGACGCCGAGCAGCGCGAAGATCCAGCTCAGCGAGAATGCCACCACCACGATCAGGACACAGGCGATGGCGACCCCCACGGGGCTCGCCGGCCGGTACCCCATGATCACCCCGACGCAGACCGTGATGGCCGAGGCCACCACGTACCGCAACGTGTTGGCCACCAGGGCGCCGGCCAGCGGCGCGATGCGCGCGATCGGCAGCGATTTGAACCGGTCGAACACCCCGCGATCGAGGTCCTCGCGCAGCTGGACGCCGGTGACCACCGACGCCGCGACACACACCTGAACCAGTACGCCGGGAATGAGCAGCGGCAGGTAGCCCACCACGTTCCCGGCGATCGCGCCGCCGAAGATCGAGGAGAACATGACCGTGAACACGATGGGCAGCACGATGACGTCGAACAGCTGCTGCGGGTTGTGTTTGATCTTCAGCAGGCCACGATGGGTCATGGTGAGTGACTGCATCACCGCGGCGGTCGGCCGAACCCGGTCGTGGGGTTCGGCCGGGGCGTCGCCGGCGGCGAGTGCGCTCGGCTGCAGGGAACCGGTGGTCATGCGCGGGCTCCAGCCGAATCCGCCTGTGCCGCCATCGGTGCCGATCGCGTGGGGTCGCCCCCGTCGGTCAGCGCGAAGAACACCTCGTCGAGGGTCGGGCGCACGACGTTGACCGACGTCAACCCGAGCCCGCGCGCGCGGAGCGCACCGAGGATGTCGGCGAGGGGGTCGATGTCGGACATGGGCAGTACGAGGATGCCCTCGCCGCGCGCGACCGTCGCCTCGCCGTTCGCGGTGAACGGCGCGCACACCTCTGCCGCGGCGATCAGATCGTCCGCATCGGCCAATTCGAGTTTCACACTCATGTCGCCGACTCCGGCTTTCAATTCGTCGGCGGTCCCGTCGGCGACCACCCGGCCGCGATCCATGACCGCGATGTGATCGGCGAGTTCATCGGCCTCGTCGAGATATTGGGTGGTCAGCAGCACGGTCGAACCGCGCGCCACCATCTCACGAACCGTCTGCCACATCTGCGCCCGCGTCCGTGGGTCGAGTCCGGTGGTCGGCTCGTCGAGGAACAGCAGGCGTGGCCGGGTGATCAGCGAAGCCGCGAGATCGAGGCGCCGGCGCATCCCGCCGGAGAAGTGCCCCACCCGGCGGGTGGCGACCGCCCCCAGCCCGAATTCCTCGAGCAGTTCGTCGGCACGCACCCGGGCGCGGCGGCGCGACGACCCGATCAGACGACCGAAGATCATCAGGTTCTCGCGAGCGGTGAGATCCTCGTCGACCGAGGCATATTGCCCCGTGACCCCGATGAGCGATCGAACCGCCGTCGCCTCCGCGACGACGTCGTGCCCGAAGATCCGAGCGTCCCCGGCATCCGGGCGCAGCAAGGTCGCGAGCATGCGCACGGTGGTGGTCTTGCCCGCACCGTTGGTTCCGAGCAGGGCGAACACCCCGCCCGCGGGTACGTGGAGGTCGACGGCGTCGACCGCACGCGTCCCGCCGTACTGCTTGGTCAGACCGTGGGCCTCGATGGCCGGGACGGTCGTGGACATGGCACCCCCGATGCGTGTGGTCGACTTCGAACGGGCCCGCTCGCTCCGCTGCCGGCACCCTTCTCGGCCCACGGTAGGTGAGCTCCCCGGGTGCCGCAACGTGACCTGTCCCGGCATACCGTGCTGCCCGGCAATGCATTTCGGCGCAACCCGGCCTGACCGCGCATTCCCTCCGATGCCACCCCTGTGCGGCAGCCGCTCGTCATGAGTTCTTTACATGAACGCAACGAAACGCCCTTGACCGCAAGGCCGAACACCCAGCACGGATCAGAACCCTCTGTCTCGCAGCGCGATTCCGAAACCGGCGGTGCGTCCGTGCACACCCGGATACCGTCCCCGTGATCAAGCTCACGGACTCCTGCCGCTGCACATGTCCGATGCGACCGCTTAGGCTCGGTTCAGACACAGGCGGCAGTGATGCGGTCCGTTCGACCGGAGAGACCTCCGGAACGTCGTCGGACAAGGTCGTGCGCGTGCATCGGGGTACGGGCGATTCCTGTTGTCTCAGATCAGAACTCATGGGCCGGGGGGCCATGCCGGCGAAGGCGTGGCATGGCGTCGCGGCCCGAGAACGGATGACCGACGCATGGACGACCGCGAATGAAGTTCACCGAACTGTCCGACTATCCCGTCCCGCCCGGGACGGTGACGATCTGGACACCGACCACACGCGCGGATTCCGCGGGCTGGCACACCGATCCGCGACCGTTCACCTACGACCAGTCCGCCTCGATACGACGGTCGACCGCCTACGACTCCGACGAGACCTCCTGGCTCGGGGCCATTTTCGAGATCGACGATGATCTCGACGACGAGCACTTCGATGCCTGCCTGCGGGGGTGGATCACCCGGCACGAAGCCCTCCGCTCGACCTCGGACCCGACAGCCGACGACCCGCACGACGGCCGCCGCACCTACCGCGGTGCGCATCTCGGCGTCGACGCCGAGGCGGTCGGCGGATTCGACTCGGGAGACGACGTCCGCGAGCTGCTCACCGCGGTCTTCGACACCAGGCTCGCGCCGACGCGGTGGCCGCACTGCATCGTGGCCACGATCGAGTCCGAGCGCGGCTTCACCGTCGCCTTCGCCGCCGACCACGTGGTGATGGATGCGTACTCGATCCTGTTGAGCATGAGCGAGATCCGCCGGCTCTACCTCTCCCCACGGCGCGGCTCGTCCACCGAGATGGCGGAGGTCGGCAGCCACCTCGACTTCAGCGTCCACGATCGGGCGGTGGGACTCGGACTCACCGTCGATCACCCCGTCGTCGCACAATGGCGCGCCTTCCTGGACAGCTCCGCCGAGACCCCGGGCTTCGACCTCCCGCTGGTCCGTCCGCACCTGCAGACCCGGGACCGTGCGCGCACCCCGCGCCAGCGCGGCATCTCCGAGTATGTCGCCACCGACAACCAGGCGACCTTCATGACCTCGGCGGCGCGTGCGCGCGGACACGGTACCCAGACCGCGGTGTTCGCCGCCCTCGCGGTCACCCTCCGCGCACTCACCGGCCGGGACACGCTGCGGCTCACGATGCCGATGCACACCCGATCCGAGGCACGGTATGCCGGGTCGGTCGGCTGGTATGTCGGTCTGGCGCCTCTGGAGGTCGACCTCACCGCCGCCCACACGTTCGACGACGCGCTCGACGCGACCGCGGCCGCCATCGACACCGTGCGCCATCTGCCGTCCTTCCCCTACCAGCGCATCGTCGAACTGCTCGGTACCGGCGGCGAACCCGAGTTCGTGGTGTCGTATCTCGACATCCGCCACGTCCCCGGGGCGGCCGAATGGGAGGCGGCCCGCGCGCAGATCCTGCGGGGCGGCTCACGGTCGGACCGCGAGGTCTACCTCTGGATCGCGCGTGTACCCGGCGGGATCACCCTGTCCGCCCGGCATCCCGGCCATGACCCCGCCGACGCGAGCATCCGCGACCTCCTCACGACCTACGCAACAGTGCTGCGAGCGCTCGCCACCACCGGCACCGGACTGCCCCTGTCCTCCTACACCCACGCGAACTTCGCCGGCGCCACCGCGATCGACGGCGCCCGCCCCGCATGACCGACGAGAGGACCCGATGAGAATCACGGCCATGGGCAACTGGCGCCCACAACCGGGGACCGCCGTGCGATTCGATCCGACCGAGGCGTGCCGCGCGGCCGCGGCGGCCACACCCGTCCACACCGCACCGGTGACCTTCCTGGCCCAGAACCACGTCCGCGGAGCTGCGGTGGCACGGGCCGCGGGCCGTACCCATCGCGGATACCTGGGATCGGGCACGGAGATCGACGGCGACCTCGACACCGCGGCACTCGGGACCGCCCTGACGCTCTTCGTCCGGCGACATGAGGTGCTGCGCACCTGGTTCGAATGCCGCGACGGAGAGGTCGCCGCCCATGTCGTCGACCCGTTCGACATCGAGTTCGAGGCACACGTCGACGGCGAACTGGCGAGCACCGAGGACATCCACCCCTATCTCGTCGACCGATTCGACCGCGAGACCCCGAGCGACTCCTTCCCCGGCTTCTCCTTCGGAGCCGTCCGCCGCCCGGGCGGCTTCGCAATCTTCCTGGCGTGCGATCACGCGCTTTCCGACGGCGCCTCACAGGCCCTCGCCCTCGACGAGATCGCGCAGATCTACGCCGAACTGATCCGGCCGAACGGGCACGGCCGCCCCGAGCCGGACCCCGCGACGCCGGCCGCCGGGAGTTACTTCGCCTACGCGGCCGCGGAAGCGGAGGTGACCGCCGAGCATCTGGCCGGGTCGCCCGAGACCAGGGCGTGGCAGGACATCTTCCGACGCCACGACCTGCAGATGCCGCGCTTCCCACTGGACCTCGGCCTGGGGCCGGGAGAGACGGCGCAGGTGGCCGGGGTCGAGGTCTCACTGCTCGATCGTGGCGGCATCGTCGCCTTCGACGCCGTCTGCCGGGCGGCGGGGGGTCGGTTCGTCGACGGCATCTACGCCGCCATCGCCGTCGCCGACCGCGAACTGGCCGGCGCCGACGACTACTACGGCATGACGGTGTTCAACACGCGTGCCGCGCTCGACGGGTACGCGACGTCGCAGGGATGGTTCTGCAACTTCGCCCCGGTCGAGTTCTCCCTCGCCGGCGCGTCGACGTTCTCCGAACTCATCCCGGCGGCCCATGCGGCCCGTCGCCGCGCTCGTGACCTGGCCGGCGTCCCGGTCGCCGCCGCACTGGCCGCCATCGCCGCCGCCGGGGCCACCCCGGACGCGATCATCACCGCACCGAACCTGTTGTCGTACATCGACTTTCGCTGGTTTCCCGGCTCCTCGCGCGAGGCCTTCCGGCGCGGTGCGCTGTTCACCGGGGAGGGGCGCACGGCCAACGCGTCGGCGTGGATCAATCGCGATCACGACGAGCTCTACCTGGGTAGTCAGATCCCGGGCACGCCCTTCGCCGAGTCGGTGGCCCGCCCCTACTACGAGCGGCTACGCGACATCATGACCGACATCGCCGCCACCGGCGACCGGCGGATCCAGGCGCCGGCGGCCGGTTCCGGGCGATCTGCCCCGCCCACCGACTCGGCGCTACGCAGAGGAGCGTGAGCGGGCGTGCACGTCACCACCATCGATCGCTACCACCCACCCGCCGGCGAGCTGCTGACCTGGACCGTGGACGTCTCGGCCGCCCGGCCCGAGATGTCCGACGTACCACCGTCGTTCAACCAGACCGTGCACCTGGCCACGGCCGGTGACTCGAGTACGTGGCTGGCCGCCGCGTTCACCGTCCGCGGGCGCGTGGACCGTGCGGCGCTCGGGTCCGCCTACCGGGCGCTCATCGCCCGGCACGGCACCCTGCGGTCGTCGTTCTCGGCGGGTCCCACGGGAATCCGGCGACACGCTTACGATCCGGACGACCTCGTCCTGCACCTCGGCAGCGTGGTCGACACGACCGCCGACACCGTCCTACGCGACCGGCTTCGCGACACCCTCGATCACGCGTGTCATCCCTTCGGTTACCCCGCGTTCCTGTTCGCGGCGATCGACCGCGACGACGCGTCGACGATCATCTGCGGATTCGACCACTGCCATGTGGATGCCTACTCGATCTCCATCGTCATCGACGACCTGCACCGGTTGTACGACGGATACCGTTGCCACGGAGAGCTTTTCGATCCCTCCACCCTGGCGATGAGCGGGAGTTTCGTCGACTTCTGCGCCGCGGAGTCAACAGCGCCCCCGGTCGCACTGTCCGACCCGCGGATGCGCCGGTGGCTCCGGTTCTTCGACGACCGGGACGGCACACTGCCCACCTTCCCGCTGGATCTCGGGGTCGAACCCGGCGCCACCGCGCCACAGGCCACCGAGGTGCGCGCACTCCTCGGCCGGCGGGAGACGGAGCAGTTCGCCGAGTTGTGCCGGCGCAGCGGCGCGAGCGTGTTCGGCGGGACGCTGGCCGCGATGGCCGACGCCGTGCGCCGCTGCGGCGGCGGACCCGAACTGCCCCTTCTGTTCCCGATGCACACGCGACGGGAAGAGAGATGGCGCAACGCAGTCGGATGGTTCACCACCAATGCCCCGCTGCGGGTCGTGGGCACCGGCGATCTGCTGGGGACGATCCGGCGTACCGGGCCCGAACTCCGTCGCGCGGTCACGCTCGGCGAGGTTCCCGTCCCACAGGTGATCGAGGCGATGGGCGGACTCCGTCGCACACGCTCGGACATCTTCATGGTGTCCTATGTCGACTACCGGCTGCTGCCCGGCGCCGACCGACACCGGACCATCGACGCCCATCACATCTCGAACGCGACCACCGCCGACGACGCGCAGTTCTGGATCTCGCGCACGGACGACGGACTCGCGCTGCGGGCCCGGCACCCCGACACGCTGACCGCGCACCGCACCATCCGCCGGTTCACCGACGAGCTGATCCGTACTCTGCGAGCGGGCGTCGAACTGGCGGCGGCCGGCGACACCGACATCGAGGAGCTGGACGGAGGCGCGGACACCGCGCACGTGGTCGGTCTCTGACCACCAGGTTTGCGAGGTCGCGAGGGGATGGTCGCTCTCGGCCTGCTCCTGCGCGGCCGATCGGTGCCGGCCGGTACCCGCGACACGGGACCGGTCGGCGGTCAGCGGATCTGAACCCGGTCCCCGGCCTCTACTGGATCGTCGCCGCCGCGAGGGCGGGAAGCGCGGCGGTGATCAGGGCGAGCAGTTCGTCCCGGGTGAGCGCTTCGGCGTCGACCGGCTCGGCGGTGAGCCAGCGGATCGTCGTCTCCTCGACGAACGCGATCCAGCCGTGCACGCTCATCACGACGACCGGGGTCACCTCGACCCCGAACACGGGTGCGTGGTCGAGCACGCGGGCGACCATCACCTCCCGGGTGCGGTCGAAGACCTCGCGCATCGCGGCGTCCGAACTCGAGGCCCCGCGGATCAGCGCGGTGTAGGCGGTGCGGTTCTCGCTCACGTAGTCGACGAACGCGGCCATCGATGCCGAGAGGATGGCGATCGGGTCGCCGAGGGACTCGTCCGGCTCGGTGCGGGCGAGCATCCGGTCGGCCTGGGCCTGTGCGATCGCGACGTGGAACTCCTGCTTCGACGCGAAGTAGTGGAACAGCAGGGCGCGCGACACCCCGGCGGCATCGGCGATTGCGTCGATCGTGATCTCCTCCAACGGCCGGTCCCTGACCATCGCGAGCCCGTAGTCGATGAGCTGGTCACGACGTGCCTCGGGACTCATGCGCGTGCGCTTGTGCGGCGCGCGCCGGTGGTCACCTCCGTCGTCGCCGGTCGTCTCGCCGCTGATCGTCTTGCCGTTGATCACCGACACCGCGCACATCCTCGTCTACTGGCCACGCGGCCAGCCTACCCTCTATTGAGGGTTGTTCAATAGCTATTGACACGTGTTCAGTACCACCTTATGGTGACACCATGACAACGAACGATGTAGAGATCGCCATCATCGGTGCCGGCTTCTCGGGTCTGGGCGCCGCGGTCCGTCTTAAGCAGAACGGTTTCGACGACTTCGTCCTCCTCGATCGCGGCAGCGACTTCGGCGGGACCTGGCGCGACAACACCTACCCGGGCGCGGCCTGCGACGTCCCCTCGCAGCTCTACTCATTCTCGTTCGCGAAGAACCCCACCTGGTCGCGGTCCTACTCTCACCAGCCCGAGATCCACGACTACATCAACGGGGTCGCCGACCGGTTCGGAATCGGCGCGAAGGCGCGCTTCGGCACCGAGGTGACGCGGACCGCATGGAACGAGGACGAGGGCCGTTGGATCATCGACACCCTGCAGGACGGCAAGACCGATCAAGTGCGGGCACGAGTCCTGGTCGGCGGTGTCGGCCCGCTCTGCGAGCCCAACCTCCCCGACATCGAGGGCATCGAGTCCTTCGAGGGCAAGATCGTGCACTCCGCGCGCTGGGACAACGACCACGACTTCGGCGGGCAGCGCGTCGCGGTGATCGGGACCGGTGCGTCGGCGATCCAGCTCGTTCCCGAGGTCGCGAAGGTCGCCGGGCGCCTCGACGTGTACCAGCGGACCGCACCGTGGATCGTCCCCCGCACCGAGCGCGCCTACAGCTCCGTCGAGCACTGGGCCTACAAGAACGTCCCCGGGTACCAGTCCGCGGTCCGCGGTGGCATCTACGCCGCCAACGAGGTCGTCGCGTTCGGTCTGACCTACTCCCCCAAGGCCCTCAAGCCGGTCGAGTTGCTCTGCCGCGCCAACATCCTGCGCGGCATCGGCCGCGACGCCGAGCTGCGGCGCAAGGCCACCCCGACCTTCCAGGTGGGCTGCAAGCGCATCCTGCGGTCCAACGACTGGTACCCGGCCCTCGCCCGCCCGAACGTCGATCTCGTGACCGACGGCATCGACCGCATCACCCCGACCGGGATCGTGTCGAAGGACGGCACCGTCCGCGAGGTGGACGTGATCGTCGTCGCCACCGGATTCCACGTCACCGACTCCCCCGTGTTCGAGAAGATCATCGGCAAGGACGGCCGCAGCCTCGCGCAGGTGTGGAACGAGATCGGTATGCAGGGCTACAAGGGCTCGTTCGTCCACGGCTTCCCGAACATGATGCTGATGGTGGGCCCGTCGACCGGGCTGGGCCACACCTCGATGGTGTACATGATCGAGTCGCAGCTGAACTACCTCGTCGATTATCTGAAAACCTCTCGCGCGCTGGGGATCACCCGGACCGAGGTGAAGCTGTCCGCCCAGCAGGAGTTCAACGCCGGAATCCAGCACAAGCTGCGCAACAGCGTGTGGGTGAACGGCGGGTGTGCCTCCTGGTACAAGGACGCCAACGGCAACATCACCACGCTGTGGCCGGGCTTCACCTTCGCGTTCCGGCAGACGACCCGTTCCTTCGACGTCGCCGCCTACGATGTGACCCGCGGTGCCCGGCGATCCGCCGCACCCGCGGTGCCGGCCGCTTCCGCCACCGGCGACGACATCGCGTCGCCCGCCACCGCCAACGCCTGACCGAACCCACCCACAGGAGACAAGACATGAAGGACTTTCGCGGCAAGGTCGTCGTGATCACCGGCGCCGGTTCGGGAATGGGCCGTGACATCGCCGTCAAGCTCGCGCGTCGCGGTGCGCGGCTGGCCATCTCCGACGTCACCCCCGACGGCCTGGCCGTCACCGAGAAGCTGGTGACAGAGGCCGGCGCCGAGGTGCATTCGCAGCTGCTGAACGTCGCCGAGCGCGAAGCGGTACTCACCTACGCCGACACCGTCGCCGAGCACTTCGGCGTGGTCAATGTCGTGTTCAACAACGCCGGCATCGCCCACCACGGTGAGATCGAGCGCACCGAGTTCAAGGACATCGAACGGGTGATGGACGTCGACTACTGGGGAGTCGTCAACGGCACCAAGGCGTTTCTGCCGCACGTGATCGCGTCCGGGGACGGGCACATCGTGAACACCTCGTCGTTGTTCGGCTTGCTGGCCGAACCGGGCCAGGCCGCCTACAACTCCGCCAAGTTCGCGGTGCGCGGATTCACCGAGGCGCTGCGGCAGGAGATGATCATCGCCAAGCACCCGGTGGAGGTGTCGTGTGTGCATCCCGGCGGGATCAAGACCGCGATCGCCCGCAACGCCACCGTGTCCGGGGACCATGACCAGAAGGCCACGGCCGCGTTCTTCGACCGCTACCTCGCCCGGATGACGAGTGAGGATGCGGCCGAGGTGATCATCGAGGGCGTCCGGAAGAACAAGGCACGCATCCTGGTCGGCACCGACGCCAAGATCCTCGACCTCGCAGTGCGCCTCGTCGCCTCGAAGTACCAGTGGGTGTCGGCGAAGCTCACCGGCTGGGCGCTGTCGAAGGCGTAATAGGTCCGTGTTCGCGCACGGGTCGTGACACCGACACGCGGTCGGGGCGTGTCGGTGTCACGGCGCCGGGAGCGAAGCGAGCGGGCCGAATGAGCACGGCGCCGGGAGCGAAGCGAGCGGGCCGAATGAGCACGGCGCCGGGAGCGAAGCGAGCGGGCCGAATGAGCACGGCGCCGGGAGCGAAGCGAGCGGGCCGAATGAGCACGGCGCCGGGAGCGAAGCGAGCGGGCCGAATGAGCACGGCGCCGGGAGCGAAGCGAGCGGGCCGAATGAGCACGGCGCCGGGAGCGAAGCGAGCGAGGCCGAATGAGCACCGCGTTGTCGTGTCTTCCCTACAGCCCGTGTTCGCCCAGCCAGGCCAGCGCGACGTCGCGCGGGTCCGCACCGCCGTCGACCTCGGCCGCCATGGTGGCGAGATCGGCGGTGGTGATCTCGCCCGCCACCTTGTTCATGGCCTTCACCTGATCGCGGTTCAGCGCCGCGGAACGGAACACCGGGACCAGCACCTCCGCCCGCGGACCCGACTCGTCCGCGGGTTCGGCAGCCGCGGCACCGTCCGCGGTGTCGCCGCCACCCGGTGATGTGCGGAGCGCCTGGACCTCCGACGACGCCCCGTCGGCGTCCTCGCCGGCGATCTCGAGGGGGGTCAGCAGTCCGACCGCGCCGCCGTCGGCGGCACGTCGGAGCACCTCCTCTCCGGTGGCGGTGACCTCGACCGGACCGAAGGCACAACCGGCGTCGGCGAAGGCACGCATCGTCGAGTCATCGGGTTCGGCGACGGCCACGACCGGCAGGCCCGCCGGCAGTCGGCCGCAGTCCTCGAGTCCGGTGGCGCCGACGTCCCCGGCGAGGGCCGTCGACACGAAGATCTGCGGCGCCGCCGATACCGGCGTCTCATCGCCGACCGAAACCCCTTGCGGGAGTGCGCGGTTCAGGTCGTTGTAGACGTCCTCGGCGCCGATCGCGGTAGACGACGGAGACAACAACGTCAGCAGTTCCCCGGTGAAGGCGGGGAAGAGATCGAGCGCAGCGCGGTCCATCTCGTCCAGCAGCGCCGGCGCGTCGCCACGGAGCTGGTCACCGGACACCACCGATCCGGAATTGCGCAACGCTCCCGCGTACACCTCGGCCATCACGCGCATCGCCGGGTCCTCCGACGAGCCGATCACCACCCCGCGCGGTGGAGACGACGAGTCGTCGGCGCACCCGGCGATGACCACCGCCAGGACGACGATCAGACCGGCCACCGTGATGAGACGTTTGCGGACACGACGTTCAGTCACCCCGCCACCGTATCCGCAGCACGTCCCACGTCCGAACGAGGCGGGTCCCCGGGTCGGCTCACGCTCCCTCGGCAATGAATCCCATGACGGAGTCGGCGATGAGCTGCACGGCGATCGCGGCGAGGAGCAGGCCCGCGATCTTGGCGAGTAGCGTGATGCCGCCGATGCCCAGGATGCGGATGAGCGCCGTCGAATAGCGCAGGACCAACATCACCACCAGGTGAACGCTGACGATGGCTGCCGCGATGGCCAGATAACCACCCGATCCGGCGTCGACGCCGCTCACACCGACGATGACCGCGGCGATGGCACCCGGTCCGGCGAGCAGCGGGGTGCCGAGCGGCACGAGCGCGACGTTGACGTCGTCGGCGGCCGTTGGCTTGCCGGCGTTGCCGAGGCCGGTGAGCAATTGCAGCGCCACGAGCAGCAACAACAAACCGCCGGCGCCCTGCAGCGCCGGGATCCCGATGTGGAGATAGTTCAGGATGGCTTTGCCGGCGACGGCGAACACACTGATCACCAGGAGGCTGACGAGCGGCGCCTGCCAGGCCGCGCGCCGCCGGTACTCCGGCGAGCGTTGACCGACCAGGCTGAGGAACAGCGGGATCTGGCCAGGCGGGTCCATGATGACGAGCAGCGTGATCAACGTCGTCGTGTACACCGTGACGTCGAAGGACACGTTCGGAGAGTGTACGGGGCCCGCCGGGTAGCATCGGCACTCGTGCCCTCGATCCCCCGGCCTGGTCCGCGCGGGTTGTCACCGCGCCGCGAGCGCCGCCCGCTCCCCGAGATCCGCGTCCCCGTGGCGCGGGCGATCGTCGATTGCGCGGTGTACGTCGACGGCCACCGGCAACCGGGACGGGTGAGCTACACCGAAGGTCTCGCCCGGGTGCGGGCCGCCGGCGAGGGCTTCGTATGGGTCGGACTCCACGCCCCCGACGACGCTCAGATGGCCGACGTCGGCGCCACGTTCGGCCTTCACGAACTCGTCGTCGAAGACGCGGTACACGCGCACCAGCGGCCGAAGCTCGAGGTCTACGACGACACCCAGTTCCTCGTCCTGCGCACCGTGCAGTACATCGAGCACGAGACGATGGCCAAGGCGAGCGAGGTCGTCGAGACCGGCGAGATCATGGTCTTCGCGGGGCCGGACTTCGTACTGACCGTGCGCCACGGCGAGCACACCGAACTGTCGGAACTGCGCCGTCGCCTGGAGACGCACCCCGAGCGTCTGGCCCTCGGCCCGACCGCGGTGCTGCACGCCGTCGCCGACAAGGTCGTCGACAGCTACCTCGCCGTCACCGACCGGATGGACGCCGATGTCGCGGCGATCGAGGAGGTCGTGTTCGGTCGGCAGGGTCACGCACTCGACATCGATCCCGTCTACCTCCTACGGCGCGAGGTGCTCGAACTCCGTCGTGCGGTGACACCGCTGGCGGCCCCGCTGCAGAGTCTCACGGCAAGCGGTAACCCGTTGGTGCCCAAAGAGATCCGACGCCAGTTCCGCGACGTCGCCGACCATCTCACCACCGTCATCGACCGAGTCCTCGAGTACGACGAGCTGCTCACCTCCCTCCTGCAGGCCGCGGCGGCGAAGGTCGGTATCCAGCAGTCGACCGACATGCGCAAGATCTCGGCATGGGTCGCGATCGCCGCGGTGCCGACCATGGTCGCCGGGATCTACGGCATGAACTTCGACCACATGCCCGAACTGCACCAGGAGTGGGGTTATCCCGTCGTGCTGGGCTGTCTGGTGGCCCTCTGCGCGACGCTGTTCGTCGTGTTCCGGCGCAGTCACTGGTTGTGACCCGCGACTGGGATTGCCCACGCACCGGCGTGGGTAACCGGCTTCGATGACCCGCACGGACCACGCCGAGGACACGGCGCGACAACTGATCGACCGCGCCGGCCGCACCTACGCGCAGGACGCCGGCATCACGCTGAAGAACACGCCGTCACCGCTCTTCGAGCTGTTGGTGCTCGCCCTGCTCCTCAGTACGCGGATCTCCGCGGACATCGCGGTGGCCGCCGCGCGCGAACTGTTCACCGCCGGTTACCGGACCCCGGAGAAGATGGCCCGCGCCGACTGGCAGAAGCTGGTCGACGCGCTCGGCCGCGGCCACTACGTCCGCTACGACGAGAGCACCGCCACCCGCCTCGGCGAGGCGGCGCAGAAGGTCCTCGACGACTACCACGGCGATCTCCGTCGGCTCGCCGACGACGCCGACTCCGACCCCACCCGCGCGGCGGAACTGCTCCAGGATTTCACCGGCATCGGTCCGGTCGGGGCCGACATCTTTTTGCGTGAGGTGCAGTCGGTGTGGGAGTGGGTCGCACCGCGTTTCGACAAACGCGCGCTCGCCGCCGCCCGGGACCTCGGACTACCCGAGGACCCGGCACGGCTCGCCGATCTCGCCGACGGCCGGCCCGAGGTGCTGGCAGCGGCGCTGGTGCGTGTCTCGCTCGACAAGCAGTTGCGCGCGGAGATCGCCGGATCCGACAACCGGGCCTAGGCTGGGACGACGGTCACAACCACCCGGTGATGGTTTGTGCCGTCCCCGATCCGGTTACCCAGGAGAGCCGGCGTCCGCCGCGCACCGCGGTGCCCGACGCCCGTACCCGACAGGAGGACTCCCAGGTGTCAGCTGACCCGATGGTCGACGATCCGAGGCCGCACGACACGGCCTTCCGACGCCCCCTGTTGCCCGGTGCGCGCGGATCGCTCTCGGCCATGGTGATCGATCTCCTCCGCGGTGACCCTGCGTCCGCGTCGGTCCTCGACCTGCCGGCCGACGACCCGAGGGTCGTCGACGCCGACCCCTACGGCGACGATCTGCAGCTCGCGCTGTACCTCTGCTACGAGATGCACTACGTCGGGTTCGTCGACGCCGACGCCGGTTGGGAATGGAGTCCGGCCCTGCTCACGGTTCGGGTCGCCCTCGAGCAGCGATTCCTCGCCGCTCTGCATCGCGACGTCCCGGCGATGACCGCCGACGATTCCGCCGAGCACGAGATGGAAGAACTGTGCATCGAGAACCCCGACGGTGACGGCGCCTCCTACCGGCTCCGCGACGCCGGGACGTGGGAGCAGTACCGGCAGCTGTTCGCCCTGCGCTCGCTGTACCACCTCAAGGAGGCCGACCCGCACGCCTTCGCGATCCCACGTCTGCGCGGGCACGCCAAGGCCGCCTACGTCGCCGTCGAGTTCGACGAATTCGGCGGCGGACGCGGCGACGCCGTGCATCAGGAGCTGTTCGCCGACCTGCTTCGCGCTTCCGATCTCAGCGCCGACTACCTGGGCTACCTCGACACCGTTCCCGGCGTCGCCCTCACGCCGGTCAATCTGATGTCGCTGTTCGGACTACACCGGCGCTACCGGGGCGCTGCGGTCGGGCATCTGGCCGCCACCGAGATCACCTCGCCGCCCGGTTCGCAGCGGCTGCTGGCCGGTTTGGAGCAGCTCGACGCACCGGAGGCGTGCCGGCGGTTCTATCGCGAACACGTCGAGGCCGATGCCGTGCACGAGCAGATCCTGCGTACCGATGTCGTCGGCGATCTCGTCCGCACCGAGCCGGACACCGAAGCCGATGTGATCTTCGGGATCCGCGCCTTCCTGTTCGTCGAGGACGCCCTCGACCGGCATGTGCTGTCCGCGTGGGACGACGGAAAGAGCGCCTTCCCGGGTATCTGATCCGGGCAAGGCGCTCGTTCGGGCGGCGCTCGTGAGCCGTCAGGTCGCGCGGCGGCGCTTCTTGCGATGGCTGGTGTCGCACAGGGGGTAGTTCTTGCTCCGACCGCACGCACACACCGCGACCATGAACCGGTCGGACTGCACCCGGGCGCCGTCGGGGAGTTCGATGTCGACCGGACCGGACACCAGGACGGGTCCGCCTCGGATCACCCGCACCGCATTGGGTTTCTTGTCCCCGCTCACCGCGACGCTCCGGCCGGGGCGAGACCATCCGAGGCGACGGCGACGATCGCGACGAGACGCTCGATGCGACGGTTGCGTTCGAGCATGCCGCACTCTTCCATCCAGCCCGCGCGTGCGGTGAGGACCGGACCGAACGGGATGACCCGCTCGGCCACCACCTCTGCGGTCAGTCCCCCGGCGCGCAGGGCGCGCAGCGAGGCGTCGGAGTCCGCGAATTCCGAGTGGACCAGCACGAAAGCTCCGCCGGGCACCAGCAACTCGGGAACGCGTGCGCACAGCGGGTCGAGGACGGCTCGGCCGTCGGGTCCGGCGTCCCACGCATGAGACGGGCCGGCCGGGTGCAGCTCCGACTCGGACTCCGGTGGGGTCGGAACATACGGGGGGTTGCAGGTGACGACGTCGTAGCGACCCTGATGGCGCCGGAGATCACCGTGCGCCACCTCGATCCGGACGCCGGTGTCGGCTGCCGCGCGCCGAGCGTAGGCAACCGCGTCCGCCGATGCGTCCACCGCGGTCACGTGCGACGCACCCGACCTTGCGGCCGCTATCGCGATGGCGCCGCTGCCGGTGCAGAGATCGAGCACGCGGGCCCCGGAGACGCCGCGGGATCGGAGAGTGTCGATCAACAGCTGAGTGTCCTGCTGTGGCAGGTAGACATCGAGCTCGGGTAGCGCTGCGGTCGCTGTGGGAAGCGACGATGAGGTGATGGTCACGCCGGGCACCGCCCGTTCGTCGTGCCGATGGTCCCTGCTCCCCGTGACTCCATGCACCCTCACTTCTCAGACGGACCGTGCTCAGTTGGTCAGATGTTCCCTCTGTCATACGTTCCGAAACCTCGATGCGGATGAGTGCGCCGGGAATTCGCCGGCCGGTCAGGCCGGTGTTGCCGAGGCCCGATCCGGCCGCCGTACATCGATACCCGCCTCACGCCAGGCCTCGCGGAGTGCGTCGGCACCCTTCAGTCGGACCCACGCGGCCTCGTTGGCGGTGATCGGCACCGCCCGGAGCATGCTGACCGGGTCCATGGGCGTGGGCAGCTCGACCGTCCCGAGTTCGTCCGCCTCGAGCAGGACCGCGGTGAACGGCGAACCGTCCCACAGGGGTTCGCCGAGGTCGACCAGCGCATCGGCGGCGATGACGAGGCCCTCGACCGCCGGCGCGGCCGCCAGCGTCGCCATGCGCTTGTGCAGACCGGGCAGCGGCGTTCCCGACGACACGCGCACGACGAGTTCGGCACGGGGTCCGCGGACCGGATCGGCGTGCAGGTCGGTGGGATCGGACATCGGGTGCCGCGCGCACCCCGACGTCACGTAGACCACCTCGTCCCGATCGCCGGCTTCGTCGGGCACGAACCGCAGGACGTCGATCGGTTCGACACCGAGGAACGTCACCGACGCACGTTGGGGAGTCGCCCCCAGCCGGTCTTCGAGAAATCGTCCGACGACCTCAGTCACGGCTTCGCTCACATCCGACAGGCTACCGACTCCGGCGCACGGACCCGGGGTGCTCCTCTAGCCTGGAGCAATGGTCCGGGTTCTGGCGGTCGCCGACGAGGTGGTGGACTCCCTCACCTTCGGGGTGGGGATCGAGTCCCGGCCCGACCTCATCCTCGGTGCGGGTGACCTCCCGTTCGAGTACCTCGAGATCCTGTCGTCGCTGTGCGACGCGCCGTGCGTGTTCGTGCCCGGCAATCACGACCGGGACCTGCGCGGGTACCGCCGCGGCCGCACCGGCTGGACGCGCGCCGGACTCCCCGTCGAGGACCCCGGACCGTGCGGTGCGGTCAACGCCGACGGCCGGACCGTGACGGTCGCCGGACTCCGCATCAGCGGCCTCGGCGGCAGCCGCCGCTACAACAACGGCACCAACCAGTACACCGACACCCAACAGCGGTTGCGGTCCCTCCGGTTGCGATGCACCACCGCCCTGTCACCTCCCCGCGGCGCCGACATCCTGCTCACGCACAGCCCGGCCCGCGGCGTCGGCGACCGCGACGATCTGCCCCACCGGGGTTTCGACTGCTTCCACCCGCTGGTCCGGTCGCTGCAACCGGCGCTGCTGGTCCATGGCCACGTCCATCCGTACGGCGAACGACCGGCTGATCTGCCCATCGGCTCCTCGACGACCTCGATGAACGTCGTCGGCTACTGCCAGTTCGACTTCGATCCCGCCACCCGGGAGGTCGAGATCGTGAGGCGCAGACATGGCGCGTGACACCGGATTTCCCGACGCCGACGCGGAGAACGACTTCGCCCGGATGCGACGCCAGGCCGAACGCGCGCGGCTCGCGCAGTGGTTCATGCGTCAGCCCGCCGACGTGAACACCATCCTCCCGTTCGACGAGGTCGTCGCCGCGCTCGGACGGACCGGGGAGACCTCACTCGGACTGCAGGTCGTCGAGGTGTCCTCGATCGTCGGAAGTGTCGACCGCACCAAGGATTTCGACCGCTACTTCCGGCCCACCTCGTCGCGCGGCCGGGAGCGCTGGCAGCGGCTGGCGGCCGCGCAACGCCGCGGCGAATCCGTCCCTCCGGTACAGCTGTACCGGATCGGATCGATGCACTTCGTCATCGACGGCCATCACCGCGTGTCCATCGCGATCGCGCGGAACTGGGTCACGATCGACGCCTACGTCACCCTGATCCACACGCGCATCTCCCCCGAGGGCATCACCGCGACCTCCGACCTGGTCCTCAAGGACCATCGTCGGATCTTCCTGTCACGCGTGCCGCTCGAGGGGTCCCAGGCCGAGGCCATCCGACTCAGCTTCCCGTTCGACTACGCCGAACTCGCCGAGAACGTCGAGGCGTGGGGATTTCGCCTGAGCCAGGAGATCGGCGAGTTCCTCAACCGCACCGAGACCGCTCGGCGCTGGTTCGGTGAGGAGTTCCTGCCGGTCGTGCGGATGGCGCGCCGGGCGGGCATCCGGCCCGACCTCGACAGCGACGCCGAGCTGTACATGTGGGTGGCCTGCGAACGGTATCGGCTTGTGCGCAGGCACATCTGGGACGAACACGTCTTCGACGAACTGCTCGACCACTCCCGCAGGCGCCGGCGCTGAGCCGACGCCTGCAGGGACAGGCGGGACACTAGCGGACGCGCAGGGACTGCCCCGAGCTCTGGTCGAACACCGCGATCTTCGACGCGTCGTAGAACAGCTCCGCCGAACCGCCGCGGCTCACCTTCGAGTCCGGGGACAGTCGGGCGATGAACTGGTTGCCGCCGAGATCGGTTCCGGAATCGGCGGACAACTCCGCGAGGGCGTCGCTCGACGCCCGGCTCGACCCGACGCCGAAGTAGGCGTAGATGTCGGAACCCATCGACTCGAGCACGTCGATGTTCGCGGCGAAGGTCCCGCCGTGTCCACGGGTCGTCGAGTCGACGAGCGACGCGTCTTCGAGGTGCTCGGGCCGGATGCCGATGAGCACGTCGCCGCCACTGCCGACGTCTCCGGCACGGGAGACCACCGCACGATGGTCGTCGAGGACGATGGTGCCGATCGCGGTCTCGATACCCTCGCTGCCGAGGCGACCGGACAGGAAGTTCATCGCCGGGGAGCCGATGAAACCGGCCACGAACACGTTGGTCGGATTGTTGTACAGCTCCTGCGGCGTACCGATCTGCTGCACATACCCGTTGCGCAGCACGACGACCCGGTCACCGAGGGTCATCGCCTCGGTCTGGTCGTGGGTCACGTAGACCGTGGTGGTCCCCAGGCGCTGCTGCAGCTGTGAGATCTCCGTACGCATCTGCACGCGCAGCTTCGCATCGAGGTTCGACAGCGGCTCGTCCATCAGGAACGCCTTCGGGGAGCGCACGATCGCCCGGCCCATCGCCACGCGCTGCCGCTGACCGCCGGAGAGATTGGCCGGCTTGCGGTCGAGGTACTGCCCGAGGTCGAGGATGCGCGCGGCCTCGTCGACCTTCGCGGCCACCTGATCCTTCGGCATCTTCGCGAGAGTCAGTGGGAAGGCGATGTTCTCGCGCACCGACATGTGCGGGTAGAGCGCGTAACTCTGGAACACCATCGCGATGTCGCGGTCCTTGGGTGCGCGCTCGTTGACCCGCTCCCCGCCGATCCGCAGCTCGCCGCCGGAGATGTCCTCAAGTCCGGCGATCATGTTGAGCGTCGTCGACTTACCGCATCCCGACGGGCCCACCAGGATCACGAACTCGCCGTCGGCGATCTCGATGTCGACCCCGTGTACGGCGGTGGAGCCGTCGGGATACTGCTTGGAGACGTTGTCCAGAACGATGTCTGCCATGGGTTATCCCTTCACGGCGCCGGAGGTCAGGCCGGCCACGATTCGACGTTGGAAGAAGAGCACGAAGATGATGATGGGGATGGTTATGACCACCGCGGCGGCCGAGATCGACCCGGTCGGTTCCTCGAACTGCGAACTGCCGGTGAAGTTCGCGATCGCCACCGGCGCGGTGATCGCCCGTTCGGTCGACGTCAGCGACAGTGCCAGGAGCAGGTCGTTCCAGGCGAAGATGAACACCAGGATCGCCGCCGTCACGACGCCCGGGGCGGCGAGCGGGGCGATGACCTTGCGGAAGGCCTGCCACGGGGTGGCGCCGTCCATCTTGGCGGCCTTCTCCAGCTCCCACGGGATCTCGCGGAAGAACGCGGACAAGGTGTAGATCGCCAGCGGCAGCGCGAAGGTGATGTAGGGCAGGATCAAGCCGGGCCAGGTGTCGAACAACCCGATGGCCCGCTCGATGTTGAACAACGGTGTCACCAGCGAGATCTGGGGGAACATCGCGATCAGCAGCGCGGCACCGATCAGGAGCTTCTTGCCCGGGAAGTCCAGGCGGGCCACCGCATAGGCCGCCATCGTCCCCAGGAGCACCGCGATCACCGTGGTGATCAGACCCACGCCGATCGAGTTGATCAGCGCCGAGGTGAAGGCGCTGGTCTCGAAGATGCTCTTGTAGTTGTCGAGGGTGAACTCACTCGGCCAGAACTTCCCGTCGGTCACGCTGCTCGCCGGCTTGAAGGACAGGCTGATGATCCACAGCAGCGGGATGAGTGCATACAGGATCACCAGGATGTTGGCGATCGACCACCAGGCCTTGGACTTTCCGCTCGCATTCAACGGCTTACCTCCCCTCGTCGTCGGAACCCGGTGCGGCGGTGCCGAACCCCTTGATGAACACGAACGCGATGATCGCGACACAGATGAAGATCAGAATCGAGATCGCCGAGCCGACGCCGAGATTGAAGGCGCCGAACAGATTGTCGTAACCCAGCATCGACACCGAGTAGGTGTTGTTGGACCCGCTGGTGAGGACGTAGATGTTGTCGAACACGCGGAACGCGTCGAGTGTGCGGAACAGCAGCGCCACCAGGATCGCCGGCTTCATCAGCGGAAGGATGATGCGCCACAGTCTCGTCCACGCCCCGGCGCCGTCGACCTGGGCCGCCTTGAGCAGATCGTCCGGGACGAGCGCGAGGCCGGCCAGCAGGAGCAGGGCCATGAACGGCGTCGTCTTCCAGACCTCGGCGAGGACGATGATCGCCAGCGACGGCCACTGCTCGGTGAGCGGTGCGGTGCCGTCGGGTAGCAGGTTGGCGAGATATCCGGTGCCCGGCGTCCACGCGTAGTACCAGGAGAACGCCGCCGCCACGGTGACGATGCCGTACGGGATCAGGACGACGGTGCGGATGGTGCCCCGCCCGAAGATCGTCCGGTGCATGACGAGCGCGATCGCCATGCCCAGCACGAGTTCGATGAGTACCGACACGACCGTGATGCCGACCGTGACGGCAAAGGCCGTCCACCAGTAGTTGTCGGTGAGGACGGTGGCGTAGTTGGCGAACCAGACGAACTCGCGTTCCCCCGGCGCCGAGAGGCTCATCTTGTTCAGCGACAGCCAGACCGCGTACACGATCGGGTATCCGGTGACCAAGAGCATCATCAGTGCGGCCGGCGCCACGAGCCAGAAGGCCAGCCGGCGCTCGGCGGTTTTGCCCTCGCTGCGCCTGCGCGGGGCGGCCGGCGGCGTGTCGGCCCGGGGCCGATCGATCACCGCGGTACCCCCGCCCGTCCCGGTCGCCGGCTTCGACAGCGAGGCGGGCGCGGGATCCGGGGTGGGCCGGTCGGTGTGCGACGACGCCGCGGTCACCTCGTGCCGACCTCCCGGCGGAGCGGTCCACACCTGATCGGACTGCACCGGGGGTGTGTCACCGACGATCGGGATCGGACCGGTTTGCGGTGGCGCATCCTCCGGGAGGG
This sequence comes from Gordonia sp. BP-119, assembly GCF_016924115.1. Lineage (NCBI taxonomy): Bacteria > Bacillati > Actinomycetota > Actinomycetes > Mycobacteriales > Gordoniaceae > Gordonia > Gordonia sp. BP-119. The sequence continues at coordinate 85,664 of NZ_JAFFZF010000016.1, forward strand.
CGTGTCGCCCGGCACGGAACCCCGCGTCGTCGGGGTTGCCGCCCGCGTTCTCGGCGTCGTTACGCGGAGTGTCGTTGTCGCTCACGGGATTAGCCCTTCCCCGTCGATGGCCTTCTGGACCGCTTCGGCGAGCTCGTCGACCAGGGCCTCCGGCTCCCAGGCGCCGACCGGGCTCAACTTGGCCTGCAGCAGCGTCGAGATTGCTTGATAGTCGGGCGATTTCGGCCGCAGAGCAGCGTGCTCGGGTTCGAGCTGCCGCTTGATCTCGTCGGCCATCGGGTACGCGAGGCGGAAATCGGCGTCGTCGTAGATGGACTCGATGACCGGCGGCGGACCCGCACTGAACGAGAACGCCTTCTGCGATGCCTCACTGGTGATGCACTCGGCGGCCTGGTAGGCGAGGTCCTGCTGTTGCGAGGTGCTCGCGACGGCGATGTTGATGCCGCCCAGGGTCGTCTTGGTGGGAAGTCCCTCGAAGCCCGGATAGGGCGCGAAATCGAAGACCCGCCGCATCTCGCGGTTGAGCGGGACCACCTGCGCCGGGGTCGGCGGATTCGCGGTGTCCGCGTACAGGTTCGCGTATTCGGTGAGGTCGAGGAAGGCGACGCTGCCCGCCACGGCGTTCTCGCGCATCCCGGCGAAGACGAACGGCCAGTTCACCTGGTACAGGGCCTCACCGCTCTCCATGCCGAGCCGTGCGGCGCCCTCGTCGGAGTTGGTCAGCGACGGATCGGCACCGGGCGCGGTGGCGACCCGCTTCAGCGTCTCCAGGGCGCGGACCGTCGCGGCGCGGTGTTCGGGGGTGTCGTTGAGGGTGACCTTGTCGGGGTCGTCCGGGTCGACGATCTGCCCACCGGCGCTGGCGAGTACCGAGTTGAACCACACCATCAGGCCTTCGTACTGCCTGCCCTGCACCATGATGTAGGTCGGTCCGCCGTTGCGACCGCTGACGAGCGCGTCCTCGAGCATGCCGTTCCACGTCGACGCCGGGCGCCGGCGGTCGACGTCTTCGACGAGCACATCCGGTCGGTACCAGAGCAATTGGGTGTTCGTGGAGAACGGGATGGCGTAGAGCCGTTCCCGCTCGTCGTCGTCGGTCTTCCAGACCGCGGTGTCGAGCGGACCGCCCAGGGTGCGCGCCGACACCTCGGCGGCCATGGCGTCGGGGACCGGCACCATCCAACCCGCGTCGGCGAATTCGGCCGTCCACACCACGTCCATGCCCATCAGGTCCAGCCCGCTGTCGTTGCCCGCGAGGCGCCGTGCGAGCTGCAAACGCTGATCGTCGGCGCCCTTGGGCAACGGGGTGGTCACGACCTTGTACGCACCACCGGAATCGGCCGAGCATTTGTCGCCGATCTCGGCGAAGGTGTCCGCACCGTCGGCCGGCGGATAGAAATTGAGTACGCCCGCTTCATATCCCGAGCCACATGCGGACAGCACGGGCAGCATGGCCACCGCTGCCACCGCCGCGGCGAGGACCTTTCGTCTCACGCGCCTGGTAGATCCGTCGGTGCTGATGGATCCGTCCGTGCTGACCCTGCTCCGCACGCAGCCTCCTCGATGTCGTACGCGGCGCCGCAGCGGTGCTCCGCCGTGAGCGTCCGAAGAGCAACGCTATACGTGAGGATTCGTGACATGCAACACATTCGGCATGGGCGTGCCATTCCGCGGGCGATTGTGATCGCACCGTGTCCGACCGCGGGAGGCGGCGTCAGAAGGTGAGACGGGCGAGCATGTCGCGCGCCTTCTCTGCGCTTTTCGGGTCGCACAGCACGTCATAGCGGCCGGCGACCAGCTGCATGGTCGACGCGAAATCCCGCTGGCCCCGGGTCGCCGCGTACGGAATGGTCGCGGAGATCACACCGAAGACCATGCCGCCGACGATGCCCACCAGGATGGGCGCAATGGGCGAACCGGCGAAGACGAGCGCCACCAGACAGCCGAAGAAGAAGCCGAGCCAGGCACCCGAGACCAGCCCGCCGCCGATCACCTTGCCCCACGTCAGCCGGCCGATGACCCGCTCGACCTGCATCAGATCGACGCCCACGATGGTGACGTCCTGGACGGTGAAGTTCTCGTCGGAGAGGAAGTCCACCGCGCGCTGGGCCTCGGCGTAGGTTCCGTACGAACCGATCGGCCAGCCCTTGGGCGGGGTGGGGAGTCCCGGCGTCTCGCGGCTCGGGCGCATGGGATTGGTCATATCGGGGCCTTCCCTGTTGTCAGACTCCAGTGCTGAACGTCGCGGTGAGACCCGACAGTGGGACTGGTCTCCCACCGGTGGGCGTTCGTGTCTGCCGTCGGCCTCCGCTGCACCGATGGCACTACCCTTACTCCCATGTCGTCGGTGAGCAAGGTGTTCGTGGCCAGATTAGTCGGGTTGGCCGTCCTTGGTCCCGACGGCGAGTCCATCGGACGCGTCCGCGACGTGGTGATCTCGATCCGCATGTCCGGGCAGCAACCGCGCGTCCTCGGTCTCGCGGTCGAATTGACCACTCGGCGTAGAATTTTCGTGCCGATGCTGCGGGTGACCGCGATCGAGCCCCAGGCCGTGGCCCTCAACACCGGCACCGTGAGCCTCCGCCGGCTCCACCTGCGGCCCGGCGAGGCGCTCGCCATCGGACAGGTCCTCGACACCCACGTCCGGGTCGTCGATCCGGATCTCCCCGAGCTCGCCGACGCCGACGTGACGGTGATCGACCTCGGGATCGAGAAGACCCGGACCCGCGATTGGGTCGTCTCCCGCGTCGCGATCCGGGCGGGACGTCGCGGCCTGCGCCGGCGCCACGAGACACAGGTCGTGGAGTGGTCCAGCGTGCAGGGCATCACCCAGAGCTCGCTGAACCTGCCCGGACAAGGAGTCGCGCAGGCCCTCCTGCAGTTCGAGGGCATGCGCCCGGCCGACGTCGCCAACGCCCTGCGCGAACTGCCCGCGAAACGTCGCGACGAGATCGCAGCGGCCCTGGACGACGAACGGCTCGCCGACGTGCTGCAGGAGTTGCCGCCCGACGACCAGAAAGAGGTGCTGGCCGCGCTCGGACGCGACCGCGCCGTCGACATCCTCGAGGCGATGGACCCCGACGACGCCGCCGACCTCCTCGGCGAACTGCCCGACACCGAGGCCGAGGCCTTCCTCGAGGAGATGGACCCCGTGGAGTCCGAGCCCCTCCGCCGACTCCTGCTGCACTCCCCCGACACCGCGGGCGGCGTGATGACCTCGGAGCCGGTCGTGGTCACCGCATCGACCACCATCGCCGAGGCCCTCGCCCGGGTCCGCAACCCCGACCTGACGCCGGCCGCGGCGAGTCTGGTATTCGTCGTCCGCCCGCCCACCTCGACGCCGACCGGCAAGTATCTCGGATGCGTGCATCTGCAGGCCCTGCTCCGGGAACCGCCCGCGCACCTGGTCGGCGGCATCCTGGACACCGACCTCGCCCAACTCCATCCCGAGGACTCCCTGGAGACGATGACGAGATATTTCGCGACCTACAACCTGGTCTGCGGCCCCGTCGTGGACGAGGCCGGCCACCTGCTCGGCGCGGTGAGCGTCGACGACCTGCTCGACGAGATCCTGCCGCGCGACTGGCGTGAGACCGAACCCGAGGACGTCGTCGAGGCCGACGGGTACGGCGTCGGGAGCGGCCCGGAACCGGCATCGGGCGGCCCCCAGGTGCGGATCCGATGAGCGAGCCGGGACGCAAGCTCGACACCCCCAGCACCCGCCGCACGATCTCGTTCAATCTCGACTCCGACGTCGTCGGGATGTACAGCGAGCGGATCGCCCGGTTCCTGGGCACCGGACGATATCTGGCGATCCAGACGGTCATCGTCATCGTCTGGATCGTGCTGAACCTGGTCGCGGTGTCGATCCAGTGGGACCCGTACCCGTTCATCCTGCTGAACCTCGCGTTCTCCACGCAGGCGGCGTACGCGGCGCCGCTGATCCTGCTGGCCCAGAACCGGCAGGAGAACCGCGACCGGGTGTCGCTGGAAGAGGACCGGATGCGGTCCGCCCAGACGAAGGCCGACACCGAGTTCCTGGCCCGGGAGCTCGCCGCGGTCCGTCTCGCGGTCGGCGACACCGTCACGCGCGACTACCTGCGCAAAGAACTGGACGACCTGCTCGACGAACTCACCGAACGGCTCGGCGCCCCCGCCGGCGACGAATCCGGCCGCCGCGGTTCCAAGGATCACTGACACCAAAAGCCGGGTTCGTGTCTGGGACGTCAGACCCATATGTATGGTGGGTCACAGTTCGGACCGGATCCCGGCGTCTGTCACGGCGCGACGAGATTCTCCGACACATCCATGTGAGCGGCTCTGGACCTGGGCCGCGGGTGAGCATCGCCGCGTTCTCGGGGGCAGAAGTGTGTGTTGACAACGGAGTGAACAGGACCGGGCAGCGGCCCGGGGCCGCACGATGTGCAGGAGGCCTCCGGTGAGGCCCCTCGACCTCGTCCGCCGTCGCCGTGGTCCGCGCCGTCCGTCCTCGTTCCCACGACGCGCCGCGACGCTGGTCGTCGGCGGCGGTCTGGTCGGTGCACTGGTCCTGGGGACCGCGACGTCGAGCGCCTCCGGCGGCAACGTCGCGTCGGCCGTCGTCGAGCCCGATGCCCCCGTGATGGTGGCCGAACTCGTCGCGGGTTCGCCGGGCGCACTCCTCGGCTTCGCGCCGCCGCCGGAGAAGCCCGCGACCGCGCTGCCGGCGCCGCAGTTCCGGCTCGCGAGCGACCTCCCCTCGGGCCCGCTGGGGATCCCGGGCGTCGTACTCCAGGCCTACAAGCTGGCCGCCAACCGCGTCGCCGCCGAGAGCGCGGCCTGCAAACTGCCGTGGTTCCTGCTGGCCGGCATCGGACGCATCGAGTCCAATCATGCGAGCAACGGCTCGGTCGATCAGTACGGCACGACGATCAACCCGATCGCCGGGCCGGTCCTCGACGGCTCGCTGGCCGGCAACGCGGTCATCAAGGACACCGACGGCGGACGCATCGACGGCGACGCCGGACACGACCGCGCGATGGGCCCGATGCAGTTCATCCCGAGCACGTGGGCAGCGTGGGGCTCCGACGCCAACGGCGACGGAAAACCCGACCCCAACAACATCTTCGACGCCACGTACTCGGCCGGCCGGTATCTCTGCGCCGGCGTCACCGACATCATGAACGAGCGCACTCGCGTGTCGGCGGTGCTGCGGTACAACCGCTCGATGGAGTATGTCGCCAACGTACTCGGCTGGGCCGGGGCCTACGCGACGGGCGTGATGCCGACCGACCCCATCCCGGAGATGAAGCGCAAGCCGTCGAGCAGCTCGAGCTCGTCCAGCAAGCCCAGGCAGCCGGAGTCCGGGTCGTCCTCGTCGTCGTCGTCGTCCTCCACCACGCGGCGGCCGAGCCCTCCGCCGCCGCCGTGCATCATCGTCTGCCTGCCGTCGATCCCGCCGCTGTTCCCGGGCCAGCCCGCTCCCCCGCCCACCAAGAGGGAGGCCCCGGCGGTACAACAGGGACCGGCGGGGAACGCCGGTCCGAAGAGGCCCGGAGGGGCGAGCACCCCGGTTCCCGTCCGCTGACGGCGCCACCGGAGGACCTGCGCCCGGAACCGTCGGCGCCGCCGGTAGTCTGGGCCAGATGACAACAGGAGTCGCGCCCACGGAATCGGCAGTTCGCGCCGCTCTGGGCAAGGTCAAGGATCCCGAGATCGGCAAGCCCATCACCGACATCGGGATGGTCAAGTCGGTCACGATCAACGACGACGCGAGCGTCGACGTCGGGGTGTACCTCACGACATCGGGGTGCCCGATGCGCACCGAGATCTCGCAGCGCGTGGAAACAGCAGTCGCCGACGTCCCGGGCGTCGGCGCGATCCGCGTCGAACTCGACGTCATGGACGACGAGCAGCGCACCGAGCTGCGCAAGAAGCTCCGCGGGGACAAGGCCGAGCCGGTCATCCCGTTCGCCCAGCCCGGCTCACTGACCCGTGTCTACGCCGTCGCGTCGGGTAAGGGCGGCGTCGGCAAGTCGAGCGTGACCGTCAACCTCGCCACGGCGCTCGCCGAACGCGGGCTCACCGTCGGCGTTCTCGACGCCGACATCTACGGCCACTCGGTCCCCCGCATGCTCGGGAGCGACGCCAAACCCACGCAGGTCGAACGCATGATCATGCCGCCCAGCAACCACGGCGTCCGCTTCATCTCGATCGGACAGTTCACCGACGGCAACACGCCGGTGACCTGGCGCGGTCCCATGCTGCACCGAGCCCTGCAGCAGTTCCTCGCGGACGTCTACTGGGGCGATCTCGACGTCTTGCTCCTCGACCTGCCGCCGGGCACCGGTGACGTCGCGATTTCGATCGCGCAGCTCATCCCGGGCGCGGAGATCCTGGTGGTGACGACACCCCAGCAGGCCGCGGCCGAGGTCGCCGAGCGCGCCGGGGCCATCGCGCTGCAGACGCGGCAGAAGATCCTCGGCGTCGTCGAGAACATGTCGTGGCTGGAACTGCCCGACGGCAGCCGCATGGAACCGTTCGGGTCCGGCGGCGGCGAGCAGGTGGCGCAACGCCTCACGCGCGCGGTGGGCGCCCAGGTCGACCTGCTGGGTCAGGTACCGCTCGAGACGGCCTTACGCGAAGGCGGCGACGCCGGTGTCCCGGTGGTGCTGTCGGCACCCGAATCGGCGTCCGGTTCCGCCCTGCGCGCCATCGCGGGCAAGCTCGCGGCGCGTAAGCGCGGCCTGGCGGGTATGAGTCTGGGACTCGACACCATCCGGAATTCCTGACCGGTCAGGTCGCGTCCCAGTCGGCCGCGGCGGGACGCGACCCCGACCGCGACCGGCGGTCCGACGCCGCGGATCCCGCCGGGCCGGCGGAGTCCTGATTCCCGCTCTCCTGCTTCTCGAACGACAGGGGCGCCGACACGGGCTTGATCTCTGGCGCCGCCGGGGTGGTCTTCCGGTCGACCGTGGTGGCGCTCTCGTTCAGCCGGAACAGTGAATCATCGCCGTCGAGAAGGTGTTTCGTGACGATCGACCGCGGCGTCATACCCCGCAGTTCGTTGAGGTCGGCGAGCGGCTTGCGCAGGTCGTCGAATTCGGGACCCAGCTCGTCCTTCAGCTGATTGCTCGCACCGGTCGCGTAATCACGGACCTTCTTGGCCGACTGCATCGTCCAGGAGACGGCACCGGGGAGACGTTCGGGGCCGAGGATGACGAGTGCCGCGACCACCAGGATCGCTATCTCGCCCCATCCGATGCTGCTGAACATGTGCCTCGTCCTGACCTGTGCGGTGGTGTGGTTAGTCGCTCGCCGGAGTGATGGTACCGCTGAACGTGCGACCCGCCCGCCAGTACTGGAACGGGACCGACTCGCCGATGCTGGCGGTTCGGATCGCGACGTTCAGCTCGTCGGCGCTCTCGATCGGGCGATTGTTGAACGAGGTGATCACGTCGTTCTCCCGGATGCCCGCGCGTTCGGCGGGGCTGCCGGCGACGACGTTGCGGACCTGTGCGCCCAGCACGCGCTCGTTGCGCACCGAACTGGCGTTGACGCCGATCTGCGGGTGGTTCACGCGGCCGTCGCGGATCAGCGCCTCCGCGATGGGCTTGGCCTCGTCGATGGGGATCGCGAATCCGAGCCCGATGTTGCCGCCCCCGGCGCCGAGGCGCCCGGCGGTGTTGATGCCGACCACCTGGGCTTCGCCGTTGACCAGCGGACCGCCCGAGTTGCCCGGGTTGATCGCGGCATCGGTCTGGATCGCGTCGATCACCGCGTCGGTGTCGGACTCCGCGTCGGGCGTCAGCGCCACGGCACGGTCGGTCGCGCTGACGATGCCGCTTGTCACGGTTCGGTTGAGCCCCAATGGAGATCCGAAGGCGACCACCTCTTCGCCGATCTGCAGGTCGCCCGAGCTACCGAGCACCGAGACCGTCGGGTTCTCGACATTGTTGACCTTCAACACGGCGAGATCGGTCTTGGGATCGCGACCGACGATGCGCGCCGGGACCCGCTGACGGTCGAAGAACACGACCTCCAGTTTGGCGCTCTTGTCGTTCGCGGCCATCGAGATGACGTGGTTGTTGGTGAGGATGTAACCCTCTTTGTCGATGACGAATCCCGACCCGGTGGCGTAGGCGCCCGCCGCGCGGACGTCGATGGCGACGACCGACTTCTCCACCGCCCGGGCCACCTCGGCCACGGACGACCGCGGTCCGGCGTCGCCGCCGGTGTCCTCAGTGGACAACTCGACCGTGTCACTGGTGAGCGGCGCGGCCACCTCGGCGGTGTACCGGCCCATCAGCCCGCCGACGAGCCCGATCAGCAACGCGATCACCGCGAGCGTGGCCAGGGCGACCCAGCTCAGGCGATTGCCGAGCAGGATGTCGCGGACACCGAGCTTGGGGCCGGTCTCGGTCGGGATGTCCGACGATGCGGACGCCAGCGCGGGTGCGTCCAGCCGCGCCGGGCTCTCCGGGTCGCGCCACGGGTCGTCCGGCGCCTGCGGCTGCTCGGTGTGGCCGTAGGTCGCGAGCGGATCCCGCTGCAGGGTGTCGCTCGATCCGGCCGGCCGGCCGAAGGCCTCGGCGAGCACCGGGTCCGGGGGTGCGATCTGCGGCTCGGGCGGCCGCTTGTCGCCGTCTGAGGTGGCGAACGAGCCGCGCACACCCGACGGGCGGCCGAACACCTGCGCGGTGGACGGCGACACGGGCGAGTGCCGGGTCCGCGACGGCGTCAGACGTTGCGACTCGGGCGGTTCGGCGCGCCGCGCGAACTGTGCGTCACCGGTATCGGGAGAATCGGCGTCGGGGGCCACGGTCACCGGCCCCGGCGACGGAAGGCGCGGCCGCGGGCCGCGGGGATGCCGTCGGTCGGCGCATCGGGCGACACGGTCGGCCCGAACCCTGCCGGGCGGGGTGGCTCGGAGCTCAGATCGATCTCACGCGTGGGGATCTGGGAGAGCTGACCGAGGAGGGAGTCCGGGATCGACACGCGGCCGGACTCGCGGAGTCGGGTGCGGGCCAACGACTGCGCCTCGACCGCGGTGACGCACTCGGGGCACAGCGCCAGATGATGAGCGGCCCGCGCATGCGCGGACATCCCGAGCTCGCCGTCGACGAAGGCGGCGACCGCCTCGGGGGCCAGGTGCTCGGTGGGTGCGAAGCCGCGTCCGCCGGCCGTACCCGGCGCGCGGTAGCCGCGGTTGGGCAGGAACGACGAGGGAGCCGGACTCCAGGTGTTCGTATTCCACCTGGCTGGGGTCCAGGAGGACCGCCGGCGACGAAGGTTGGGAGTCGGCGGTTCGACACCGCCACTTCCGGTCGGACGCCCGCGATCGCCGTCCATCATCGTCGTTCACCCCTCTCCACGACGAAACCGCCGCACGATGAATCCTGTGTTGCCACTGGGCTCTGCTGCTGTCTGCCACGGTACCGACCGGCGGCATCCGATGCCGTCCCCCGAACGCGCGGGCGTCCGCGGGCTGCGGCCTCCGATCGCATCGTGTCCCGTGACACAGGCAACGTCTCAGCGTATCCGAGACTCTCAACGATGCTCGGCGGAGCAGGGTTCCCGGCAGCGACCTCAGGCGTGCGAGCCGAGCGCGACCGAACGGCTACTGGTGTGTCCTTGGGCCGCGAGTGCGTCGCGGATGCTCTGCCGACCGCGATGGATGCGGCTGCGGACGGTACCCAGCTTGACACCGAGGGTGGCGGAGATCTCCTCGTAGGACAGGCCCTCGATGTCACACAGCACCACGGCCGCGCGGAAGTCGGGAGCCAGCGAGTCCAGGGCGCGCTGCAGGTCGGGGTCGAGGTTCGTCGCGTCGAAGACCTGCTGCGGATCCGGGGTGTCGGCCGGCACCCGGTCGTACTCCTCGGGCAGGGCTTCCATCCGGATCTTGCTGCGGCGACGGACCATGTCGAGGAACAGGTTGGTGGTGATGCGGTGCAACCAGCCCTCGAAGGTGCCGGGACGGTAGTTCGACAACGAGCGGAAGACCCGGATGAAGGTCTCCTGCGTGAGGTCCTCGGCGTCGTGCTGATTCCCCGACAGACGGTAGGCCAGACGGTAGACGCGGTCGGCGTGTTCGCGGACCAGGTCGTCCCAGGACGGCATGAGCAGTTCGTCGCCGGTGGCGTCGAAACCTGCGGTGCCCGCCGGAACGGCGGGCACGGCGTCGGCGGGATCGCGGGGATCGGTCATGGTCGGTGGTCGGTTCCTCTCTCGTGAAACACGCACCCGGTGACCCAAGCACTCACCGAAGACGAACGGATGATTCCGGCTGGGTATTCCCGAGCTGCCAGGAAGTTCTCACCGACCTCCCGGGACCTGTCCCAACCGGAACAGCTCTCACCCTCTCCTATCGGAGTGTGGCCGCCGTATGAGGCGCCTGAGTGTTGCCTGAGGATGCATCGTCGGTCTCGCCGCGAGCGGATTCGCCCAGGTCTGGCGCGCCGGGTCGGGTTCCGCCGCGGGGCCGGACTAACCTCGACGCGTGACCGAGTCAACGCCGTCCACACGCCCCGACCTGATCGCCTACGCCGAGTCGGCCATCGTCGAGGACGACGCCGTCATCGCCGCCCGCGCTCGCGCCGAGGAGCTCGGCGCGACACCGGTCAGCCCGGCGGTCGGCGCGCTACTGGCTCTGCTGGCCCGCGCGGCCGATGCGCGCGCCGTCGTGGAGATCGGGACCGGCACCGGGGTGAGCGGCCTCTGGCTGCTCAACGGCATGTCGGCCGACGGCGTGCTGACCACGATCGATCCCGAGCCCGAACATCACCGGGCCGCACGGGCGTCGTTCGCCGGCGCCGACATCGCCCCGGGCCGCACCCGGCTGATCAACGGCACGCCGGTCGAGGTGCTGCCGCGGTTGTCCGACGCGTCCTATGACCTGGTCTTCGTGGACGGACCACTGCTGGACCTGCCCCGGTTCGTGCGTGAGGCCGTCCGGATGTTGCGACCGGGAGGTGTCGTGGTCGTCCACAACGCGACCGCGCACGGAACGGTCGGCGACCCGGCCCGCACCGAACCGCCGACGGCGGCGGCCCGCGAGGCGGCCCTGCTGATCGCCGACGACGAGCAGCTGCTTCCCGTGGTCATCCCGCTCGGGCCCGGCGTGCTCGCCGCCGCGAAGATCCGCTAGTCGGCCGCGCTCCTGCTGGACTAGACGTCCGTCGAGAATCGAATCCCGTTGTCGGGGATCTCGATTCCCGGCCACACCCGGGCGCCGCGCAGCAACTCGCAACGGGCGCCGATGTCAGCACCGTCGCCGATGACCGTGTCCCGGACCAGCGCACGCGGCCCGATGCGGGCACCGAAGCCGATGATCGACCGTTCCACGACCGCGCCGGCCTCGATCACGGCGCCGTCGAAGACGACCGCGCCGTCGAGACGGGCGCGCGGGCCGACCTCGGCGCCACGGCCGACCACCGTGCCGCCGATCAGAAGGGCACCCGGGCCCACTCCCGCGCCTTCGTGCACGAGGGACTCGCCGCGACGGTCCCCCAGGGCGGGCGACGGCGCGATCCCGCGGACGAGGTCGGCCGAGCCGCGGACGAAGTCCTCGGGCGTACCCATGTCCCGCCAGTACGCGTGATCGACGTGTGCGTGGACGTGACTGCCCTCGGCGAGCAGCCGGGGGAACACCTCGCGCTCGACCGACACCGGCAGGCCGGCCGGGATGGATTCGATGACCTCGCGCTTGAACACATAGGTGCCGGCATTGATCTGGTCGGTCGGCGGGTCCTGGGTCTTCTCCAGGAACGCGGTGACCCGGCCGTCGGCGTCGGTCGGGACGCAGCCGAACGCGCGTGGGTCGCTGACCCGCACGAGGTGGATGGTGACGTCGGCGTCGGCGGCGCGGTGACTGTCGATGACGTCGCCGACATCGGTGCCACCGAGGACGTCGCCGTTGAACACCACGATCGTGCTCGCGGTCAGTTCGTCGAGGACGTTGCGGATACCGCCGCCGGTGCCCAGCGGCTCGTCTTCGGTGACATAGCGCATGCGCAGGCCCAGCTTCGAACCGTCGCCGTAGTACTCGCTGAAGACCTCGGCCTTGAACGAGGTGCTGAGCACGATGTCGCGGATACCGGCCGCCCGGATACGGGACAGCAGATGGGTCAGGAACGGCAGCCCGGCGGTGGGCAGCATCGGTTTCGGCGCCGACAGGGTGAGTGGGCGCAGGCGGGTTCCCTTCCCGCCGACGAGGACGACGGCCTCGACGTCCTCCCTGATGTTGTCCGATCCCCCCACGGACGGTCTTTCCACCGACTCACGCACGGTGTAGTTGTCCACTGGATCGGGTCCTTCCTCGAGGTGACTGGTGTTCACTTCAGCATTCATCGGGAGTTCTCGCTCGCCGACGCGCGTCGCGCCGCGCGCACGGCGAGCCGGGATCGGACCTCCAGGCCGATGCGCAACGCCAGGCGCAGCGGCGCCCGCCACGGTCCCGGATTGCGGTCGGCCTGGAACCGGTAGGCACTGCGGTGGTGGGCGGGCAGCATCTTCTCCGGATGCCGGCCGGCGCTGTGCCCCTTGGTGTGCACGACCTCCGCGCTCGGCACATAGACGTTCTGCCACCCGGCCTTGCCGAGGCGGTCGCCGAGATCGACGTCCTCCATGTACATGAAGTAGCGGGCGTCGAAGCCGCCGATGGCGTCGAAGGCCTCGCGCCGCACGAGCAGGCAGGAGCCCGACAGCCACCCCACCGGACGTTCCGACGGTGTCTCGTCGTCCGCGCGGTAGGCCGCAGTCCACGGATTGGACTTCCACACCGTGCCGAGGATCGCGTGTCCGGTGCCCGACACGAGGTCGGGAACGCGCCGCGCCGAGGGGTAGATCGAGCCGTCCGGTTCGCGGATGAGCGGGCCGAGCGAACCCGCTCGCGGCCAGCGCTGGGCGGCGGCCATCAGCTCGTCGATGGCACCGGGCTTCCATTCGACATCCGGATTGGAGATGAGCACGAACTCGACATCCGGGTCGAGTTCGGCGACACCGCGGTTCATGGCACCGCCGTAGCCGATGTTGCCGCCGGTGCGGACCAGCCTGACCGTGTCGTACTCCTGCTCGGCCCGTTCGGGCGCGCCGTCGTCGGACCCGTTGTCGGCGATGATGACCTGCGGCATGACGTCGGTGACGGCGTCGAGGCTGCGCAGGAAGGTCACGAGGTGATCGCCGGAGAAATAGGTCACCGTCACCACGGCTGGCTGAACTGGCACGCCGCTCAGGGTAACGAACCGGGGTCGGCGTCCGACGCGGCGATCGCCGCGTGCAGCGCGGGTCGCCACGGCCGGAGCGGGGTGAGACCGGCGGCCTCCCAGGAGTGGCCGGAGAGCACCGAGAACGCCGGCCGCGGGGCCGGGCGCGGGAACTCGGCGGTCGTCGTGGGCAGGACCCGGTCGGGCTGCGCCCCGACCTCTTCGAAGACCCCGCGGGCGACGTCGAACCAGGTGGCGGTGCCCGAGTTCGTCGCATGCAGAACCGCGCCACAGACCTCGTCGCGGGGGCCCGCGACGACGAGTTCCCAGAGCCCGTCGGCGAGGTCGTACGAGTAGGTCGGGGACCCGAGTTGGTCGTCGACGACCGACACCGTCTCCCGTGACTGTTCGAGCCGCCGCATCGTGCCGACGAAGTCGCGGCTGTCGGGTCCGCCGGTGTAGACCCATGCCGTCCGCACGACGGTGGCCCGCGGGTCCGCCGACAGCGCGGCGCGTTCGCCGTCGAGCTTGGTGCGGCCGTACACGGTCGCGGGCGTTCCGCTCACGTCGTCGGGTTCGTATCCGTTCCGCTCGACCGGCCGGGAACCCTCCGCGGCGCCCCCGGGGAACACGTAGTCGGTCGACACGTGCACGAACCACGCGCCGGCGTCGGCGGTCCGGCGCGCGAGCACCTCGGGCCCGGTGGTGTTGACCCGCCGCGAGCCTTCCGAGTCGGCCTCGGCTCCGTCGACGTCGGTGTAGGCCGCGCAGTTCACCACGATGTCGTCGGGGCCGAGGTCGCCCAGTGCGGCGGCCACCGAGGTCGGGTCGGCGATGTCGACGTCGGCTGAGGTGAGCGGCCGCACGACGACGTCGGGAACCTCGCTCGACCGTGCTTGCAGGGCAGTCCCCAGCTGCCCGCCGGCGCCGACGATGTACACGGTGGGGTTGCTCGGCGTCACACGCATGAGCACCATCGTGCCGGAGTCCGGCGGTACCCACGCGACGACGCGCTCGCCGGAACACGTGACGACGGCTACTCACACGACCGGCGTTGCGTTCTCGAATTCGCGAATCACTTCAGTAGCCTGGCGACAGCACACAACAGCCGACCCGCCTTGCACATCAGCATCGACATCCTCAGGCGTAACGCTCGCCGCGTCGACCCCGGACCCGATGTGCCGACCTCGAAAGGGACCGCTCACCAGTGGATTCACCATCCGACGGCCCGCGTCGGCGCGCGCAGCCGCGCCGTCCGGCACGGCCGGGTCCCGACGGGCGTCAGCCGATGCCCGGCGATCGGCGCGCCCCGGAGCCCGGTGCGCGCAGGCGCCCGGCCCGGCCCCCGTACGACGGTGGACCAGATGGACGCGAATCCCCGCGGCGCGCGGCACCGCTCCCCGGTGAACCGGGCAATCCCCCACCCCGAGCGCGACGCCAGCCCCCGCCGGACC
>NZ_JAFFZF010000017.1:0-98807 GCF_016924115.1 Gordonia sp. BP-119
CGCGTGATCGCCTGATTGTGTTGTGGGCGTGTGGTATTCGCTGACCTGTGTCAGCCTTTTCACTGGGGTTCCTTGGTGGTGGGTGGGCGGGTGTGGTTGGTAGGTCAGGTGGTGTTCACCGCGGCCCACAGCGCGGTGAACGCGTGTTGGGTGGGCCAGTGGCGGGGTAGGTGCAGGACCGGTGTTCGTGCTGGTCGCGCTAGTCGGGCGGGTATCGCGATGAGGGTGCGGCGCAGCGTAGCGCCCCGCGCGGCACGCAGTGCCGGTGCTGCGGTGAGTGCGGCGAGGGTACGCATCAGGTTGTGGCTGATCGCGGTCAGCGCCAGCCAGGCGGCGTTAGCACCGAACCGTCCGGAGGGCAGATGCGCCAGCGGTCCGTCGATGAGGTCGGCGAACACGGTTTCGATGATGGCGTGGCGGCGGTGAGTGAGGTCGGCGGTGACGGTGTCGTCGGTGGTGTTGGTGAAAAACGAGTGGTACCGCCACGCAGGCATCAACGTGTCGGTGCCGGCGGGGTGGTGGGCTTTGACCCGACGCACGATCAGTCGCGCGGTGACCGGCTGGGCGGAGTCCGGTTGCACGGTGTAGGAGGTCTCGGCGACTTCGGCATCAGAGATCAGTTCGCCGGTGACGGGGTCGGTGACCGCACCGGGATAGTGCACCGGCGTCCACGCGTCGTCTCCGATCGCGGTGATGGCGCGGGTGATCGCCGTGTTGGTCCGCAGGACCAGCGAGAACGTCGCTCCGAGGCGTTGACAGGTACGCATCACCGCAGCGGTGCCATACGCCGAATCGCCACGGACGGTGATCTCCCCGCTCGCTCCGCAACGGCGTGCGGTGGTCAGGGTTTCAGCGATCATTCTCGCTGCCCCGCTCCCGGAAGCGGTGCGGCCGGCGCGTAGCCAGGCGTTGCCGATCACCGGTGGATGCCCGGATGCGGACAGGGTGGCGATCAGCGGGGACAACCCTTTGCGCAGGAGTTCACGCCCAGCGATCTTGGCGTGCCCATAGGAGGCTCCGGCCTTGTAGTAGCCGTACACCGGGCGCAGCAGCGAGTCAATATCGACAAACACCCGGGACCCGTCGGTGGGCAGCAGACCCGCCGTGGCGCACATCGCCGGCAATGTCCGGGTCATCACCGCGTTGAGCGCTCGGGCGTGCCCGGGGGTGAACTCGCGCAGCATTTGCCCGATCGTGGCCGGGGCGTACACGCGGTCGAACAGGCGGGTGTGCCCACCAGTGCGGACCATCCCGAGGTCGTCGATACTGTCAGCGCCGCAACACAATCCGGCGATCACGGTCAACAGTTTCGCCTCGAGGTTGGCCCCGGCGGAGGCGACCTGGGTGGTACCGAGATCGACCCGGTCGCCCAGCGATGCGGCCAACCCGGTCGACTCGGCCACTCTCATGACCGGTACCAGCCCGGCGTGCGACACCAGGTTATCGTCGTCGAAGACCGCGGACTCGGCGGAGAACGTGTGCGATACTTTCACTGAAAGTGCCTTCTGAGCTGGAATGTTTTGTGTCTCAACACCACCAATCATTCCAGCTCAGAGGGCATTTTCACGTTATCGACACCCCGCACCCGTCCACGGATCCAGGCTGAGGAGCGCTCGGAGCTTGCGGAGGGCGCGGCAGTCCTGCTCCCTGAGGAGCGCTCGGAGCTTGCGGAGGGCGCGTCACGAAGGGTCCGGCGACCGAGTTCGAAGTGCGCCCGAACGGTGCCACTCACATTAGCGAGTCCGCATGTCCGACAACCGCACCCGCGGCCACACCATGTGAGTCGCGGTGCGCCTGTAGCGTGGTGTCCTGTCACCACGTGTGCAAGCTTATCGGATAGCGAGGACCCCACATGGCACTTCATGCACTGCTCGCCAAGGCCGGCGCGACGGTCGCCACCGGCTTCGTCGGAGCCGTCGCCTACGACGCCGTACGCACCGTCGCCCGACGCGCCCCGCTGCGTGAGGGAGCCGTCGTGGCGACCACGTGGGGTATCCGTGGAACACGCAAGGCCGAGGAGGTCGCGGAGTCGGTGCGACTCAACACCGCCGACATCGTCGCCGAGGCGAAGGAACGGCTGGGCGAGGAGTCGACACCGCCGGGAACAGCGGTGGCTCACGACCACGACCACGATCACTGAATCGTGAGCACGTCCGCGCCGACGTACTCTCCCGAGCTGCCACCGACCGAGATCGTCGTCCGGTCGTCGGCGGCGGGCCGGGTGCGTATGACGGTTCCGTGGCTGCGGGTCACCGATCGCACTGTCGCCGACCGCCGTGCCGTGGCCATCGAGGAGAGCGTCGCCAGGGTGACGGGTGTGCGCGCCGTGCACGCCTATCCGCGGACCGCCTCGGTCGTCGTGTGGTTCCGGGCGGACACCGACCGGGATGCCATCGATCATGCGATCGCGGCGGCCACGCACGCCAGCCCCGCGAATCTTCCTGACCGCGCACCGCATTCGGCCGACGTCACCAATGCCGACCTGTTGCGGATGGGCATCGGCGCGGGAGCCCTGGTCCTGCTGGGTTTCCGGCGCTACGGGTTCCGCCGTCCGCCGCTGCTCGGTCCGGCCTCGCGCACCGTCGCCACCGGTGTCACCATCTTCTCCGGCTACCCGTTCCTCCGCGGCGCGCTCCGCTCGCTGCGTGGCGGCCGGGCCGGCACCGACGCACTGGTCTCCGCTGCCACGATTGCGAGTTTGCTGCTGCGCGAGAACGTGGTCGCGCTGACTGTGTTGTGGTTGCTCAACATCGGTGAGTTCCTCCAGGACCTCACCCTGCGACGCACCCGACGCGCCATCGCAGACCTCCTCCGCGGCACCCAGGACACCGCCTGGGTTCGACTCTCCGACGGCACCGAGGTGCAGGTCGCCATCGATGCGCTGCACGTCGGCGACGCGGTCATCGTGCACGAACAGGTCGCCGTCGCGGTCGACGGTGTGGTCGTCGACGGGGAGGCGGTGGTCGACCAGTCCGCGCTCACCGGCGAGAACCTCCCGGTGACCAAGCACGTGGGCGATCGTGTGCAAGCCGGATCGGTGGTACTCACCGGCCGCATAGTCATCGAGGCCCACGCGGTCGGCGACGACACCTCGATCGGTCGCATCATCGGCCGGGTCGAGGAGGCCCAGCGCGACCGCGCTCCC
This sequence comes from Gordonia sp. BP-119, assembly GCF_016924115.1. Lineage (NCBI taxonomy): Bacteria > Bacillati > Actinomycetota > Actinomycetes > Mycobacteriales > Gordoniaceae > Gordonia > Gordonia sp. BP-119. The sequence continues at coordinate 3,146 of NZ_JAFFZF010000017.1, forward strand.
ATCCAGACGGTCGGGGAGAACTTCTCCCGGCGGTTCGTACCCGCGTCGTTCGCGTCGTCGGCGCTGACGCTGCTGGTGACGCGCGATCTCCGTCGTGCGATGACGATGCTGCTGATCGCGTGCCCGTGTGCGGTGGGGCTGTCCACCCCGACCGCGATCAGCGGCGCCATCGGGAACGGCGCGCGGCGCGGAATCCTCATCAAGGGCGGATCGCATCTCGAGGCTTCGGGACGGATCTCGGCGGTGGTGTTCGACAAGACCGGCACGCTGACCGTCGGGCGCCCGGTCGTGACCAACGTCGTGTCCTTCTCCGACGACTGGCAGCCCGAACAGATCCTCGCCTACGCGGCCAGCTCCGAGATCCATTCGCGTCATCCGCTCGCCGAAGCGGTCATCCGGCCCACGGAGGAACGCCGCATCGAGATCCCGACGCACGCGGAATGCGAGGTGATCGTCGGACTCGGCATGCGCACCCGCGCTGAGGATGGGCGCGTGCTCCTGCTGGGTAATCCGTCGCTCCTCGACCGGCACGGCGTCGCGATCTCCGACGACGCCATCGGCTGGGTGGACCGGTTGCGGCAGGCGAGCGAGACCCCGCTGCTGCTGGCCGTCGACGGCACCCTGGTCGGACTGGTGAGCTTGTCCGACGAATTGCGCCCCGAGGCGCGGGAGGTGCTCGACGCCCTGCGTGCCGACGGGGTCACCGAGATCGCCATGCTCACCGGCGATCACCCGGTCACCGCGGCGACCATCGCCGCCGAACTCGGCATCGAGCGGTGGGCCGCCGAGGTCACCCCGGACGACAAACTGGCCGTCGTCCGCGAACTGCAGGCGCTCGGCCACGTGGTCGCGGTGGTGGGTGACGGTGTGAACGACGCCCCCGCGTTGGCCGCCGCGGACATCGGCATCGCGATGGGGTTGGCCGGCACGGATGTCGCGGTCGAGACCGCGGACGTCGCGCTAGCCGGGGACGATCTGCGCAAGCTGCTCGACATCCGGGATCTGGGTTCGCACACCGTCGAGGTGATACGCCAGAACTACGGGATGTCGATCGCCGTCAACGCCCTGAGGCTGGTGATCGGTGCGGGCGGCGCGCTCTCACCGGTCCTCGCCGCCGTGTTGCACAACGCCTCGTCGGTTGCCGTGGTGCTCAACAGTTCTCGGCTCATCCGGTATCAGGTCGAACCGGCTCCGTCGGCGCCGGTCGGGGAAGCGCGCGCATGACCGAGATACCCACGACGTCCGCGACCTTCGAGTGTCCGGCCGGGTCGATCATCGCTCGCACCGACGGACAGGTCGTGCGCGCCACCGGTATCCGCTATGCGCAGGCGGCGCGGTTCGAGGTTCCGTCCCCGCAGCCGCCGGCCGACGAGCCGATCGATGCGACCGCGTGGTCGCCCGCCTGTCCTCAGCGCAACGGCGAGGGGATCGTCCACGACACCTTCGGCGATGCCGCGCTGGGCGAGATGGTCGGCGACGAGCACGCCCAGTACGTGTCGGTCACGGTGCCGGTCGACCGTCGACCCGACGAGGTACTTCCGGTGATGGTCTGGATTCACGGTGGCTCGTACATCATCGGCGCCGCCGACGCACCCTGTCACGATCCGGCTGCGCTGGTCGCCGAGCAGCGGGTGGTCGTCGTGTCGGTGACCTACCGGCTGGGGTTGTTCGGGTTTCTCGGCGACGGCATCGACCGACCGGCGAATCTGGGCCTGCTCGACATGATCGAAGCCCTGCGGTGGGTTCAGCGGAACATCGCGTCCTTCGGCGGCGATCCCGACGCCGTCACCGTCTTCGGCGAATCAGCCGGCGGCGACGCGGTTGCACAGTTGATGGCGGCCGACGGCGTGACGGGCCTGTTCCGCCGCGCCATCATCCAGAGTGCACCGCTCGGCATCACCCGACGTCGCGAGCGATTGCATGCGGACATGTTCGCTGCGTCGCATCAGGTGTCGGCGTCGGCGACCGTCGACGAGGTCCTGGCCGTCCAGGAGTCGATGATGGGACTCAAAGCGATTCTGCAGCATGGACTTCCGGCCTTCATGTCCTTTGGGCCACAGTACGGCCACCACCCGCTGCCACCCGAGGACGAGGTGGACGCGGTCTGGGAGAGTCGAGCGCGGGACGTCGAGGTCCTGATCGGCTGGTGCAGCCGCGAGGCCGCGTTCTTCACCGCGGCGATCGACGGGGTCTCGTCGCTGCCCGCGGTTCCGGTGGTCGGCAACCGCCTGTACGAATGCCTGGTCCAGCAACTCACCCGTGCCATCTACACGTCGGCGGCCGACCGCTTCGCCCGACGCCACCGACACGCCGGCGGCAAGGCCGCGCAATACGTCATCGATTGGGGCGCAGCAGATCACCCGCTGCGCGCCGTACACACTGTCGACATCCCGTTGCTGTTCGGAACACCGGAGATCTGGGCCGGTGCCCCGATCCTGGCCGGACACGGCGCCGAACGGGCTGCCCAGGACGGCCGCACGTTGCGACGGATCTGGGCGGACTTCGCGCGAGACGGATGGACCGTGCCGGCTGATGTGCCGGGCCTGATCCGCTTCACCTGACCGCGGAGTTCCCTGGCGCGAGTGTGCGCTCGATACTCGCACGCACGTCACGAATCAGACGTCTGCCGATGAGTTTCAGTCACCGCGTGTGTCTATCGTTCTGACCGTCCCACCTCGGGGACGCCACACCTCTCGAAATGGAGATCCGATGTCCCGCATGCTGTTCGTCAACACCACCGCCACCGACATCCCGGCGACCAGAGAGTTCTTCAGCAATCTGGGGTTCGAATTCAACGACGACTTCTGCGACGACTCCACACTCTGCCTGGTGGTTAACGAGTCGTCCTTCGTGATGATCATGAGGCCGGAGAAGTTCCAGGAGTTCATCACCGGTGGCATCTCCGACACCGCGACCGAGCGCGAGGTTCTCTTCGCGGTCTCGGCCGAATCGCGCGAAGCCGTCGACGCACTGGTCGACAAGGCGCTGGCCACCGGTGGAAGCCCATGGCAGGACACGCAGGACCACGGCTGGATGTACGGTCGCAGCTTCCGCGATCTCGACGGTCACGCATGGGAGGTCTCCTACATGGACCTCGCGGCCCTTCCCGCTGGTTGAGCCGAATGATCGCTGGTTGAGCCGGAACCGAGCGTAGCCGCCGGGTCGAGCGAGCGAAGGAGCGCGTCGAGATCGAGCAGCCGTGTCGAGGCCACTTGGTGACCTCGACGGACGCGGCGGCCTCGCTGCGCTCGGTCGACGCTGCTCGGCCAGCGGGGAACGGACGGCGCTTGGCTGCGCCCGGTCGACGCTGCTCGGCCAGCAGATGAGGTGGCGCGAGGTCAGCCGACGGGTCGTTCGCCCACGGCAATCAGTGTGTCGCAGTCGACTTCGGTGATCCCCTCGTCTGCCAGCCGCTGCAGGAACCCGACTCGCACGTCCTCGACGGCGTCGGCGTCCAGGTCGGCGAGTGCGCCGCGCAACCCGCTGCCGAGGACCATCGACCAGGAGAACTCGCCGGTCCGTGGTACGCGCAGGTCGAGAACTGATGCGGACACCTCTTCTGCGCCAATCGATTCGAGCCACCTGACGATCTTCTCCTCGGTGTCGATCCGCGCGATGGGGTGAGGCGGTCCGTCGGACGGGGCACGCGGACCGGGTGGCGGCGGAGTGTTCGTCACGCGGGCGACCTCGGCGAAGTAGGCGCCGGTGAAGTCGTGGAGTGCGTCGTCATGCCACACCGCGACGGCGAGACGACCTCGTGGGCGCAGGAGGGGCAGCAGATTGCGCACCGAGTCGTCCATGTCCGGTAGGAAGAACACGCCGAAACCGCATGTGACCACGTCGTATTCGCCGCGTTCCCGGCCGGGCAGCGCGGTCACGTCGTCGACCCGGAAGTCGATGTTGCGCAGACCGGCCGCATATGCGCTCGTTCGGCCACGCTCCACCAGATCGGCGGCGAAGTCGACTGCCGTGACGTGCCCGTCGGGTCCGACGACCCGCGCGGCGGCCAGCGCGCTGGCACCGGTCCCGGAACAGATGTCGAGAACGCGATCGCCCAGTGAGACCCGAGCCCGCGCTACGAGAGTCTCACCCGCCGGACCCCAGACGAGGGGAGTCACCAGGTCGAAATCGGGACTGGTCGAGTTGAAGATCTCGGCGATGCTCGGTCCTGGCATGGATTCAGCGTAGACGTGTTGACAACGGTTCCCGATAAAGTGGCGGACGTCTCAATCTCCTGCCGAGAGAACGGAGCCGTCCTGATGGAACGCCTCGTCGCCATCGCGATCTCCGTCGCAGGCGGGGTGCTGTTGCTGTGGGTGATCCTGGTGATCGCTCTCCTTGTCGCTCGCCCACCCGGTTTGCGGGCCAAAGACCTCCTTCGTCTACTGCCCGACACCGTCGTACTGCTGCGACGGCTGGCCGCTGACCGAGAACTCCCCCGTGGTGTCCGCGTCCGGCTAATGCTGCTATTGATCTACTTGGTCCTTCCCATCGACCTGATTCCCGACTTCATCCCCGTTCTCGGCTACGCCGACGACGCGATCATCGTGGTGTTGGCGCTGCGCTCGGTCGTCCGCCGTGCCGGCCAAGATGCGCTCCGGCGCCACTGGCCCGGCAGCGACGACGGTCTGGTCGCGGTGCGCCGCCTGGCCGGCATCGGCGATCCCACCAAGCCGATGGGCCCATAGCCCGCGTCGGTTGCCTCGGGCGTGCTGGTGCATGTCCGAGCGTCATGCGAACATGTGTTCTATGCGCATCGAGCGGCGGGAACGGCGGGATCCGTCGATCCTGCATGCCGATCTCGACTCGTTCTATGCCTCGGTCGAGCAGCGTGATGACCCTTCGCTTCGCGGCCGTCCGGTCCTGGTGGGCGGCGGCGTCGCCCTCGCGGCGAGCTATGAGGCCAAGGCGCGCGGGGTGCGGTCCCCGATGCCGGGCCACGAGGCGCGGGCGCTCTGTCCGGACGCGGTCGTCGTCCGGCCGCGGTTCGAGGCCTACATGGAGGCGAGTCGGGAGGTCTTCGACATCTTCCACGACACCACTCCGGTGGTCGAGGGGATCTCGGTCGACGAGGCCTTCCTCGACGTCGGGGGGCTCGGTCGGATCAGCGGTACGCCGCACGACGTCGCCGCGACGATCCGACGCCGCGTCCGCGAGGAGGTCGGCCTGCCCATCACGGTCGGCGGCGCGCGCAGCAAGTTCCTCGCCAAGGTCGCCAGCGCCGTCGGCAAGCCGGACGGCCTGCTCATCGTCGAACCGGGAACCGAACTCGACTTCCTGCATCCGCTCCCGGTCCGTCGACTCTGGGGGGTCGGTCCGGTCACCGAGGCCAAGCTGCACGACGCAGGAGTCGAGACCGTCGGCCAGCTGGCGGCCCTCGGGGAGCGGTCGTTACGCGGCATCGTCGGGTCGAGTGCCGGACGGCACCTCTTCGCGCTGTCACTCGCCCAGGACCCGCGTCGGGTGGAGACCGGCAAACGACGCAGTTCAATCGGGTCGCAGCGCGCGCTCGGCCGACGCCCGAAGTCCGAGGCCGACCTCGAGGCGACCATCACCGCGATCGTCGAACGATTGGGCAAACGACTCCGAACGGCCGAACGGGTCTGTCGGACAATCGTTCTGCGGTTGCGCTTCGACGACTTCACCCGCGCCACCCGGTCCCGCACCCTGTGGGAGTCCACCGACCGCACCGACCTCATCATGGCGTCGGCGCGCGGCCTCCTCGCGGACGCGATGCCGATCATCCGCGAACGGGGATGCACCCTGGTCGGGTTGTCGCTGACCAACCTCGACGACCACGACAGCATCCAGCTGACCCTGCCGTTCGACACCGATCACGCCGGCGCCGGGAGCGGAGCGAGCGGGCCGACAGCGACTGGAGCAGAACTCGACGCGACGATGGATCTGCTGCGGGACCGGTTCGGCCGCGACTCGGTCACCCGCGCGGTGCTCATCGGACGCAACCACGGCGACGACGCACCGATGCTGCCCGACTAGCGCGAAAAGCGCGAAACGCTACTTATGCGCCCAAGCGTGACTGTGATGCCGGTGACCCCCAACACTTCTGATGTGACCACGGATGTGGTCGCCCTCACATCCGCTGCAGAATCGAGTAAGACAATGTTGGTAGCCCTCGGCCTCGGGATGGTCGCCACCTTCATGGTGCTGATCATCACCAAGCGGGCGACGCCCGTGGTGGCGCTGATCCTCGTCCCGGTCGCCTTCGGCCTCTTCGCCGGTGCCGGCCTCGGCATCAGCGACATGATCACCGACGGCATCAAAGACCTCGCCCCCACCGCGGCGATGCTGTTCTTCGCGATCATCTTCTTCGGCATCATGATCGACGTCGGACTCTTCGACCCGGTGGTCCGGGCGGTCGTCCGCGCGGTGCACGACGACCCGGCGCGCCTGGTGGTCGGAACCGCGGTGCTCGCCGGCGTCGTGTCCCTCGACGGCGACGGTTCGACGACCTTCATCATCACGACCGCCGCACTGCTGCCGCTGTACCTGAAGCTCGGCGTCAGCCCGGTCGTCCTCACGGTCGTCGCCGGACTCACCAACGGCACGATGAACATCCTTCCGTGGGGCGGTCCCACCGCCCGTGCCGCGAGCGCCCTGAACATCGACACCAACGACGTCTTCGTACCGATGGTCCCCGCCCTGGTCGCGGCACTGGTCGTCGTGCTGCTCTTCGCCTATCACCTCGGTGTGCTCGAACGCCGCCGCATCGGCAAGCTGGAGATCAGGGAGTCGATGCTCGCCCCGAAGGAAGAGGTACTGGTCGGCGCCGGTGGCGGAACCGGCCTGCCGCCGAAGGGTCGTCGGGCACGCGGTTCGGGTTCGACGGGAATGGGCTCGGGCACCCACGACGACGCTTCCACCGGCGATCACGATCTCAGCCGCCCCGTGGCGGGCGCCGCCGACGACGACCGCGACGCATCCTTCTCGGGCGTCCTCGATCCCAATCGGGAAACCCTGCGGCCCAAGCTCTTCTGGGTGAACGCCGGACTCACCGTGGCCCTGCTGGCCATCCTCGGTGCCGACATCGTCGCCATCCCGGTGCTGTTCATGATCTTCGCCGGCATCGCCCTGGCCATCAACTTCCCGCACATCAAGCAGCAGCAGGAGGCCATCACCCGGCACAGCTCGAGCATCGTGTCGGTGGTCGCCATGGTCCTCGCCGCCGCCGTCCTCACCGGCGTGTTCAACGGCACCGGGATGGTCGACGCCATCGCGCACTGGCTGGCTGACGGCATCCCCGACTGGATGGGCCCGCACATGGCCATCGTGATCGGCGTGCTCTCGATCCCGCTCACCTTCCTGATGAGCAACGATGCCTTCTACTACGGGGTGCTACCGGTCCTGTCCGAGACCGCGACCCGCTACGGCATCGACCCCACCGAGATGGCGCGGGCATCGATCACCGGCCAGACCGTGCACATGCAGAGCCCGCTCGTCCCGGCGATCCTGCTGCTGGTCGCACTGGCCGGGGTCACACTGGCCGATCACCACAAGAAGGTCCTGTGGCGCGCCACGGTCGTCTCGCTGGTGATGCTCGCCGTCGGGGTCCTGGTCGGGGCCATCCCGTTCTGATACGGCCCAACCGGTGCACGCCGATCCACACACCCCACGCGGCGATCCGTTCCCCACGGATCGCCGCGTCGGCGTGGCCGCCCCGCAGCGAGCATTAGGCTGACGTCATGCGTTTGCGGACGCAGGTGCTGCTCCTGCAGCTGGCGGTGATAGCGGTCAGCCTCGCGGTCGGGTTCGGTCTAGTCATCGCCGGAGCCGACGACCGGGTGCGCGACGAGTACGCGCAGCGCGCGCTCGCCATCGCGCAGTCGGTCGCCGCCGACGCCGAGGTCCGCAGCGAGGTCGCTGCCCATCCCGGTGACCGGGTGGACGCGGCGGACCTGGTCGACGGCCCGCTGCAACTGCAGGCGGCGGCAGTACGAGCCCGGACCGGAGCCCTGTTCGTCGTCATCGGCAACGACCGCGGCATCCGTCTGGCACACCCCGAGGTGGCCGAGCTCGCCAGGACGGTCTCCACCGACCCGTCGAAGGTACTGTCCGGATCGAACGAGGTGAACACCGACCGGGGCACCCTCGGCGAGTCGGTCCGCGCGAAGGTCCCGGTCCTGAACGCCGACGGTGTGGTCATCGGGTTCGTGAGCGTCGGTGTCTCCACCGAACGCCTGGCCTCCGAGACCCGCACCGACATCGTCGCGATCGCGCTCCTCGCGCTTGCGGCACTGGGTATCGGCGCGGTGGGTTCGGTGCTGCTGGCCCGTCGGTGGCGCCGACTCACCCTGGGTTTGGAGCCCGACGAACTCGCCGAGCTCGTCCGGGAACAGGGGGCTGTGCTGCACTCGATGGCCGACGGCGTGCTCGCCGTCGACGCCGACGGCATCGTGCGCGTCGTCAACGACAGGGCGCGTGCGCTGCTCGACATCGACGCCCCGGTCGGCACCCCCGCCGACGACCTCGGCCTGACCCCGCGGGTGGCGACGGTCCTGGCGACGCCCACCGACGAACCCCTCGCCGCCGGTGTCGGCGAACGGGTGGTCCTGGTGAGTTCCCATCGGGTGCGGGCCGACGGTCGCGACCTCGGCATGGTCCTGTCGGTGATCGATCGCACCGACGTCGAAGCACTCAGCCGCGAGGTGGATTCGATCAAGTCGATGAGCACCGCCCTACGCGCACAGCGCCACGAAACCGCCAACCGGATGCACGTACTCGCCGGCCTCCTCCGGCACGGGCACGCCGACGAAGCGCTCGCCTACCTGGACGAGGTCACCGGAACCGGACCGGGAGGGGCGCTCCTCGCCGGACTCGACAACGTGCGCGAACCACACCTCCACGCGTTTCTCGACGCGAAGGCGGCTCAGGCGCGCGAGCGCCGGGTGGTGCTGCGACTCGGGGACCAGACCTGGATTCAGGGCGTGCTCACCGAACCCGTCGTCGTCACCACCGTGCTCGGCAACCTCGTCGACAACGGGATCGATGCCGCCGCGTCCGGACCGGACGGTGGACAGCCCGGTGAGGTCGAGGTCGAGGTCATCGCCGACGGCGACACGGTCCTGGTCACCATCGGGGACTCCGGACCCGGCATCGCCTTCGACGACCCCGACGACGTCTTCGCCGAGGGCGCCACGACCAAACCGGGCGCGCACGTACCCGGCGGCCGCGGTATGGGACTCGCCCTGGCCCGGCAGATCGCGCGCCGGGTCGGCGGCGACGTGTGGGTCGCCGATGCGGGGGGTCGCGGCTCCGCGGATGATGACGAACCGGGCGGGGCCGTGTTCGTCGCCCGCCTGCCCGGCGTGCTCGCGCCGACGGACGAGGCCGAAGACCACTCGTACAGCCAGACCGACGAACCGGGAGTGACCCCATGACCGACGACCTCGGCGTCCTGATCGTCGACGACGACTTCCGGGTCGCGGCTCTGCACTCGGCGATCGTCGACGCCGTCCGGGGCTTCTCGGTGCGAGCCCGGGCGGGCAGCATCGGTGCGGCACGTCAAGCGATCGCCGAACATCCCGACATCGATCTCGCACTCCTCGACGTCTACCTGCCGGACGGCTCGGGCATCGAACTGGTCGCCGAACTCGACTGCGACTGCTTCATCGTCGGCGCCGAGACCGACGCCTCGGCGGTACGAAGCGCGATGCGTGCCGGTGCGCTCGCCTACCTGATCAAACCCTTCGACGACGCCGACCTCGCCCGTCGGTTGGCCGGCTATGCCCAGTACCGGCGGATGCTGGCGGGCGAGAACGTCGACCAGCACGCCGTCGACGCAGCGCTGTCGGCACTGCGGTTCGGCACCCGCGCCGCGGACCGGGCCGAGGGTGGCTCGCCGACAGAACAGCGCATCCTGGCGTTGTTCGCCGAGGGCGCTCCGCTGTTCGCCGACGATGTGTCGCGGGAGATCGGCATCGCGGCACCGACCGCGCGGCGGCACCTCGCGAACCTCGTGGCGGCCGGGCGGTTGACGATGTCGCTCCAGTACGGCACCACCGGCCGGCCCCGGCAGGAGTACCGGCTGCCCGGGGCGTGACAACGGGATCGGTCGGCACGGGGCGCGGGGACCGGCCCGAGGATTAGAGTGGTGATCCATGACGATGCATGTCGAGACCGGTAATCCGGATCTGATCACAGTGGATGTCCCGACCCATTGGTACAACCTCGCGGCTGAACTCGACTCCCCGATCCCGCCGCACCTGCATCCGGGCACCAAGGAACCGGTCGGGCCGGACGATCTCGCTGCGTTGTTCCCGAGTGGCCTCATCGCGCAAGAGGTGTCCACCGAGCCCTACATCGAGATCCCCGAACCGGTGCGCGAGATCTACCGGATGTGGCGGCCGTCGCCGCTGATCCGCGCGCGTCGTTTCGAGGAGGCGCTCAACACCAGGGCGCGGATCTACGTGAAGTACGAGGGTGTCAGCCCGGTCGGCAGCCACAAGACGAATTCGGCTGTCGCGCAGGCGTACTACAACAGCCTCGACGGTGTCACCAAACTGACGACGGAGACCGGAGCCGGTCAGTGGGGGAGCGCACTGGCGTTCGCGGGTGCGCAGTTCGGCATCGACGTCGAAGTGTGGCAGGTCCGTGCGTCGTACACCTCGAAGCCCTACCGGGGGTTCCTCATCCGCACCTACGGCGGGACCATCCACCCCAGTCCGTCCGAGCTGACCGAGTCGGGTCGAGCGATGCTCGCCAAGGACCCGAACACCACGGGCAGCCTGGGGATGGCCGTCAGCGAGGCCGTCGAGGTCGCCGCCTCGAACCCCGACACCCGTTACGCGCTGGGCAGCGTGCTCAATCACGTGGTGCTGCACCAGAGTGTCATCGGGCAGGAGGCCGTCGACCAGCTCAACGTGGTGGAGCCGGGTGGTGCCGACGTCGTGTTCGGTTGTGCCGGAGGCGGTTCGAACCTCGCGGGGTTGTCGTTCCCGTTCCTGCGGGAGAAGCTGCACGGCCGCTCGGATCCGCGCGTCATCGCCGCCGAGCCCGCCGCGTGCCCGTCGATCACGCAGGGGGAGTATCGGTACGACCACGGTGACGTCGCCGGACTCACCCCGTTGCTCAAGATGCACACGCTCGGTATGGATTTCGTGCCCGACCCGATCCATGCCGGTGGTCTGCGCTACCACGGCATGGCGCCCGCGCTGAGCCACACGGTGGAGCTCGGTCTGGTGCAGGGCGTTGCCATCTCCCAGCACGACGCGTTCTCCGCGGGCGTGCAGTTCGCCCGGACCCAGGGCATCGTCCCGGCTCCCGAGTCGACACACGCGATCGCGGCCTGCGCCGCGCACGTCGCCGACAGCGACAAGGACGAGGTCGTCGTGATCGGACTGTCGGGCCACGGGCAACTCGATCTGCCCGCGTATGCCGAGTTCCTCGAGGGCAACTTCTGACTCGACCCGGAACCGTGATCCCGGCGATGCGGACGGTCGGCATCGACCTGTCCGCATCGCCGGCGAAAACTGCTGTTGCATGCGTCGATTGGGATGCCGACAAGGCCGTGCTCACCGATCTCGTCGTGGGCGCGGACGACACCGCCGTCCGGCGCCTCGTCGAGGGGGCGACCCGCATCGGGATCGATTCCCCATTCGGCTGGCCTGACGAGTTCGTCGACTTCGTCGTCGCGCATCATCGCAACGACTTGCCGAAGGGGCGAGAACTCGACGACATCGCCCGTCGACGACCACTTGCATTACGTCGCACCGATCTGCGGATCGTCGACGCCGGCGTCGGTCGCCCGCTCAGCGTGTCGGCGGACCAGATCGCGCACGTCGCGTTCCGATGCGCCGGCCTGCTCTCGGACCTGGGAGTCGACGACCGCGTCGACGGGTGGGCGGTCGAGGCGTACCCCGCGGGGGCACTCAAACGATGGGGACTGACCTCGCGCGGATACAAACGTGCCGCCAACGTTTCGGTGCTCGCCGGACTCGTCGTGGCATTCGAAGAAGCTGCGCCATGGTTGGATCTCGGCGATCATGCCGAGACCATGGCCCGTGACGACGACGCGTTCGACGCCGTGATCACCGCATTGATCGCGCGTGCCGCCGAGCTCGGCCGGACCATCTTGCCCGATGCCACCGACCGGCCGGTCGCCGCGCGGGAGGGTTGGATCCACGTACCCACCGCCGAACTGGCGGAACTGATCTGAGTCGTGGTCTCGATCAGTCCAGCGACAACCGCATGAGCACGCGTGGGAACCCGGCGAGGACGGACGAGGTGTCGGCCGCCTTGGTGAAACCGGCCTTCTCGAACAGGCCGCGGGTCCCGACGTAGGCCATCGTCAGATCGACTCTGGCGCCCTGATTGTCGACGGGATAACCCTCGATCGCCGGCGCACCGTTCGACCGCGCGTAGTCGACGGCCCCGGCCAGCAGTGCGTGCGAGATCCCCTGCTTGCGATGACCGGGGCGGACCCGGATGCACCACACCGACCACACCGGCAGGTCGTCCACGTGGGGGATCTTCCGGTTCCGGGCGAAGGTCGTGTCCGCGCGCGGCGAGACGGCCGCCCAGCCGACGACCTCGCCCGCGTCGTCGTAGGCGAGCACACCCAGCGGAATGCCGCTGTCGCACAGCTCTTTCACGAACTCTCCGCGCTGCTCGCGGACCAGCTCCTGGTTCTGCTTGCTCGGGATGCGGTAGCTCAGGCACCAGCAGACGTTCGACGTCGGTTTCTTCGGACCGACCATCGTGGCGATGTCGTCGAAGATCGTCGCGGGCCGGACCTCGATGGGCATGCGTCCCATGGTCGTCGGCACGGTCCGGGACGGCAAGCGGGCCGGTGTCAGCCCGGTGGCTGTCGCTCACGCCCCTGCTCCCTCATCCGAAAGAACGACATAACCATTGCTCCCTGAGGTGCGAGGAGCGCCAGCGACGAGCCACGAAGGGTCAGGGAGCCGACTGTGCCGGTCCGGCCCCGAAGACGGTCCGGTACCAGATCGCGGTGAGGATCTCGATGGCCGTGTCGTCGTCGGGCACGGGCCCGGCGGCGTCACCGCGGACCGCAAGCCAGGTCCAGCACGTGGATTCGAGGGTCGCAACCAGCGCGGACGCCAGCGGTTCGAGCGGCAGGCCGATGGAGTACCCCGCGCGCTCGGCACCGTGCAGACCCGACAACACCTGCTTCACACCGGACACCCGGTTGGCCAGCCAGCGGTTGCGGAAATCGTCGTCGGTCATCGACATCTGGAACAGGCCGATGATCTCGGGCAGGTACTTCTTGTATGTCGTCCAATACGCGGTCACGGCCGCGCGGACGCTCGCCTCCGGCTCGGTGTGCCGGGTCGCGAGCGACTGCTCCACCACTTCGTCCGAGAACTGATCCAGCAGGGCTTCGAGCAGCCGGTCCTTGCTGTCGTAGTAGTTGTAGAACGAACCGGTCGACCGGCCGGCAGCGGCGGAGATGTCCGAGATCTTGGTGTTCAGGTAGCCCTTTTCGGCGAACGTCCGGCGCGCGGCGTCGAGAAACGCGGCCTCGGTCTGGCGACCTTTGTTCGTCGGCGGCACCGTGAGCTCCTTCCGCGGACCGATTCTCCATCGAACCATGGGGACGGTCGATGACCGCACTCGGATCGACGGAAAGTGTGACCCTTGTCATCTTCTGAACCTGAATCTAGCATCAGAAAAACGCAGAGACAGGAGTTCGGCATGGAATCGTTCGTCCAGCACCGCAAGGGGCGCACGCCTCGGCAGGTGCACCGAGATGTCGCCGATCTGAAAGACGATGAGCTCGGACGATACGGTTTCACCGGCCGCACGGCACATCTGTATCGACGCAACGACCCGACGCAGTTCCGGGCGGTGGGCACCCACAACGGCGTCGATCGAATCGTCACCGACCTCGCGCCCACCGACCAGAACGACCCCGCGGGTGAGCCGCTGCTGATGTTCCATAACGAGGACTGCCGGATTTCTTTGAGTCGTCGGAAAGAGGCCGCTCCGTTCTGGTTTCGCCCGGTCGACGGCGATGAACTCGTCTTCGTCCACGAGGGCACCGGGTATTTCGAGACCGAGTTCGGTCGATTGCCCTACCGGCCCGGCGATTACGTATATCTCCCCAAGGGGTGCACCTATCGTCAGGTGCCCGACGGTGCGTCGTTGCTGCTCGTCATCGAGGCGGTCGACGAGTTCCGGGTGCCCGAGCCGGGCGTACTGGGCAGGTTCTTCCCCTTCGACTCCTCGCTCGTCGTCGTTCCCGAGGCGGAGGCGTTCGACGGTGACGGCCGAGACGAGTACGAGGTGCGGTTCCGTCAGCGAGAGGGGCAGACATCGCTGTTCTACCCGTTCCACCCGCTCGACGTAGAGGGCTGGCGTGGAGACAATTTCCCGTTCACGTTCAACATCGAGGACTACGACGTCATCACCTCCGAGACGGTGCATCTGCCGCCCACGGTGCATCTGTTCATGCAGGCGACCGGGGTGTACGTGATGAACTTCCTGCCGCGCCCCGCCGAGGCGCGCAAGGGTGCCGAACGGCTGCCGTGGTACCACCGGAACACCGACTTCGACGAGATCGCGTTCTTCCACGGCGGCAGCATGTTCGGAGTCGGCATGCCGCCGGGTCTGATCTCCCACGCACCCCAGGGGATGCATCACGGCATCCCGGAGCGGGCGCGAGAGCGTTCCCGGCGCAAGTTCGACGAGTTCGATCGCGTGGAATGGCAGGTGATCTCGATCGACACCCGTCGACGGTTGATCGCCGCACCCGCTCTGCTCGAACCCGGGGTCGCCGACTCCGTCCAGGCCGACGCCGGGTCACGAGTATGAGCGACCGGGGGGACGTGCCTCGTCACGACTACGACCGCATTCCCTATCTCGTTGTCTTCGAGGACCTCTCGGCGTATCAAGACACCTACGGCGGGGTCGCCGAGAGCGTGGTGCTGGAGAGCTACCTGCTCCGCCCCCGTGGCGTGCCGTCGAAGAACGTCATCGTCTTCATGCACCCGATCGGGGGCGGCGCCTACTTGCCGATGACCAATGCGCTCGCCCGCGCCGGCCACCACGTCATCTACTGCAACAGCCGGTATCGCGGCGTCGACAGTGCGTTGATCATGGAGAAGGTGGTGCAGGATCTCGGTGCGTGCGTGAAGGATGCGCGCGAACGCCTCGGTTACGAGAAGGTCATCCTGGCCGGGTGGAGCGGCGGCGGCGCCCTGTCGCTGTACTACCAGCAGCAGGCACAGCGCGCGACGGTCACCGCGACCCCCGCCGGTGAGCCGCCGGACCTGACCGCCCTCGACCTCCCCGCCGCCGACGGCATGATGCTGCTCGCGGCGCACGTCTCGCGGCACGGCACTCTGACCGAGTGGATGGACCCGTCGATTCTCGACGAGTCGGATCCCGACAACCGCGATCCGGAGCTGGACCTCTACAACCCCTCGAACCCGAACCAGCCGCCGTACTCGACGAGGTTCCTCGATCGTTACCGCGCGGCGCAGATCGACCGCAACCGGCGGATCACCACGTGGGTGAAAGAGCGACTCGCCGATCTGAGCGAGCGCGGCGAACCGCTGATGGAGCGCGGTTTCATCGTGCACGGAACGATGGCCGATCCGCGCTGGCTCGACCTGACCGTCGACCCCAACGATCGCGAACTCGGTTGCTACCTGGGCGATCCGCGGATCGTCAACATGGGACCGGTCGGACTCGCCCGGTTCACCACGCTGCGAAGTTGGCTGTCGCAGTGGAGCTTCGACGACGCCAACGGCGACGGACCCCGGTGCGCAGCCGATCTCGGGGTCCCGACGCTGGTCATCGGCAACTCCGCCGACAACGCGTGCACGCCCAGTCATACGCACCGCCTCTTCGACGCGGTCGGTCATCCCGACAAGACCCTGCACACCATCGTCGGTGCGACGCACTACTACTCGGGCCGGGACCAGATCCCACACCTGAGAGAAGCGGTCGGGACCATCACCCAGTGGCTGGCCGAGCGGGGGTGGGCCAACTGACGGCCTGGGTTCGCTGAAAACCGCCCGGTGGAAAGTGCTCGGGGACGTAGCGTTCGGTGTCCATTTCTGGTGGGCGGTTATCAGCTTGGCTTTCTCCAGGCAGGCGACCGGCTGCGGTGGTACCCGTGAGCGATGATCTCGGCGATGTCCGCATAGGTGTTGGCCCAATCACCGAAAACCTGCGCATAGGTGACCCGCAACGGAAAGTAACCGCGTGAGATCAGCTTTCGGTCTCGGGTGCGATCCTCCTCATACTTCTCGATCCCGGTGTGGTGTTCGACGCTGTCCAGCTCGAGCGCGAGCCGTTCTCCGACGAGCAGATCGACCCATCCGACACCGGGTACGTGGTGCTGGACCGTGACTCGCAAGCCGGCGCTCCTGAGCCGCAGGCGGGCTGCTGTCTCGGTTCCCGACGCGGCGAGTCGGTGGGTCTTCTCGATGGCGCGCTTGATGAACAGCGGCGCTTCATCGAACTCGGCGCGAAGTAATGCGGGGGTGATCTTGCCGGTGTTTAGTGCGGAGTCGCACAGAATGACGAATCCCTCGACGTCGAAACAGCGGGCGGCGTACTGCAATGCTGTCGCGACATCGTCGACGGCGACGTCGGCCGGGGTCGGCCGACCGTACCGTCGGCACCTGTCGTGGGATCGGCGACGCTCGTGGCGCGTCACCCGCGAATGCACTTGTTCGGGATGTTCAGGTATCCAGAGTCCGTGGCGTCGTAGCGCGGTCGCACAGGAGACGACGCCATGATCGGCGACGGCCCCGACCACTTCTGGATCGGCGGACTCGGTCCGATACCACCCATGGCGTATCGACGAGAGCGTGCCGGAACGGCACGCATCCCGGATCGATGCGGCGGTCTCGCCGGCGGCCAGGAGTTGATGGGTGGCGACGACGCCGCCGAACCGCTCGGTGAGCTCGTCGAAGGTCATGCGGGACAGTGTCGGTCGTGGCGGCGGGCAGAACCCGGCGTCCGAGACGTCTGTGGATAACTACGTCAGCCATCTGAAAACCGCCCGTAGAAAACGGACAGCCGACAGACCGTCGTCGGGTCCGCTCCACCGGGCGGTTTTCAGACGACGGTCACTCCAGCAGCTTCTTCTGCACCTTGCCCATCGCATTGCGCGGGAGGGACTCGACGAACCGGATCTCGCGCGGCCGCTTGTGATTCGACAGTTCGCCGGCGACGAACTCGATGAGCTCGGTGTCGGCGACCTGGTCGCCGACGACGTAGGCGATGATGCGTTGGCCCAGGTAGTCGTCGGGGACGCCGATCACCGCCACCTCGCGGACCGCCGGGTGGGCGAGCAGGACGGTCTCGATCTCGCCGGCCCCGATGCGGAACCCGCCGGACTTGATGAGGTCGGTCGCTCGTCGGCCGACGATGCGGTGCATCCCGCCCCCGTCGATGACCGCGACGTCACCGGTCGCGAAAAAGCCGTCGGAAAGCCAGGATTCGGCAGTCGCATCCGGACGATTCAGATACCCGGACGCCATCATCGGGCCGCGGACGTGGAGATCGCCCACGCTCTCGCCGTCGTGGGGCAGCGGCTCACCGTTCTCCACCAGCCTAGTCTCCACGTGGGCGAGCGGGAGACCCACCCATCCGGGCCGGCGCTGTCCGTCGACGCGCGTGCTGACGGTGATCAGTGTTTCGGTCATGCCGTAACGCTCGACGATCTCGTGGCCGGTGAGCTCGTGGATCCGCTCGAAGACCGGCACGGGAAGCGGGGCGCTGCCCGACACCAGGACGCGCGCCGACGACAGCGTCTGTGCCGCAGTCGGATCGGCGGCGACGCGGCTCCACACCGTCGGCACGCCGAAGAACATGGTCGCGCCGGATCCGGCGGCACCGGCGTAGGTGTCCGCGGTCGGGGTGACGGTGTGGATCAGTCGCCCGCCCCGTCGCAGGGGACCCAGGACCCCCAGGATCAACCCGTGGACATGGAACAGCGGAAGGCCATGCGCCAGAGTGTCGTCGGCGGTCCACAACCACGCATCGGCGAGTGCGTCGAGGCCCTCGGCGATGCTCTGCCTGGTGATCGGAACCCCCTTCGGGAGGCCGGTCGTGCCGGATGTATAGAGGATCAGTGCGGTCGAATCGGCGTGCGGTTCCGGGTGACGGTGCCACGATTTCGCGTAGCGGCGGACCGGGATGACAGGAATGGTGGGTTCGGCGGGGGCCTGCCCGAGCCACGCCTGTGCCCCCGAGTCCGCGAGGATGTGCTCGAACTCGCGCGGCCCGGAGTCGGGCGGAACGGGGACGACCGGCACCCCGGCGATCAGCGCGCCCACCACCGCCAGCACCGTCTCCACCGTCGGCGTGGCCAGTACCGCGACGATTCGGGCACCGGCGATCCGTTCGGCGACCGCCGTCGCGGCCCCGACGAGGTCCTCGCGCGACAGCTTGTCGTCGCCGACACGGATCACGGCGGGATCGTCCGGTGCGGTGGGGGTCAGGGTGGGCAGCAGCACGTGTTCACTGTGCCACGACGGGTCCATCCCGCCCGTCACCTGCGCAGATCGCCGAGGTCACACGGCGTGCGCCCCTCACGCCGACCGCCGTCGGCGGTGGGACACCCCGGCCCGCACTCCTGAGCGCATGCCCTCGGCGCCGATGGCATGATCTCGTGCACACGCAGCGACCGATCGGGGGCAACGATGTCTGAGCGCTTTCACCTGAGCACCATGCGCCTACGAGACCCGGCCGAACCGGGCCGGACGGCCAGCACGCTCGAGCTCTTCTTCGATCTGGTCTTCGTGGTCGCGGTCAGCATCGCAGCCGTCCAACTCCATCACGCACTCACCGAGAACCACATCGTCGACGGGGTCGTGTCGTACGCCTTCATCTTCTTCGCCATCTGGTGGGCGTGGATGAACTTCACCTGGTTCGCGACATCGTTCGGCACCGACGACTGGCTCTACCGGGTGCTCACCTTCGTCCAGATGGCGGGAGTGCTGGTGCTGGCCGCCGGGATCGAGCCCGCCTTCGTCGACCACGAGTTCACCCTGGTCGTGTTCGGCTACGTGGTCATGCGCGTCGCGATGGTCGCCCAGTGGTTGCGCGCTTCCGGCTCTGCCGGAGACCGCCGCCGGACGACCCGGCTCTACGCCACCGGGATCGCCGTCGTCCAGATCTTGTGGCTGCTATGGCTCCTCGTACCGTCGGGAGCAGCCGCAACCATCGGGTTCGTGGTGCTCGTCGGTGCCGAGCTCGCGGTGCCGGCGATCGCCGAGAAGCAGGGAAACACTCCGTGGCATCCGCACCACATCACCGAACGGTACGGACTGTTCACGCTGATCCTGCTCGGCGAGAGCCTGTTGGCGTCGTCGAACGCCATCATCGAGGCGCTGCACAACGAACAGGAGCTCGCCCCGCTGATCTCGATCGCGATCCTCACGTTCATCGCGACCGCCGCGCTGTGGTGGATCTACTTCTGGCCGCCGCACCACCGGGCCATCGGATCGCTCGCCGACTCCCTTCGATACGGATACGTCCACTACTTCGTCTTCGCCGCCGCTGGTGCCTTCTCGGCCGGTATCGAGGTCGAGATCGACGTCCTGACCCACCACAGCGAGCTGACGGAAACCCAGGCGTCGTTCACGGTCACGATCCCCATTGCCGTCTTCATCCTGGGCATCTGGTGGATTGCTCTGCGCGCCAACGCCGATCGCGTGGTGAACACCGTGGTACCGGTCGGTGCGCTCCTGGTCCTGCTCGACCCGGTCATCCCGGTCCCGTTCGCCTTGACCGCCGTCTTCCTCGTCGCGATCGTCGTCGTCCTGGTCCTTCGACCACCGCTCACCACAACCGGTGACCCGTACGCGTGACTACCGCATCGCCGCCATGATGCCGGTGAGCAGCCAACTGCGTAATCGCGCGGTGCTCCAGTTCCGTTCGACGGTGAAGTAGCGATGGGTCGCCGGGCCGGTGAGATAGCTCAGAATGTCGGCGAATTCGTCGACCCGGGTGTCGGAGATCAGGCCCCGGTGGACGAACCAGTGGCAGCCGGTGTGCACGTCGTCGAGCCGGCGGAGCTCAGACCGCTCGAGCTGTTCGCCGATGGCCGGGTCGGTGTCGGCCGCCAGCGTCGCGGCATGCCATAGATCGGCGATCCGGCTGTTCGCGGCGACGACGTGGTCGACGTACCGCCCGATGGCGCGATCGGTGTCGGTGTCGTTCATGATCGCGATGAACTCGGGTCGCTCGAGCAGCGAGACGAACTTCTCGTCACCGGTGAAGGCGCGTTCGAGGACGGCCGTCATGAGGGACGCTTTCGACCCCGCCTGATGCACGGTGCCGACGGACACCTCGGCCTGCTGCGCGATCTGCTGCACGGTGGTCCGCGAATATCCCTGCTGGACGAACAGCGCCTGGGCGGCGTCGAGGATGCGTGTCCGCGTCTGCGCGGCGCTGATCGCGCGCTTACGCGGTGTGTAGGGGCGTTTGCTCACGCCGGCCTCCGGTCGGGTCGGACTCCAACGACAACGATAGTAGTGGCGTTGCTGGGCTTCGCCCAAAGGTCGATCACGGTCCCCGAATTCACTTAGCCCGCTGAAGTGCAAAGATGGGACCGATTACGCGAGAGTGATCATCCGTCGTCTAATTTGGTTAGAGTCGAGCTCTATCCAAATGGAGGATCGATGTCGACCATTCTGCTGTGCGCCACGCCGCTGGCCGGACACGTCGGTCCGCTCACCGCTGTCGGACGTGTGCTCGCGGATCGGGGTCACGAGGTGATCATGCTGACCGGCTCGCGTTTCGCCGACCGGGTTGGCGACGCCGGGCTGACCGTCGAATCGCTGACCGGAGTCGCCGATCTGGACGAACGTGACCCCGACAGCTTCACCCCCGACCGGCATCGGTACCGCGGACTGGCGCTCTCGCGCTACCAGGTCGAGCGGACGTTCATCGCGCCGCTGCCGGAGCAGGCGACGGCGGTGACATCGGTCCTCGGCCGCCGGAGTGTCGACGTGATCGTGTGCGACGGAACCTTCGCCGGGATCATCCCCCTGTTGTCCCGGCCCCCGGGCCGGCGGCCTCCGGTGATCGGTGTCGGCACCATGCCGCTCGCTCAGTCCAGTCCCGACGTCGCCCCCTTCAACAGCGGCTTGCCGCCGATGTCCGGTCCACTGGGTCGGCTCCGTAACCGGTTGGCTCACATGGCAGTACGACGGGTGTTGTTCGCGTCCACGCAGTCCTCGGCGCGTGACCTGGTCCGACGGGCCGGGGGCTCGCTTGATCATTTCGTCCTCGACCTGTCCAGGGCGTTCGACCGTTTCGTCCAGTTGGGGCCGGCCGAATTCGAGTATCCGCGATCAGATGTCGCGCCGAACACGGTGTTCGCGGGGCCGGTGTTCCCTGGCGGTGCTGTTCCCCCGCCGCCGTGGTGGTCGGAGATGGTCGACGACGACCGCCCGATCGTCCACGTCACCCAGGGCACGCTCGACAACGACGACTTCTCCCAACTGATCGAACCCGCCGTCGCCGGGCTGGCCGAGATGGACGTCCAGGTCGTCGTGACAACCGGCGGTGCGGACCCGGATCCCGTGCCGCGGAACGACAACACGCGGGTCGCGCGGTTCCTCGACTACGAGGCACTGTTGCCGCGCACATCGGTGCTGATCACCAACGGCGGCTACGGCGGAGTGCTGCAGGCACTGCGCCACGGCGTGCCCGTCGTCGTCGCACCAGGGGGTGAGGACAAGCCCGAAGTCGCGGCTCGGGTGGCGTACTTCGGGGTCGGCGCAGATCTGGGGACCCGGCGACCCGCTCCTGCGGACCTCGCCGCGACGGTACGCCGCATCCTGGCCGACGACGACGTTGCCGTTCGGTGCCGGCAGATGGCGCATGCGATCGCCGGTTACGACTCGACCCAGACGATCGTGACCGAAGTCGATCGGGCGGTTCGTCGATCGACCCGCTCATCCTGACCCGCCGCGCGGTCGGTGTCATCCGGATACCCGAATGTCGGCGCACCTGCCGACGACAACCGAGGAAGAGAGCCCGACATGAGTGATGCACGAGCAGTCATCGACGCGCACATCGATGCCTTCAACGGCCGCGCACCGGAGAACGAACCATGGTCCGCCGCCGCGGAATTGGTCTCGCCGGGTGGGGTGTTCACGGGACGGGAGGGCGTACTGGGTTTCCTGTCGGTCTTCCAGGGCGCCTTCTCCGACGGTCGCCTCACCGTTGGTTCGTATGTCGTCGACGGCGACAACGCCTCGGTGGAGGGCACGTTCGACGGTGTCCACGACGGAGTGTTGCAGAGTCCGTCGGGTCCGGTCGAACCCACCGGACGGCCTGTCTCGTTCCGATGGAGTGCGACCTACCGGATCGACGGCTCGGAGCTGATGTCCGAGCACCTGTACTTCGATCAGCTCGACTTCCTCGGACAACTGGGCGTGCTACCCGGATGAGTCGTGCTCGGCGCCGGTTGACCAGGGTCTTCGCGGCCGCGCTCGTCGCCGGTCCGATCGTCTCGGGTACGCAGGGAATCGTCTCGGCGGCACCGGTATCCGCGTCGGCGTCGGTGATCAGCAGTGTGGCGGTCGGGCCGCAGCGGCACGATCTGGTGATCCGTTCGGCTGCGATGGGCCGGAACGTGCCGGTGAGCGTGTTGCACCCGGCGCACTCCCGGTCGCGCGGGACGCTGTATCTCCTCGACGGGGGCGGCCGCAAGACGGCGATCAGCGACTGGATTCGGGAAGCCCGCGCGGACAGGTATTTTCGTGACAAGGACGTCAATGCGGTGCTGCCCGGCGGCCAGGGGGCGTTCTACACGAACTGGCAGCACGACGACGCGACGTTCGGGCGTCCGCAGTGGGAGACGTTCCTGACCGTCGAACTGCCGTCGCTGATCGACGGCCGGTTCCACGGCAACGGGCGGAACGCGATCGCGGGCCTGTCCATGGGCGGCCAGGCCGCGTTCACACTCGCGACGCGCCGGCCGGGCTTGTACACGGGCGTCGGTTCCATCAGCGGTTGCCCGTTCACGACCGGCCCGGTGCACGAAGGGCAGATCCGAGCCGCGATCATCCGGGACGGTGGGGATCCCACCAACATGTGGGGTCCGTGGAACGCGCCGGGATGGGCCGACCACGACCCGGGTCGCCGCCTGCCGACCCTCGTCGGGAAGCGCGTCTTCATCGCGTCCGGGACCGGCGCGCCCGGCCCCCTCGATCAACGCACCCGGCTCGACCCGGGCCGGCACCGTGGGGAGAAGATCGCGACGGGAGCGGTACTCGAGAACTCGGTCAACGCGTGCTCGAACGAGTTCGCCCGCCGGATGAGGTCCGAGGGGCTGCAGCCAGTCGTCCGTTTCCGTGCGATCGGAACGCACGCATGGCCCTACTGGGCCGACGATCTGCCCGTGATGTTCGCCGCACTCGCACCCGGTCTCTGACAGCCCACGAGTGACTTCGCGCCATTCCGGGTACACCGCCCGTATGGCTGACAACGACCCCGCCCGCAAACCGTTCAACCCGCAGAACCCCGACCCGTCCAGCACGGCGGGACTCGAGCCCGGCGGCGGAGTGGCGCCCGGTGACACACCGCCGGCGGAATCCGCGGTCGGTGGAGAGGAGCACGAACCGCCGCAACGCAGGCGTGCCGGCGGCGTGATCGTCATCGCCATCGCGGCGATCATCTTTCTCATCGTCGCGCTCGGTCTGATCGGCCGCGCCGTGGGGCTCTTCTAGGGTTCAGCGCCGTCACCCGGCGTCGACGGGCAGCGGACGCGCCGCCAGCGGATCGCCAGCGCGATCTCACCGATGCCGACGACGAAGAGCACGGGTTGTAGGAAGAAGAACACCTGCAGCAGCGCGATCTGGATGATGATCCAGACCATCAGCGACGACCCGGCGAGCAGGCCGCCGATTATGCCCAACCGCGCGGGCACGGACGGGACGGCGGCGACCACGGCAGCCACCAGGTGGGGTAACGCGACTACGGCGATCAGTGCGACACCGGGAGCGGTCCAGGTCTCGAACGGCGTGTGGGTGAGCCACTCCCGCGGCATCGACCACTGATCGGTCATGAGAGCCGAGCCGCCGGCGAGTGCCGACAACGACACGAACAGCTCCATCCCGGCGAGCGTCCACGCCGTGCCGGTCCGTCGGTTCCCGATCCCCCGTTCGTCGAGGGAGTCGGCAGGCGCGGTCATGGTCGGAAGTCTGCACCGTCCGAGAGCCTCTGTCGTGAGGCAAAGGACACCAACTGAGCCGCACGTCGGCCACGGCGGCGGTGTCAGGGGCGCACCCAGCCGTCGGCGATGAGCTCGACCAGCAACTGGGCCTTGTTCCCGATCGGCCGGCCGGCTTCCTCGTAGCGTCGGGCGACACGCCGATAGTGCTCGCGCACCGTGCTCTCGGCGATCTCGTGGACACGCGACGTCTGACGCAGCGTCGCACCCAATGTGTAGGTCTGGAGGATCTCCAGCTCCCGCTGGGTGATGCGTACCCGGTTCGCAAGTGTGGGTGCGGACGGCGGGGTCGGCGGCCCCACCGCAGTCTCGAGCGCCCGCTGCAGCTCGTCCTCGGCGGCCGGGGCCCGCGGTGAGACACGGATGTGATCGAAGCCCGCGACCCCGTTGCCCACGAAGATCACCTTGACGGTGCGCAGCGATGCCACCCGCCGGACGAACCCGAGCATCGCGGCCGACCGCACCAGAATCGCGCTCGGGTTCCGTAGGGCAGCGAGCTGGGCGGGTTCGACGACCGTCGCGTCGTAGCCGGCGCTCTCCACGAGAGCGGCCAGGGCGGCGTCGAAGATGTCGTGCTCGGCAACGACGGCCGTGATCCGCCGCTCCGGACTCGGCGCGGCAGTGGGCCCGGTGCCGGGGGTCGCCGACCGGGGGGCGTCGTTGAGGGGTACGGACACGTGCCGGGATCTCCTGTCGACTTCGATTCGGCCGGGAGCTGTGAGCCGAACAAACGGCGGGACTCTCTCGGATGATCGACATGGCTCGCGATCGGGCATCGAGAACTTATTTCACGAACGCCAACTTCTTCAGCCTTACGAACGTGAGACGATTTGTCAGCGGTATCTCGAACCCGATGTGGTGATTGCAGGGTAAATAACCACCCTCTCGTCCGATCGGATGCGTGATCGCGCACATCGCGGACATATCGGGCATGATCATGCCTGTGCCGACCGACATGCGGGTCCTTGTCGCCTCCCCGCTGGGACACGTGGTCGCGGTGCCGCTGACCAAGGCGCTCGACCAGGCCACGGTCACCGTTGCCACCGGCCGCGACGAGTTCGTCCAGTGCATCGCCGGCAACGTGCGATTCGACGTCGTGGTGGCGGATCTGATCTGGAACCGACCTGACCTGGAATGGACCTTCGACGGACTCGACGTCATCGACACCCTCGACCACCATGACCGGCACGCGCCGGTTGTCCTGGCGACCCAGGGACACGGGCTGGAACAGGACCATCTCGACGAGGCGCGGTTGCGCGACGAGGTCGCGGGGGTCATCGCCAAATCGGACGGTTTCGCGACGCTGGTCGGTGTTGTGCGCTCGGTGGCGCTCGGCCAGGCCCTGCCCAGGGCCGCGTCGGCGCGCCGTCCACCGCTCTACGAGTTGTTCGATGGTCGGCGCGGCCATACCGCGGGCCGTCTCGCGGGGGCGATTGCGTCGGGCAGCGCCTCGGACAACGCCTCATTGGCCCGCGCCGCCAAGGTGTCGCCGAACACCGCGAACAAGGTGACGAGCCACTACCTCGGGCCCATCATCGTCGAGCGCGGTGAGCACGACGCATCGCTGCCGGTGACCCAGGCCGCCGTCTACCGGTGGTGCGGTCTACACGCGCGATACCTGATCAGCTGGTGCCGACGCCACGGGCACTCCGACGTCCTCGGATCGATGCCCACGTGATCAGTTCGGTTGATCAGTTCGCGTGAACCCCGACGGTCCGGTCTCGCGGTGTCGGCGTCGCGGATTCCGGCACGGTGATCCCGCTCCGCTCGCCGAACCACCGCAGGATCTCGACACCGGCGAGGGCCCCGGTGTCGGCGGTGATCGTGAGCCCGGGCGCCGACCAGCCGAGCGATTCCAGCTCACCGTGCCGCGGGCGGATCGCGTGATCGGCGGCGAGCAACAGGTCGGTGTCGAGCCAGCCGTCGCCGGCCGCGCAGAGCGCTGCCGAGTCGTCGAGGGTGCCGTCAGCGACGAGCCGTCGCCGGACTTCGGCGATAGCTGCCGACTTCGTCACCGGCTGCGGGGTCGCATAGATCTTGCGACCCTGCTGGGAAGCCGTCCAGCCCCGTGCGTCGCACCACTGCTGCCATTGTTCGAGGAACTCCGGCGGTTGGACCGCGGGGTCGACGACCAGGTAACAGAAGAGGTCGTCGGCGGTCCGCAGAGCGGTGACCCAGGAGTCGTCGATGCGTGTTCGGAGTTCGTCGCGGACCTCGTCGAGGGTGGCGCCCGCGCGGGTCACCTCGCGGTCGATGTGCGCACGCCATTCCGGATCGTCGGCGCCGTCGACGAGGATCCGGCCACCGTTGCTGACCACGGCGTGGCGAAATGGGCTGCCCGGCAGCTCGATCCGGGCAAACTGAGCCGGGGTGCGAGTGGTCGTCGGTACGACGACGACCTCACGTGCCAGACGGGTCATCAGTTCGACGGCGGTCGTGGTCATGTACGACAGCGGCGCGTCGCGGTAGATCTCGACGCACACGGTCTCCAGGGTCGCGAACTGCTCGTCGCCCATGGCGGCGCGTGAGTAGATCATGGTCCGGTCGAGATCGGTGGCGACCAGCGCGTTCACGAGTCCTCCTTGATGAGCCCGACACACGAGTACGCGAGATCGGGCGAGACCTCCACGGGCACATCTCGTTCGGCGGCGAGCAACCGGATGTGGCGATGTTCGGGCAGATCGTCGGCGCGCACCAGGATGCGCCACGGTACGCGACGCAGCAGCACCCGCGTCGTCTCGCCGACGCCGGGCTTGACCAGGTTGATCGACGACAGGCCGTACTCGGTCTGGATCTGCTCCACGGAGCGCCAGCCGGACCAGTCGGGCCGGCGTGACTCCGGCGTCATCGCCGACACCGTCGCCCGAACTCGGTCGGCGACTGCATCGAACTCGGCGCTGACGGTGTCCAGGAACAGTCCCGAGACATCGAAGTCGGCGAGATGGCGGTAGAACTTCGCTCCGTGGAACTCGCCCGGACCGATGTGGTCGGCATTCAGGACGGTGCGCGAGACCAGGCCGGAGACAGTGGAATTCAGGCAGGCGGAGGCGATGAGGAAGTCGTCCCTGGTGCCGAACAGGGTCGTGCAGGAGCCGGAGTCGGCCAGCACCGCGAGTTCGTCGTGCAATTGCGGCCGCCCGGTGCGCGCGTACTCGTCGACAGCGGCGGTGAGTTCGCGCTGGATGGCGCCCTTGCCGGTCCAGCCGTCGACGAAGACGACCGACTCCGCCGGGTGCCGCGCCATGATGTGATCGAGTGCGACGGTGTCGATCCCGCGTGCGCGCACGATCGAGATCGTGTAGTGCTGGGGTTCGATGCCGTGGACGGCCGCCATCCACCGTCGGATCAGGATGCCGACCGGGGTGCCGGCCCGCGCCAGCGACACCAGCGTCGGCGTGGAATGCCGCTCGGCCAGAATGAGTTCGGACACCACTCCGACGGCTTCCGCGAGCCGCTGGGCGGAAGACCGTAGCGTCGCATGGAAGAGTTCCTGGTACTCGCGGCCGGGTTGGTACTCGATCGGCAGCGACTCCGCATAGTGGGCCTGACCGGACTGGATTCGACGTTCCCGTTCGCGCAGTTCACCTTCCAGCGCCACGTCGGACAGGTCTTTGAGCAGCCAGGTGACTTCGTCGGCCGCGTACGAACCGAACTCCGGTCCGCACAGCGGTGGTGTGGTGGTGGCGATGTCCATCAGCGCACCGCCTCTCGGGTTCGTGCCAGGGCAGGCTGGTCGGTGGCGGGCAAGACGGCCAGCACCACCGGGTGCCCGGCGGCGGTGAGGACGTCGACGAGTCCACCGGGCGCGCGTAACTCATCGGTGTCCGCCGGCGAGTCGACGATCAGGACGACCTGCGGGTCCGGATGGTAGACGGAGGACACGTTGTAGACATAGCGCGGCGTCTCCGGATCGGGTTCCGGTGCGGTGAACCGGAATCCGCGCCGGAGCGGATACCCCGGGACGTCGTGCACCTGGGCCGGCGACCTCGTGGTGGTCTGGTATCCGGTGGCGAAGCCACGACGCTCCAGCGACTCGGCGATGCACAAGGGTGCGTACATCAGTTCCTCGTGCCCGATCACGACAACCGGGCGCCGCGGATCGAGTTGTGCCGCCACGGTGTCGGCGGCCGCGGTCGCCGCTCGCCGGAAGCCCGTCGAGTCGGTGCGGAGAATTCCGTGCCTCCCGCCGTCGGGAACTGCCGCCGGCCAGTCGAGGGCCACCGCGACCAGGCCGCCGCGCCGGGCTGCCACCGGGTTGAGCTCGTCGGACCCGAGCTGCCACACCGCATCGAGGAGGTCCGGGGGAAGGGTGATCGAGCCGTGCGCGAGCGCCACATAGGCGACCTCGACGCCGAGTTTCGCTGCGAGATCATCGCATTCGGACTTCTGCGCGGGCGTACGCATGTCGACCAGGGACGCCACGACGAACCGCTTACGGGGACGGTCCGCGACGATGGCCTCGATGGCGCCGAGCGCGGTCTTGCCGGTGGAGATCTCGTCGTCGACCAGGATCAGCACCTCGTCCGGCGTCACGGGGTCGAGAAATGCGGGATCACTTGGCTGCAGCAGATGCGTCGTCGCGTGCGAGTGCCCCTCCTCGAAGGTTCCTGACACCGTCACGCCGGCTCGTCTGCGCCGCGTCGAGTGCAGATACCGGGACGCGGAGATGCGTTCGGCGACACAGTGTCCGAGTCCGGTCGCGGTTTCGGCGAAGCCGAAGACGGCGGCGTCGCGTGCCGCATTCGCACCGATCTCGGCGATGATCGCGGCGCCGAGATCGTCGGCGGCGCCACGGACGATGGCGGGCGAGGTCGGGATGTGCTTGCCCAGCACGGTCGAGACCAGCAGATGAGCACGGCGTCGGTTGTGGCGCAAGCCGAGTGAGACGAGGTCGCGGACCGCGTGACCCGGAGTGTCGCCGACGTCGGCGATCTCGACGCCGAAACATTCGGTCACCCAGTCGATGCCGACGGTGTCCGGATCGTTCACGAGTTGGCCGGCCCGGGCGAGGCGAGCGCGGTGAGCAGGTCGACGAACGAAACCCCCTGGCGGGTCACGCCGAAGGCGGCAGCGCGATCGATGACCCGCAAGGCCCAGTTGCGGTGGGGCTTCAGCTCGTTCATCTTGTTGCGGTACGACGACGCCCGTACCCCGCCGGACTCGCCGGCCAGGATGTCGAGTGCATCGTGATACTCCTCGTGGGTGACCGCCGACAACGCGTGCACCGCGGCGACATGCGCGGGGTGGATGACGGTCTTGCCGTGCAGGCCGTTGGCGCGGTCGAGGGTGATCTCGCGAAGCAGACCGTCCATGTCGCGGCTGACGAGCTGCTGCCGGAAGTAGACGGCGTCGTTCTCGCGGAACGGCGTGTGACGCAACATGGGCTGGAACATGCGCTCGTGGTCGGCGAAGTACTCCCACACCGGCCCCGTCACGACGAAACCGCTCTCGTCGCTGCGGCCGAGATGGTTGACGATGCCGGCGATCACATCGGCCGCGACCCGGACGTCGTAGATGGTCAGGTCACGATCCCGGCGGATGCCGAAATGACTACAGATGTCGGTGGCCCCGATGCGCACGGCGAGCACGTGGTCGCGGTGCGCGCTCAGGAGCGACGCGAGGGCGGTCAACTCGTCGTCGCGGGTCTCGCGGTGCACCACCGCGGCCGACTCGAGAACCGGCATGACCCAGAGGTGCTTGTCGAGGATCTGTCCGGCAGCGGCAACGGCGTCGAGCGCCTCGGGTGCACTCTCCGACGAGAACTTCGGGATGACGAACCCGGTCAGCACCGACGGGGTGTCGAGCGCGGTGGCGATCGGCACTATCCGGTCGGCCGACCGCGGACGGACAAACAGCAACATCGGCCGGCACGGGTTCGCGGCGATAGCGCGCAACGCGGCCACGGCGTGCTCGATCGCCTCGGCCTCCTCGTCGTCGGCGACCGCGTCCTCGAGGTCGATGACCATCGAGATCACACCCTCGGCGCGGCGTCGGCGGATGACCTCGGCGAGATCGGGCCGGGTTGCCGGGACGTACAGGGTGGCGCCCAGCGCGACGGCGAGCCGCTGCGCCGGCCAGGTCGGCTCGATCGGCTCGGGCTGCCGGTGGAACAGGGAGTTCGAGACCGACGGCTCCAGGTGGTCGAAGTGCCGGATCGTCCCGGGCTCGAGACCGGTGTCGTCGTGTCGTGCAGTGGTGGTCATCCTGCGGCCACCTGTCCTCTCATCCGCGAAACGATCTCGGTGATCCGGTCGTCCACCGCACGCAGCTGCGTCAGGTAGCTCCAGTAGTCGGGGTGGATGCGATCCAGAACCCCTTTGGCGCGCTCGATCCGGTCGGCCTGAGCATCGAGGACCGAGCCCCATTCGTCAACCAGACGGTGATTGACCGCAAAGAGCTGGGCGTCGCGCAGGCGGAAGCGCACGCGCTGCTCCGCGCCCCGCGGGTCGGCGCGCACCTCCCGCAGGAGTCGCAACCGGTCGAGCACGGCGTCGACGGCCTTCTCCGCGACGGCCAGGTCGTCGCGGGCGGCGTCGGCGCGGCCGATGGCCTGGTCGGGGGCAGCATCGACCATCGCGCGGGCGGCCGCGAGCTCGGCGTCGGCGTGTTCGAGCCGTTCGTCGACGACCGAGCCGTTGCGCTGTAGATCGAGGGAGCAATCGGCACTGAACTCCCGGCGCAGCGCCGAGAGCGTGTCGGGGAGTTGCGCGCTCCGGGTGGACACCGCGCTCCGGCGCGTTTCCACCGAACGGATGACCTGCTGTGCGCGGTCGGCGAAGGCGGGGGCCTCGGCGAGAAGTTGTTCGAGGCGGCGCGCCGAACTGAGTACGGCTGCCGCGGCGGACTGCCGGTCACGCAGCCCCGCGTCCTGGTCGAAAGCCGTGAGCGCACGCGCGAGGTCGTCGGTGGCATCCGACACCGATTGCAGTCGTGCCACCGCCGGTGCGGCGTTCTCCAGGGCGGTCATCACCCGGTTGGCGGCTACCCGGGCCTCGTGGTCCTGGGCGTCGGCGGCCCGTACCGTGGCCCGCGCCCGCTCGAGGGTCTCGGCGTTGGTCTGGGCGAAGTCGCGCATGGAGGCGGTGATCGACCGCAGCGCCTGTGTCGACCGGTCGAGATCCCGGGGGTCGACGCGTGTGCCGGCCGGCGGGGACACCAGCCGGAGGTAGTCCGACGTCGCCTGGGCGTGGTGCTCTCGGATGTCCGACCACGAGGCGCGCAGGCGCGACCGCGGGTCGAGGGCGGCGGTCACCGCGACGGCCGGATCGATCTCGGCCAGGACGGATTCGGACTCCAGGAACGCCGCCGTCATTTGTTCCGATGATGCAGGTGGCGCGGAATTCGTGCGTGAATCGTTCCCGAACCAACGACGTACGAAGTTTCCGGGCACCACTCGATGCTATCGGCTATTTTCATCTCGGTATGAGGCCGGATTCCCCGGCTCACGGCGAGCTGGGATGCCGAGATGCCGGCAGGTGCCGCGGTGCGGGGATGGCGTCGGGAGACGAACGAGGGATGGTCGATCGGCGGCCTCCCCACGGCGCGAGAGAGGCACGTCGAATGCAGTTGGTACAACGGTCCAAACGCGTGGTGGAAGCCAGGCTGAACAACTCCGCGGTCCGCGCGATCAGCGGGTCGATGGTCGCCTACGAGGGACAGGTCACCTTCAAATCGGCGGGCTTCGGCGGCGGCGACGGCGTGCTCGCGGGCCTGAAGCAGCGGGCCACCGGGGAGGCGCTGTCGCTCATGGAGGCCTCGGGCAACGGCATCGTGTACTTCGCGCACAACGCCGCCGAGACGACCGTCATCGAGCTCAACAACGAGACCCTGCAAGTGGAGTCCGAGCAGCTGATGGTGCTCAACGGCAACCTGCAGACCAATGTCACCTTCGCCGGTCTGCGCGGAGCGTCGTCGGGTCAGGGTCTGTTCACCACGACGGTGAGCGGCCACGGACAGATCGCACTGTTGTCCAACGGCGGCCCGCTCATCCACCTCGAGGTGTCACCGCAGTATCCGCTCGTGGTCGACCCGGACGCGTTCGTCTGCGCCCGCGGCCAGTTGAGTCAGTCCTTCGTCACCGATGTCTCCTGGCGGTCGGCGCTGGGACAGGGTGGCGGAGAGGCGTTCTCGTTGCGCTGGGATGGCAGCGGCGTCGTGTCGATCCAGCCGGCCGAGCGGTGAGGGTGAGGTAGCGAGAATGTTCACCAAGGTCAACAGCAAGGTCGTCTCCGTCGACATCGGCCGTACCGGGCCGGTCGTCGCACGACGCGGGGCGATGCTCTTCTACAAGGGCAACGTGCACTTCCAGCCCCACCAGATCGCGGGAGCCGGCGGTATGGGCGGCGGGATGCCGGGACTGGGCGGCATGGGCGGCATGGCCGGCCGGATGCTCGCCGGCGAGCACGAGTCGACGATGATCGCACAGGGGCACGGCGAGGTGCACTACGGCTTCCTCGGCATCGAGGTGCACGTCGTGGATCTCGCGGCGGTCGGCGGCACGATCCGGGTCGAGGCGTCGCGGCTGCTCGCCTACGCGGCCAATCTGCAGGCCTCCGTCGTCTCGGTCGCCTCACAGGGCGGCGGTGGCGGCGGCGGTGGCGGCCTGTTCGGTGCATTGCGGTCCGCTGCTGCCGGAGCCGTCACCGGTCAGGGCATGTTCACGACGCAGCTGTCGGGTCCGGGTTCGGCGGTGCTGCTCGGGCACGGCGGGGTCTTCGAGCTCGAGGTGTCCCCGGCCAAGCCGCCGGTGACCGTCGACCCGCAGGCATTCGTCGGGTCGGCCGGTCAGGTCAACACCAGCCTGCGGTCGGCGATGAGCTGGCGCAACGTAGGCCGAACCGGCGGTGAGGCAATGCAATTGGAGTGCTCCGGACAGGGCATCGTGTACGTGCAGGCATCGGAGGAGAAACTATGAGCCAACTCAACACCGTGTGGAGTCCGATGAACTTGCCGTCGGACGACAACGTGCCGGACAACAACTACTCCTTCTGCATCGACCTCAACCAGCCGTGGTTCATGTCCAAGGGCGCGATGATCGCCTACTACGGGCAGATGCAGTTCACCGCGCTGACCCAGGGTCTGCAGGGGAACATGCTGCAGATGGTGGCGCAGCAGTTCTCCGCCCCGCTGTACCTCGGTGACTACGTCGTCGCCGAGGGCCACGGCAAGCTGATCATCGGCGACCGCGGATACGACATCAACGCCTACGACCTCGAAGACGGCAACCTCACCATCCGGGCAGCCAATCTTCTTGCCTTCCAGCCGAACCTGTCGCTCAACCAGTCGATCGTGCCGGGGTTCCTGACGCTCATCGGCACCGGTAAGTTCCTCGCGTCGTCGAACGGCCCGGTGATGTTCGTCGAACCGCCGGTGCGCGTCGATCCCGAAGCGCTTGTCGGATGGTCGGATTGCCCGTCGCCCAGTCACCACTACGACGAGGCGTGGGTCAACGGTTTCATCGCGGCCGCGGGCCGGCGGATGGGGTTGAACTCGGGCGAGGAGCGCCAGTTCGACTTCACCGGCGCCGGAACGGTTCTCGTGCAATCGAGCGAGAAGGTGCGCGACGACTCGTCGGTCCTGCGCACCATCCAGGGCCATCTCCCGGGCATGTCGGTGCCGAGCCTGCACCAGATCAACCAGCAGATCACCCAGCAACTAGGGCAGCAGCAGGGCTGAGTCGGGCTCTCGAAACCACTGCGCCGCAGGACCTTCGGGTCCTGCGGCGCAGCTGTTTCTCCGCTCCCTAATCCGAAGGGCGACATAGCCACTGCTCCCTGAGGTGCGAGGAGCGAAAGCGACGAGCCTCGAAGGGCCTGGCGACTCAAGTCACCAAACCCTTCGAGGCTCGCTTCGCTCGCACCTCAGGGGGCAGGGGGAGGCGTTCGCTCGTACCTAAAGGAGGGAGGCGTTTCGCTCGCACGTCCCAGGAGCGCGCTTCGCTTCGCACCTCTTGGAGGGCAGGTCAGATGTTGACCTTCTCCTCTTCCCCCTTCGCCGCGAGGCGGTTGCGTCGGACGATGCTGGAGATCAGTGCGGCGATGATCAGCGCGACGCCGATCAGGCCAGTGATGATCTCGGGGACGTGGGTGCCGATGGAGTACAGCAGGATGAACGCCAGCGCGCCGATCGCCCAGTGCGCTCCGTGCTCGAGGTACACATACTCCGACAGCGTGCCCTTGCGCACCAAGTAGACGGTGAGCGAACGGACGAACATCGCACCGATGAGGCCGAGGCCGAGGGCGATGATGATCGGATCCGCCGTGATGGCGAACGCGCCGATGACGCCGTCGAAGGAAAACGACGCATCGAGCACCTCGAGGTAGAGGAACAGGAAGAAGCCGGCCTTGCCTGTCGCCTTGGCCAGGTCCGACGGTCCCGACTTTCCGTTGGTCTTCTCGATTGCCGCTTTCTCCGCGGCGTCGGTGCCGGGCTCGGCCGCTTCGTCATCTTCCGCGGTCTCGACGTTGAAGTACTCGCCGAGGCCGTTGACCAGGATGTAGGTGATCATGCCGAGTGAGCCGGCGATCATGACCGTCGACCGCTCGTCGGGCGCGGCGATGTAGGTCGCAGTGAGGACGAGAAGCGTCATGGCGATGACGACCTCGAGCATCTCCAGCTTGCCGATCTTCTCGAGCGGCCGCTCGATCCAGGTCAGCCACGTGAGCTCCTTCTGCTCGAAGACGAAGCCGAGGAACAGCATCAGCAGGAACATGCCGCCGAAGGCCGCGATCTGCGGGTGGGCGTCGGTGATGATCGTCTCGTAGCTGGGATCGCCGTTGGGGAAGTAGGCCGCATCGTTGGGCGGCGGGTTCAGTGCGAGGTCGAGCGCCTCAACCGGGTTGAGACCCGACGCGAGCCACACGATGACCAGCGGGAACACCAGTCGCATACCGAAGACGGCAATCAGGATGCCGATGGTGAGGAAGATCTTCTGCCAGAACTCGCTCATCCGGCGGAGGATCGTGGCATTGATGACCGCGTTGTCGAAGGAGAGCGAGATCTCGAAGACGCCGAGGATGGCGGTCAGGATCAGCGCTTCGACGCCGCCATAGAGGAAAGCGATGATCAGCGACACGATCGTCACGACGACCGAGAGGCCGAAAATTCTTACTACCACTGGCTTGTGGCCTTTCTAGGGTGCGTGGAAACCAGCCGACCGCATTGTCGGAGAGGAGTGGTGACGCGCGGATGCCGCACCCGTTCGACAACGGGTGCGGCATCCACAAGCACGTTCAGGCGGACAGCCGGAGTCTACGAGAGACTCAGACGTTCACACCGAAGTCGCGGGCGATACCCGCGAGACCCGAGGCGTAGCCCTGGCCGACCGCGCGGAACTTCCACTCCGACCCATGACGGTACAGCTCACCGAAAACCATCGCGGTCTCGGTGGAGGCATCCTCGCTGAGGTCGTAGCGGGCGATCTCGGCGCCGCCGGCCTGGTTGACGACGCGGATGAACGCGTTGCGCACCTGGCCGAACGACTGCGACCGTGCGTCCGCGTCGTAGATCGAGACGGGGAAGACGATGGAGTCGACGTTCGGCGGAACGCCCGCGAGGTCGACCTTGATGACCTCGTCGTCGCCCTCGCCCTCACCGGTCAGGTTGTCGCCGGTGTGCTCGATCGAGCCGTCGGGCGAACGCAGGTTGTTGAAGAAGATGAAGTGCTGGTCGGAGAGGACTTTCTTGTCCGCGCCGAGCGCGATGGCGCTGGCGTCGAGGTCGAAGTCGGTACCGGTCGTGCTTCGGATGTCCCAGCCGAGGCCGACGGAGACCGCAGTCAGGCCCGGAGCCTCCTTGCTCAGCGAAACGTTTCCGCCCTTGCTCAGGCTCACGCCCATGGTTTGCGCCTTTCTGTTGGTACGGGGTCTCGTGATGTCCGATGTGCCCGGTACGGGCCACTCGGAGCAATCGACAACACTCTATGTGAACGGTTTGACCCGGTCACTGGTTCGGATGGATGACCTGCGGGTTCGCCCTCGGCGATCCGGACACTGCCGGTGCGGGGCGGTGATGGTCAACCCATCCGGGAGATCAACTCGACCAGTCGCCCGACGGCATCACCGGCAGTGGTCGCCCGCTGGTGACGTGCGGCGCTGTCGGATCCGTTGCCGGTCTGTACCCATTCCGGTGTTCCTCCGACGCTCTGCGCGACGCGCAATGCGTATCGGGCGTGGGGGGACGCGACGCGGACCTCCTCGGGCTTGTCCCGATCGACGCGCAGCGTGACGACCTTGCCCTCCGGGGTCAACACGACCTCGTCGATGGTGTCGGAGGCGGCACGCAGAACCACGCGATTGAGACCGATGGGCCACCCCGGGAGTTCGATCGGTACTCGCGCGGTCTCGGGCACAGTCTCGGTTCGGCCCAGGAAACCCTTGCGCTCGACCTGTCGGGTCACCTCCTTGTGCCCGACCACCGGAAGCGGCCGACGCTGGGCGCGCAATCGCGCGGCTGCGTCGGCGGCTGCGCCGGTGAGGTCGCTCAGTCGCGGCTCGGATGTGGAGGTCATGTCAGTTCGCTCCCCGTGCTTCGTCGATGATGTACTTCGCGATATGCCATTCGGCGCGCTCCTGACCGCACACCCAGTCGTTGTAGGCGTAGACGCCGAGCTCGCCGAAGTACGTGGGCCACGCGAAAGCCCAATCGGGAAGCCAACCGCTGCGGGACGTGATGGCATCCGTGATGTCAGTTGCGACGATCTCGAGTTCGCAGTTGTTGCGCCGTCCGAAGTCTTTGATATGGCCGTTGAACACGTTGGCGAGCTTGATGAACACGTCCTGACCGGAGACGTCGACATCGGCGACCATCGCCCCGATCCGGCGGATCGACTCGAGATGATCGAATCGCTGCGGAATGGCATCGACATGTTGGAGTTCGATGTCGCCGGTGGTCCAGTCACGATCTCCGGGGGTGTCCACGGTGTCGATGGTCTCGACGAAGTCGAGCACGTGCGTCCAGCCGATCTCGGACAGGTCGGCCATACCGCCTCGTGCCGCCCATTCCTGGATCTTCAGCTTCATGATGTTGACCCGAAGCACTTCGAGCGTGAGTGCGGAGGGATCCCACCAGTGAAGGCGCAGGATCGCAGCAGCTACCTGTTTCCACTCCGAGTCGACTACTCGACCCTCATACTCCAACCCCGCGTTCACGCTCGCGCGCAGACCGTCTGAGTAGGACTGCATCTGTGCCACAAACCCGTTGTCGAGGTATTCAGGCGCAGACTCCGGGAGGTGAAAACCGACGGGGCGGCGAGCTGTGACGGGGGCAGCCGCTGCATTCCGGGATTGGCTGTGCACACCCGCCAGTGCCCAGAGGTCGGCACCGCAAGACACACACTGGGCCAGCACGCTGCGATCCGCCGTTGCGCCACACGTGCAGGTGACCTGATCGTTGGCGTGTACGCGAGGAGTGGGCGTTGGCACGGGAGCCGCGTCCTGTCGGTCCGGAGCAGGTCGTGACACACGATCGCGCCGTCGATAGTTGATCGGCTGGCTCGACGATGCCTCGGTTACGGGATCGGCCGGACTGTCCGCAACTGGATCCGCAGTGGCCGGCCTGGCGCGAGATCCCCGGCCCGGATGTTCATAGTTGATCCGGCCCGGATGGGTGTAATCGATGGGCATCAGTCGCCGACCTCGTTCTGTGAGTGGGTTTGTGGCGTGTCGAGACCCTGCGAGTACTCGAAGGCCGGATGGGGGCGCCGGATGCTCGGAGTCACCGCAACCAGACCGTCCAGGTCTCACCTGAGCGTTTGACCCTGGTGACCGTCAGCTCCGGCGGGATCGTCGCCAGCTCGAACATCGCCCGTGCCAACGGATTCACGAGCATGGCCTCGAGGACGTTGGCGACACCACGGCCCCCGAAGTCGAGATTCAATGTCGCGCCCTGGCGCAGAGTCTGCAATGCATCCTCGGCGACTGTCAGCCGCGCGCCGGTGGTTTCGCGAACGCGGTTACCGATGTTCGTCACGAACAGGTCGACCAGGTCGTCGCCGACCGTCTCCGACACAAAGTCGAATACGACGATGTTCTCACCGATTCGGTTCAGCAGCTCCGGGCGACCCAGCTCTCGGGTGAAGTGCTCGGCTACGGCCTCGCGGATGGTCGACTCCACCTCGCGGTAACCGGCACCTCGGGCGATCCGCGGCGTTCGGTGTCCGTCGGCCCCGGTGGTGTAGACACCGAGATTGGATGTGAAGACGATCAGTGCTTCGGAGAAATACACCGTGGAACCGTTTCCGTCGGTGAGGCGGCCGTCTTCGAGAATCTGTAGAAACTTGTCGAAGATTCGCGGGTGGGCCTTCTCCACCTCGTCGAAGAGGATGAGTCGGAACGGTTGCTGTCGGACCGCGTTCGTCAGCTCGCCACCCGCGTTGTGGCCCACGTAGCCCGGTGGGGCCCCGATCAGCCTGGCTTCGGCACCCTCGGCCGAGAACTCGCTCATGTCAAACCGAAGGAATGCATCTTTCCGGCCGAAAACTAACTCGGCCAATGACTTCGCCAGTTCAGTCTTGCCGACGCCCGTCGGTCCGGCGAAGAACAGGACACCCTGGGGGCGCCCGCCGGAACTGGCTGTCTGCGCGCCGGTGAGGCCCATCGTCGACCGGATGAGGATGTCGACCGTCTTGCGGATCGCAGCGGGCTGGCCGAGCACGCTCTTGTTCAGACGGGTTGCGGCGTCGCGGATCTTCGCCTTGAGTGCCGGGTCATGCCACGGGTTGTCGGGGATGCCCACGCGGAAGGTGCGCACCGCGTCGTCGATATTCGGGGCCGGGATTCCGCGGTCGATCGCGAGACGGTTGATCTCGGTGATCGAGCGGAGTGTCATGCCACCGGTGAGCCCGGCGTAGTGGTCGATGAGCTTGGCAGTTTCGGGGTCGGGATCCTGATCGAGGGGCATGGGTGTCGCGCCCGGAAGCGAATTGACCAACGGCTTGATCAGATGTCGTCGGTCTCCCAGGGACGGTAACGGAATCGAGATCACCCGAACCAGGTCACTACCGACGATCCAGTGGGGGAGGTCGGACTCCCGATCGATCATCCAGAAGATGGTGTTGTAGAGAGGCGATCGGTGGGGGCCCTCCACACGCCGACGGGGCGCTGTCAGGAGAACGCGCTCGGCGGTCACCAGGAGCTCGTGGAGCTCGCCACCGAAAGACTCCGAGTCGGCCCGCAGGCGGGAAGCGCCCTCGATGATGAGGCAACACGGAGACTCCGACATCGCAACCATTCGGACTATCCGGCGCAGTTGACCTGTCAACGACGCTTCCGGCCCTGCACTCGACTCGGCTGCGCGTATCAACTCAGAGCCGACCTGCTGGTGCTCCGCCAGAATCCCCAGCCCCTCAGCCGGGTTGAACGAGAGAAGTGTCAGATGTCCGGCCTCGTGCAGCGTGCGTACGAGTGCTGACGTCGGGTCAACCGTGACGAAGCGAGGCCCGGTAGGCCGCGGATTCGGAACGAGCACGAGGTCTCGTAGGTTGCCGGTCAACACCACTTGCGGATTGGCCGGTAGTGCGACGTCGACCTCGCGAAGCCAAGTGGGCAGTGGTGAATCCGCGTACGTCAAGATCGAAGACCTCCGTGCTCAGTCCAGAGAGGTGAGACCGGAGAAGTTTGCCACAGGTCGGGGTCGATGGCTGTCCTATGA
This sequence comes from Gordonia sp. BP-119, assembly GCF_016924115.1. Taxonomy (NCBI): domain Bacteria; kingdom Bacillati; phylum Actinomycetota; class Actinomycetes; order Mycobacteriales; family Gordoniaceae; genus Gordonia; species Gordonia sp. BP-119. The sequence continues at coordinate 42,978 of NZ_JAFFZF010000017.1, forward strand.
ACATGTGAACGTGTGCGCCGCCAAGAGTAGCCCCTGTGTGGGACACACGTCCCAGACGGATGTCCGGCAACGTCGGCCTCGGGAATCCGGCGTCCGGACAGGCCGACAACCGCGCTCGTGCCGGATGTCTGCGTCGCAGATGCCGCACTGATGCAATGGAATTCGTACAAAATGATGACAGAGCGCGCTGACCCCGGCTGTTAGCTTCGATGTTCTGAGAATATCTCGGACTCGTCTCTAACCCATGAGTACGCGGAAGCGTCATGTGTGATGACCAGGCGAGTACATCTCCTAGGAGCGTGTCTGCTGATGGTTGAAGTCGACTACTACGAACTGCTCGGCGTCACCCGCACTGCGAGTGAGGCCGAGATCGAGCAGGCCTCGAAACGGGCGACCCGGCAGTGGACCAAACGCGCATCCTCGCCGAACATCGACGTGCGGCACGAGGCCGAGACGAAGATGAAGCGGCTACGTGAGTCCCACGAAGTTCTTCTCGGCGGCGCGGACAAGCGCGCGGCGTACGATCGCGCGCTGGCGCAGGGTGTGGCGCCGGCGTCCGCACCGTCACGCCAGCCTGTAGGAGCGGGCGGCCAGGTCGACTGGGTTGCAACGGCCCGAGAGGCTCTGGCGAACAACGACTATCATTCCGCTGCTTACGCGGCGAAAGAGGCGACCACTGTGCTAGCCGGAAACGCCGAGTCCTGGAGCCTTCGGTCTCGTGCGAACCTCGGACTGGGCAGAGTGCAGGACGCCCTATTCGAGGCGCGGCACGCCACTGAGATCGAGATGAACAACGCCGAGTATCACTTCAATCTCGGCAACGTCCATGAGCAGCTCCGGGATTGGGTGGCAGCGCTGAAGGAGTATCAAGTGGCCACTCAACTCGATTCGCAGAACTTCGTCTATCCCCTCGCACAAGGCTCGGTGCTTCAGCAGAACGGGCTCCTCGACGAGGCCATCGACATGTACCGCCGAGTCTTCGCCCAGCACCAGACTGTCGATCCGGTGCGCTACTACCTCGGAATCGCCTTGCTGGAGAAAGCTGAGACAGTTCCGAAGCTGAAGGGAAACGGCCGTTACGCGGTGACCGCGGAGGAGGAGATCGCTCCGATGGTCGCACTCGCGTCCGAGGCGCAGCAGCTCTCTCGGGACCCGGAAATTCAGCAGGAGGCGGCGCGGATTCTCGAATACCTGCACAAGCAGAACGAGATGACGTGGTGCCTACCGACAACAGTGTCCGACGCTCCGTTCATGTGGCTGGGTGGTGTCGTGGGAGCGTTCCTGCTCGGGGTGGTGCTGATGGGCGTCTCCTCCGGCATCGGGGTACTGCTCATTCTCGCGTCACTGGCGGCTGTCGGACTGATCGTGTGGCAGTCCTACGTTCCGGGCTGGAAGAAGTCCAAGCGTAAGAACTCTCTCGCGCTGATGATTGGGCACCTGCAATGAGCAAGGTCATCGGAATCGATCTGGGTACAACGAATTCAGCGGTTGCGGTGCTGGCTGACGACGGCATCCCGACGATCATCCACAACCGCGAAGGCGACAACACGACTCCGTCCGCGGTCTTGTTCGACGACGGTGACGTCACCGTCGGAAAGCAGGCCAAGAACGCAGAGACGTCGATGCCCGGCAACGTCGTCCGCTACGTCAAACGTCACATGGGAAGCCCCGACTACAAGTTCATCCCTGACGGCGACTCGACCGAATACGGACCCGAGTTGATCTCGTCGTTCATCCTCAGATTCTTGGTCGACGATGCATCGGCCTATCTCGGCGAGAAGGTCGACGAGGTGGTCATCACCGTGCCGGCCTATTTCGGTGATGCCGAGCGAACCGCAACACGCCAGGCCGGAGAGATCGCAGGACTGAACGTTCTGCAGGTGATCAACGAACCCACCGCTGCAGCTCTGAGTTTCGGTCTCAAGGGCGGCTACAACGGAAGGGTCCTCGTCTATGACCTCGGCGGTGGCACCTTCGATGTGACGCTGATGGACATCTCGCACAACAACTTCACGGTCCTGGCGTCGGCAGGCGATCGCAACCTGGGCGGCTTCGACTTCGACAACGAGCTCATCAGGTTGACCGAAGCGAAGTATCGGGATCTCGGAGGCGAGCTGGATCCCGACGATGACAAACAACAGGCGCTCATCCGCGAGCAAGCCGAGGCGGCAAAGCACAGGTTGTCCACCAGCGACAAAGCGAAGATCCGGATCGGGACCGAGTCCATCACGATCATGCGTGAAGAATTCGATCGGGTCGTCGGCGACCTGGTGACCCGGACCCGCTACATCCTCGAGGATGTGATGGATCAATGCGGACTGTCCTACTCCGACGTCGACAAACTGTTGCTGGTCGGCGGATCCACCCGGATGAAGATCGTGGAGCGGTCGGTCAAGGAGTGGACCGGACTCGAGCCCGACAAGAGCGTTCATCCCGATGAGGCCGTCGCGCTGGGAGCGGCCATCGTTGCAGAGCTCCGCAACGCGGTAGAGACAGGTGAACCACCAGCGGTGCAGGCGTCCGTGTCCGACGTGGTCGCGCAGGGACTCGGCGTCGCGGTTCTGGCCGACGACGGATCGAAGATGCTGAACAGCCTTGTCGTCGTGCCGAACACGAGGGTGCCCAATCGGGTTGAAGCCAGCTCCTTCTCGACGGTGGGGGCGACGCGCCAGATCAACTTCCGGATCACCGAGGGTGACGAGAACGGAGCCGAACTCCAGTACGTGAAAGTGATCGGAGAGTCGCTACTCGCTCTCGACTATGACTTGCCTGCCAAGGCGCCGCTTCGGGTCGTGTTCGTCATCGGAGAGAACCAGACTGTCGAGGCGGAGCTCCATGACGCGGTGAGCGGTCGGCTGATCGGCCAGATGAACGTACAGCGAACGGCCAACCTCGATGCCATGGAAGTCCAGTCCCTCCGTAAACAAAGTCGAGAGATCGTGGTGCAGTGAGCTCCGCGGACAGCACCGGATGGGCCGCTGATCCGGTACGTGACCCGGCGCCTGCCGGTCCCGCCCGCACCGACGTCGGCGAGTTCACCGAGTGCGATCCGGTGTACCCGGATGTGGATGGGACCGATCGAGCCGCCTCGCGCGAGGGTGCGCCGACGGGAGAGGTGTCGGGTCGGCCGGCGGCAGCATGGTCCTCGGTCTCGAGCACAGTGGATTTCAGCGAATTGCACCTTCGGTTCGACCGGATGGAGAGTGCCATGGCGACTGCCTCCGGGGTCGTCGAGCGCAACTATGAGCAGTCGCTGATCGCCCTCCGAGATCGTGCCGCGGCCGCCGAGGTCGGGATGACGCAGACGTTGCTCCGTCCCATCGCGCGGCAGCTGGCGGCCTTGATCGATCGGGTCGAACTCGAGCAGGGACGTCGGCAGGTCGACCCATGGGCCCTGAGCGCCAGCGTGGTCGACGAATTGCACGACATTCTCGAGGACTTCGGCATCGAGACGATCGAGTGCCCACCGGGATCAGAGGTCGACAAGGCCAGACACCGAGTGGTCACGAGTCGAAGCCCGCGCGGGAGCTCGGACGACACACTGCGGATCGTCGAGCGGGTACGGCACGGGTACGAACTGTCGGGGTATGTGATCAGGCCGGCGGAGGTCGCGGCCGAATGGACACCGGAATGGGGTGACCCGACCTACCCTGGGTGACCACGCCGCCCGTCGGGTTGCGTGCATGTTGGCGCCTCCGAGGGACCGGTGCACCATGACAGAGCGCCCCGTCCGACAAGCCAGTCGGACGGGGCGCTCTGTTGTATCCGGCCGACTCGTCAGAGACAGCAACCTACAGAAGAAGCGGCATCCAGCAGGGTGGGGAAACGGCTCCTCGGTCACAACGACCAGGAGGAACCATGTATCAACTACCGACATCCACGCAACGGACTGCTGCGGCGGCAGGCCTCGACCACGCCATCGATGTCGCAGACCGCGTCGTCCGCCGGGTTCCGGCATACCGAGCCCATCTCCGGGCACACAGTTGCGATCCGCAGCGGATCATGACGAGAGACGATTTCGCTGCGCTGCCGATCACGACCAAGATCGACTACCTGGCTCCCCACGAGCTGGATGAACTGATGTGGGACGGTGACATCTCACGGGCACAGACATGGTCGGCGACATCTGGTTCGACCGGATCGCCGACATACTTCCCTCGCGACTCCCGGGCCGCTCGTGATGCTGCCGACTACTACGGGCGGATCTTCGAGGAGTGCTTCGATATCGGAGGGCACACGACCCTGGTTGTGGTCTGCTTCGCGATGGGGACCTGGATCGGCGGCACGTACAGCTATCAGGCCGCTCTCGGACTACACGAAGACGATCGTCGAATCACCGTGGCGACACCGGGAATCGATGTCGCGGCGGCGGTTGCGAGTCTGGTCGAACTGGGTCCACGCCACGAGAAGGTGATACTCGCGGGTTACCCCCCCCTGGTGAAAGACGTGCTCGACATGTTGCCCGCCGACGCACTCACCCAGGACCTGCACCTCCTGCTGGCCGGTGAAGGCATCACCGAGCGATGGCGCGACCACGTACTGGAACGCTTCGGTCGGCTTCACCGCCCGGAGCGGGTATGCCTGATGTACGGGACAGCTGAGGCAGGCGTGATGGGTCACGAGACACCGACGACCGTGACCGTCCGCCGGGCGGCATTCACTTCTGACAAATTGCGGCGGGAACTGTTCGGTCGCAACGCGACACCGTTGACCACGTTCGTCGAGGTCGACCCGATGCGCCGTTACACCGAGGTAGACGAGGACGGGTACCTCTTGTTCACGATCGACAGTGCCCTGCCCCTGGTGCGTTACCGGATCAATGACCAGGGTCGCGTCCTCACCGGCCTAGAACTCCAAGAGGTGCTGAAGATGAGTGGATTCGACGATCTGTCCACGATCGTCGATCCCGAAGGGTGCTTCGTGGTCCTGACCGGTCGGCCGGATGTGGCCACATCCTTCTATTCGTCGTCCATCTTCCCTGCGCAGCTGGCCTCGGCGTTCGACGCCGCGTCGGTCGCACGGTCGGTCACCGGGCGGTTCTGCGCGGACGGAAGTCCGGGGGACGATCACTGCCCGGTATTGCGCATCGACGTCGAGCTTTCGGCCGGAGCAACCACGCCGGAACCAGGTCTGGCCGAGAGACTGCGAAGTCTGTGTCTGGCAGCCCTACTGGACAACAACGACGAGTTCCGAACGCTGCGCAGTTCACACGGGGAGGAGCGGACCACTCCGGTGGTCAACGTGCACCCCTACGGAACCGGGCCCTTCCGACCCGGTGCAAAGCACACCTACACCTTGCGGGGTCGGCGATGATCGAGATCTTGGACCCACGGCTCGATTGCCGACGTCTGGAGGAGATCCGACGCGCCGGTACTCGTGTCGTCGATGCCTGGGCACACGCTTTCGACGAGTACTGCGCAATGGTGCGCCTCGATACGGAGCTGGAGCCGCTGGCGCACTGCGAACTCGAACGCCGGAGCCGTTATGTCTTCTATCCGTGGCGGGACGTGCTGGTCCGCCTGCCCGACGACGAGATCTTCCACCGAATCCGCACGTCCCGGAATCGGTTCCTCATCACCGACGAGGAGCAGGCGAGGTGGTCTGGCGCGACGATCGCAGTCGCCGGGTTGAGTGTGGGTGCGTCCCTGCTACACACATGCGCGCTGACGGGGGCTCGCAGCTTTCGCATCGGCGACCCAGATGTGCTCGGACCGTCGAATCTCAACCGGTTGAACGGGTCGGTGTGCGATCTCGGCGTGGCGAAAACGACTCTCGCGCAGAGGCGGTTACTCGAACTGGACCCATATACGACAGTCGAGACATTCGACCGAGGTGTCGGCCCCGATGACCTACAGCGCTTTCTGACGCCCCCCGGTGGCCCAGGTGCAGACGTTGTCCTCGAGGAGGTCGACGATCTGGCGATGAAGGTGGCGATTCGGCGCGCCGCGAGGGCGGCGGCGGTTCCGCTGATCATGGTCACCGACGATGGTGACGACGTCATCGTCGACGTGGAACGCTACGACCTGGAGCCCGACTATCCCGAGTTCCACGGGATGGCGGGCGATCTGGGGTCGTTGAGCGCCGACGAACTCTCCGACCCCGCCAACAAGATTCGCCTTGCCGGCGCGATCGTCGGACCCGACGTGTCACCTCGGGTGCACGATGCTCTCGGCGAGGTCGGCCGCTCGATCCCGTCATGGCCGCAGTTGGGCAGCGCAGCGACTCTTGCCGGCGCGGTCGGTGCCACCGTTGCTCGACGGATCGTCTGTGGGGGCCGGGTGCCTTCGGGACGGAGACACGTCCGCGCGGGTGATCTGGTGTGTTTATGAGATTCCTACTCCCGCCACCTACCGTGGCGCGAGGACATCAGCGTGGCCATGGCGCCGACACCAGCTCACGATGTAGCGCGCGTGCAGACCGCACCACCGGAAGACAGACGCCTGTGTTAGCGGCAGGCGTTCGTCGTGTTCGTTGCGGGCACGCATCATGGGACCTACGTAGTTGGACGCGACCTTGCTCGCGGTGTTGGCGGACACGCGCGCCACCTCCGCCAGGGTCGCGACGTCGGCCGCGTTGCCGGCGGCGATCGCCCCGGCCATGCGCGCCGCAGTGGTTCCGCGGCGTCCGTTGAACATCTCGAACAGGGATGGGCGCGAGCCCGACTCAGGCCGACTGGTGATCCGCTGGCCGTAGGCGACAGTCCGTAAGGACTCCACGAAGGTGTGCAGACCTGCGGACTTGGCCACCACACCGGAGACATCGGCACGTCGTCGTGCCTCGGCGAGATGGTCCTCCTCCATCGAGTGGCCTTGCGTGGCCAGCAGGACGGGCGCGAGACGATCCGACGTGCGCAGCCCCTCGATGACGTCGAGGCCGTCGAAAGTCCACTCGAGTTCGGCGTGGTTGAAGATGAGGTCTGCGCTGACGACATCGAAACGCACGCGTGCCGCGATCGCGTTGCGAAACTCATCGCGATCCCGGGCGACTGTCACCAAGGAGCCCTCGAACGTTGCCTTGAGCGGGTCTGCCACCACGTGCCCGAGTGGCGAGGCGATGAGGATGCGGAGTCCGGTCGTCACCCGCGTCATCTTGCCGTACTGGTCCGATTCATGCGCGATTCCACCTCCGCGTCGCTCTTCGGGGGCGGAATCCGTCCGAACCCAGCACGAAAATGTCGTCACTGTGGCTGATCGCTCGGCGGGATCACCTCACTCTTGACGGGTACCCGATATCCCGCCGACGCCCGCCGTACCCCTTCCCGAGGAGTGTTCATGACCACCGACATCAGCCACGATCTCGACGTCCCCATGCGCGAACTCACTGTGCGGCAGCCGATGGCGGTGATCGCCGAGCACGACCTGGGTGATGTCGCACTGATGGCACTCCTCGAGGACTTCGGTCATCGGGTGAGCATCATCGATGTCGATGCGGAGGCCGACATGCTGCCACCTTGCCCGGTCGCCGCCGTGATCGTCCGCAGTGAACGACGATTGGCGCGGCTGAGCGAGTTGGGCTGGTTCCGCGACTCGAGAATCATCGGAATCGGGGTTCGACCGGACCCGTCTACCGGTGTCGGGCTCCCCGATTCGGCGTTCTCGGCCGGTGTCCTCCGGCAGGTACTCGAGAAGATCGCCCCGTCCCGCACGCGTCGCCGAGTTCGACTCAGCGACCGGGAGTGTGAAGTCGTGTTGACCTATGTGCTCGGTGCGACGGTTCGGCAGACGGCGGCGCAGCACTACATCGCCGAGAGCACCGTCCGCACACACCTGCGCCGCGTCACCGAACGCTATGTCGAGGCCGGACACCAGGTGTCGAACAAGTCGCAGTTGCTCATCGAGTTGATGGCCGATGGCTGGATTGATCGCAACCAACTGCTCCGTCGCTGAGTGCCGGCGGGGATATCCGCCGCGTGGCGCAGGTGGCGCTGCCCAGAGTTGTTCGGGGCCTGCCGCGTCTGCGACATCAAGGAGCCGCCCGCCAGCACGAGCCGTGGACGGGGCATAGTCGGCCGGTGCTGAGGCAAGCAACGCAGGTGAGGCGTCCGGCAATGCTGTAACCGCCCGCCTGCCCCCGGCATGTAGGACAAACGTCCAGCAGTCGCGCGCATCGCTCGCACGCAGTCACCTCGGCCCTCTCTGTAATGTCGATGCCTGCGACGGTAGTCCGCGGATGGACGAAGTGGTCTCCTCCAAAACGATGAAGTTGCGGGTGCCTCGCCGGGAATGCGAACGCGTGGCGGGTAATCCGTACACTTACCGCAGACATCGACGAAGGAGCGCCGGAGTGAGCCGACTTGCGCCACCCGATATTTCCGGAGACCCCGGGCCTGGTGCCGACTTCCTGCCTGTGGTTCCGCCGGAAGGTATCGACCGAGTGGGATACATGTCGCAGTACCGGCGGGCGATACGGTCGCCGATTTCCGACATGCACACCCTGACAGGAGAATTGCACGGCTGGTGCGGCGCGCTCGGACGTAAGGCGTGGTTCGGTGAGCGATACTGCGCCACCAGCGCACTGATGGCGCGAAGTCGTCAAGTGCGAATCGCCGACGCCGAGACGATCGCGAACTTTGGGGAGGCGTGCCACGACGCTGTCGCGCCACTGAGTCGATACACCGCCGGATGGTTCACCAGCTTGGCTGACGTCACCCCGGTCGGGTTGCGTAAACCCATCGGCGTCGCGGTTCGTGAAGCGCGCCGCGCCGCGGCACGCAGTGTGCGCCGGAGCCTGGCCGCGACGCCGGCCGTTCACGAATCCTTCGCCACGGTGCGCGACTTCGCGCTCGGACCCGGCAAGCGAACCGATGCCGACGAGGTCATCGCATTGGACACGTTCGCCACTGCGATCGCGAAACTGGTCCACAGAGGATTCACCGGTGACCATGTACTGACCGACGCCGATCGTGCCGACCTCGCCGATCTGGGCGATCGAGTGATGACCGAATTCGGCGCGGTTCCTGACGAACCACTCTCGGACCGGCGCCGGGACGAGCTGCGCGGGGTCGCGGTGGAGTTCTTGAACCGGGTCATCGCGGAGCGCTTCGGGAACAGGGCGTTCGACCCGGATCACCTGGCCGAAGCGTACGAACGTGTGGTGACGACTTACGTGAATCGACTGCATGCGGGAAAGGCATTGGAGGGCACCGAGTTCTACCTACTCGTGCGTCTCGACGCGGTCCGGATCGATGAATGGCGGCGCGGCACGATTCGGCGCCGCCGCCAGACACACCTGGTGACCGGTGACGACCAGGGGAGCGCCCGCGCCGACGATCGGCTGGAGGACACGACCGCACCGTCAGACTCAGGTCCGGACGACCTTCTACGTGTCGCTGCGACGCTGATAGGCCAGGATCGCGCCAGTCGTGTCGACGGTGAGTTGTGTTGGGAGGCACGAACAGCGATGGCCCTGCTGACCGCAGGCCTCGATCTGGATGGGTCCCAGCAGGTTCTTCGGGAGACGATCTCGGGCCGTTGGCAAGCAGAACAGCCAGGTGACTCACGCAGCCAAGCGTCGTCGGCCGCCGAAATGACAGTGTTGTTGATGATGCAGACCGCTGTCACGCGAGCTCGTCGCGTCTTCGACGCACACCTCCGCCCGGAGGAGGCATCGTGAGTGGGACGGTGAGACACAGGCCGGACGGGAGCATGGAATGGCGAGCCGAGCACCCCGAAGCCATCCTGCCGATCACGGTGACCATCGGCGGTGTGGCCATCACCGTCGACGCCTTGCTGCCCGAAAGGCCGGTGGAGCTCACGGCGGAATCCGGCGAATCCCTGCGCCGGTTGACGAACGGCTTCGCCCTTCCGTCTTCTTTCGAAGAGCTGCTCGGTGCAAGCGACTCCGAGGCCGTGCCGGATCCGATCCTCGGCGACGAACTCGTCCGGCTCCTGACCGTGGCAGCTGTCGATGTCGTTCATCTCGGCGAGCTCGACGATGGGGTGTTGCTGCTCGACGCAGCCCATTCCCGGGCGCTCGTCGGAGATCCGATGACCGATTGGTACTACGCTCTTGCGGCATCGGTCCCGGGCCGTCTCGTCGACGAGATCGAATCGACGGATCAACTCGGCCCGATGGTCGACAGGTTGGCCGAGGTGATCGCAGCGGCGCCGACGGATTCCATGCCCGAAGATGAGCGCCGCGAGGCGCTGTCGCTGCTCAGCGCGCGCATTGATCGAGCTGATGCCGTATGGGACGTGTTTCAGGTGACGAGCGCCGGCGCCGAACTCGCCCTGGCATCCGAACTCGGTTCCATCTCCACAGTGACGATGGAGGTCGCCGACCTCGCATCGTTGCCTGCCCGCCTGCTGCGTTTCGACGGCCCGGAGGAGCCGGAGATCGAGGTGCACGAGAACGCGGACGGGTCGATCGAGATCTCGGCCGCGATTCGGTCGAGCGTCGACGCGGAATCAGTCACCGCCGAGGGGATATTCGCCGTCGCAGCCGACCGTTCCTCCGGAGAGATACTGGCGTTCGCACAGGCTGTCGCGGTGGACGGCCGGGTCGTCGCACGCATTGACGATCCGGATGGTTTTGTCGAGGGCGCACGATGTGCGTTTTTGGGGGCCGATGCCGACCTTTCGGCACTGCGACTCGATCCATTCGGCATGTCCGTCGCCCGGGTCGACCGTCACTGCCGCTACGCCTGGACTCGGTATCGGGCGGCTGGCGCCATCCGCGCCGGCCTGGGGGTGGTGGACGACGAGAGCCGGATAGCGGCCGCGGCGCAGATGGCGGATGCAGAACAAGTTGGTGCCGCCGAGGCGATCGATCAGGCCCGAATGCTCTTGCGACAGATGACGCGACGGTGGGGTGACACTGATCGGTCCGCGCTCGTGGCGTCCTATCGCGACATCCTGGTCTCTCTCGCAGCCAGATTCTCCGAACCACCGCCCAGCGATGGCGCGGCAGGCCCGACGCTCGCCGAACTGCACATGATCGGGCGGAGGTGAACCCGGCACCCGCGTCGGAGTTGCTGATCCGAGCTGTCGACGCGGACAGCACGTACGTGTCGTTCCGCTGGTTGGACAACCCGGACCATCCGATCGTGCATGCGATACCCGCATCCACCATGCGTCGCTTGCTGGCCCGGCTCGACTCCGCACTCATCACCACTGACGCCGACACCGAGATCGACCATCCCACTGGAGATGCCGAGGGCGATGCGGTCCGAAAGGCGTTGTCCGGTCAATTCACTCGGTACTGGAGCGAGTACACACTGAGTGAAGCGTTCGCGCGGGCCATCGTGCCTGCACAGATAATGACCGAGATAGGCGATCGGGCTAGGCACGGTCGGATCTCGATCCGCGTCACGCCGAGCAGGTCTCTGGCGAGGGTGCCGCTGGAGCTGCTCGTCATCGATGATGACCAGCGGCTGATCGAGCTCGCCGACGTCGTGTACGAACCGCCCGCGGCACTCCATCTGGGGCGGGCCCGGACCCCGGAGCCCTGGACAGGAGCGGTTCCGCAACGCCCGGTTCTGTATTTGGTGGATCCGAGGTTGCCGGCCGGATCTGGACTGAGGCAGGTGCTCGCCACCTCATCGTCGCGCGGCCTCGCGACAACAGGAGGCTCAACCAACGAGGGCCTCTTTCGAGACCGAATCGTTCGGCATCCGACGACCGATCTGTCGGGCATCGGGCGGGCCGTGAGCAGATGGGATCTGAGTGAAGAACTCAACGAATCGCGACCGAGTCGGCTGTTCTATTTCGGACATGTGAGTTCTACGGTTGACCAGCCCGGGTCTGCGGCCATCCACATGTACGACGACGAGCAGGTGTGGGGACTGGCCGCGTCGGTGAATCGAGCTCATCGACCGCTCACCGCACTGGATCTGCTGCTCGGTACCGCCAACCCCGAAGTCGGTCCCGAGGACGCTGATCCTGTGCGGGACAGGAGATCCGGGCATCAATGGTGGCCAATGCCTCCGCGAGTGGCGGTGATCGCATGTGAGGGTGGGGTCGACTATCGGAGCTCGGAGACCTTCGGACTGCTCGTCGCCATGTTCGGCGGGGGCGCCCAGATCGTCACCACAACACGCTGGACGTTGCCCTCAGACGCGGCTTTCGACAGGTTCGCCGGTGTGACCGCGGTTCCCGGTCCGACGACCGAACTGGCCCTGGCTGTGGACGACACGCACACGACGTCTGATCCTTCTGCCGCTCTGGCGGAATGGCAACGGACCAAACTGCAGCAGTGGCGTGACACGCCGGGACCAGCTACCTCACCACTCACCTGGGCTGCGGTTGGCACCCATGTCTGCGGGTATCGGCCCGTCACTGCGGGAGCGGCAAGTGCATCCCGAGGAAGGCCATCATCGTGACCGTGCCGGAGGACGGGCAGCACACAGAGGAATCGGATGAGGAATGGTCGAGACGCCTCGACGAACTAGATGAGCGGGCGCAACGGGCCGACGACGGCGGCAATCCGCGTGAGGTTGTCGAGGCCTACGTGGACCTCGCCGAACACCTTGCAGGCGTTGCCGATCACGATGTCGTGATCGAGTTGCTTCTCGTTGCACGCGAGGCCTGTCTCGAAGTCGATCCGGCGCGGGCCACCGAGCTTCTGCAAACCGTCGGTCTGCTCGCACACACCGCCGGTGACTTCGGATCCGCCTACGACGCGTTCGGAATCGCGTGTGAGGAGCTCTCAAGCGTCGCTGACCCGGAGCACTTCGCGAGCTCGCTGAACGACTTCGGCGCCATGTGCACACAGGTGGGCGAGTTCGACGAAGGAGAGGAGGTGCTCCGGATGGCCGAATCGATATATCTGGATCGCCGTCTTCTCCATGACGCTGCCGAAGTACGGCTGAACCTCGCGAACAACCTCTACCAGTCGGGCCGGGGCGCGGATGCGGAGCGGCTCCTCTCCGAACTCGTCGACTTCTTCGGACACGACTCGGTGCGCCAAGCGATGTGCCTGACGTCTCTGGCGGCGGTCCACGTGGAATCTGGTCGGGCTCATCTCGCACGACCGGCTTTCGAACGCGCGATCAAGATCTTCGAATCGGCCGGCGACGCAGAGCACGCTGCCGAGAGCCGGATGGGTTTGGCGCTGGTTCTACTCGGGTCGGGGGAAGTCGACCGCGGCGAGATACTACTCGCAGAGGTCATCGATTACTACGAGAGCATCGGGAAGCCCGATCGGGTTGCGATCTGCGAGTACAACCGCGCGAATGCTGCGACTGCCCGCCATGACTTCGCTGTCGCCGATGCCGCGTTCGACGCTGCGAGCAACGGGCTCGCGGCAGCGGGAGTGCACCACCAGCTCGCCAAGCTGCAGTGGAATCGCGTCAAACGCCTCACGACCGAGGCCGCCCTCGACCCGCAGCGGCAGGCCACACTCGGCGCCGAAGCGGTCGACACCGCAGTTGCGTCCCTCATCGCGTCCGACTATGAGCGCTTCCAGTTCACGGACTCGTGGCGGCGTGCCAGGTGGCGCGACACGCTCGAACACCGGATGACGTGGACGTTCCTACTGGCCTACAAATTGGGTGCGACCACTGTCACCGCGGATCTCATCGACACGATGATCAACGCCGGGGTGTATGGCTTCTCGGGGACGCTGATGCCGGATGAACCGGTGGCACTGGACGTGTCGACCGGACCGCGAGCAGGCGCAGCCATGCAGGACGAACCACCGACGTCGCTCGTGCTCGGGCTCGCCGCCACGTTCCTGCGGACTGCCGAGTTGCCGATGGCGCCGCCACCGGCGTTGGTTGACGGGAACGGGCGTTTGCTCCTGGAACGTCAGCGCGCAATGGCTGCCGCACTGGATCCTGACCTCGCTGAAGTGCTGGAAACAGCACCGCGAGTGCAGATTTGGTAGAAAACTCGGACCATCGCCGCTACCTTCGATCACAGGGTCGAGGTCGATGATGGCGTGGGAGCAACTCGATCTTGTCCGACGTGACCTGCACACCATCGGTCGGTGTCAGAGCCTCGCTACTCCATTCATACGAATTTCGGCACTTACGTTGCCGCCCCCAAATCGCCCGCTTAGCATTGCAGTGCTGGTCCAAGCTATCCGCCAAAGAAGAACGGACACAACACATGACCACTGGCAAGAAGAAGCTCTCCGAGCTCGTCCGAAGCGCGGTCGACAGCGATTCCCTCCTGGCCGAGGCAGTTGAGCGGCTCAAGAGAGAGAAGGAGACCGACAGCGTCGAGTTCTTCCGTCACGGACAGTTCGGTTCGCACAACGCGTAGCGACTCGTGAAACTCTGGCCATACGACGGATCGTGCGATGCCACCACTTCGATAGCGGAGGGGTGGCGTCCCCATCCGATCAACGAGTTCATCTTCAAAATCCAAACGCGCTGCAATCTCAACTGCGACTACTGCTACGTGTACAACCTCGGTGATGATTCGTGGAAACAAGCACCCGCGGAACTCAGTGACGAACTGGTGGATGCGGCGGCGGCTCGGATTCGTTCGCACGCAATGCGACACGGCCTGCCGTCCGTGGCAGTGTCCATACACGGTGGTGAACCGTTACTACGCGGGATCAGCAGAATAGAGAACTTTGTCGGGCGCATGAAGTCCGGTCTCGCGCCGGTCCACGTGGAGATCTCGATGCAGACCAACGCCACCCTGGTGACCGAGCAGGTCGCTGCTCGATTGGCTGAACTCGATATCCACGTCGGGGTTAGCCTCGATGGTGGAGAGAAGTCGAACTCCCACAGGTTGGACCTCGGGGGGAAGTCGTCCTTCGCGCGTGTTGTACGCGGGATCTCGAATCTTTCGCGGTTCCCGGGCCTCGTTCAGGGGGCTCTCGCGGTGATCGATCTCGAGAACGACCCCGCCGACGTGTACGGCACGATCAAGGATCTCGGATTCACCAGCCTTGACGTGCTGCTTCCACATGGGACATGGGAAGCGCTACCGGTACGAAAGAACCCGGACCGTCGACTCGACGCATACGCGCCGTACGGGGACTGGCTGATCGAGTTGTACCGTGTGTGGTCCACCGATGAGTCACGGATACGGTTGCGTCTGTTCGATGACATCATTCACCTCCTACTCGGCGGGGAGTACTCGTTCGAATCCCTGGGCCTGGCACCGGCCCAACTCGTGACGATCGAATCCAACGGCGACATCGAACTGGTCGACAGCATCGGCTTCACCTACGACGGCGCGGCCGCCACCGGTGCGAATGTCATGACCCATGAACTCGACGAGGTCCTGACCCATCCCGGCGTAGTCTGCCGACAGATCGGGGCGCGAGCCCTGCCGGAGGTGTGCCGAAGCTGCCCCGTTCTCGAGGTGTGCGGTGGAGGTCTCATCTCCCATCGATGGGACTTGTTGAACGGCTTCAAGAACCAGACTGTCTATTGCTCGGACATGAAGAAGATCATCGACCACATCGACACTGATGTACGTGGGCGAGTGGAGCGGGCGGACACCGCCGGCGTCGGAGCCGCGGGGTGAACTCATCGAGTCCGCAAGCAACGGATGAGGTCGACGAATTCGGTCCCGATGATCGAGTCGTGGACGCGCTTGGCATCCCCAGCGCTCTGGTGAAGTCGGCCCTCGACGAGGGAATCGCGGCGCATGACTTCTGGGCTGTGATGACGGTGGTCGGCACATCGCAGATGCGACCCGACAACGACGCGGCGTTGATCCGCGATCTCATCGACTCCTGCGGGGGTGTCGACGGCAAACGCGTCGCGGACCTGGGGAGTGGCTGCGGGAGGTACGCGGCCGAGATCCACCGGCGCGGTGCGAGCGAAGTGGTCGGATTCGAGACATCCGGCACGCTCAGGCGGATCTCGAGAGCATTGCATCCGGCGGTACGTGTCGTAGGCGACTCGCTCAGCGACATCGGGGTGAGAGGCGCATTCGACGTGGTTGTCGCGTTGTCGCACATCCTGTTCATCAACGAGTCGCATGACGGGTTGCGGTCTGATCTCCGGAACATCCGGAGTGCGATGCCGGACTTCGGTGTCATTGTGGTGGAGCAGTTCTCGATCACCGCTGGGGAGAGGGTCTGGGCAGCGGTCGAAGGGACATCGATCACCGAACAATGCCACCTCGCTGATGAATCTTTGGTCCACCGGTTCGTGGTACGACGGGACGGCACAGCGATATTCGAGGAACAGATGAAATCGCTGCTTCTGACGGACGACGAGTTCGAGGAGATCGCACGGGACGCCGGCTTCCTGGTGAGTGCACGTCGCTCCGATGTGACGTCTTCCGGTGAGAAGTCGGAGTTATGGGTCCTGCGCGCGCAGAAAGGATTCAACTACCTCAGTGACATCGATTCCTTCCTGGAATCGTGGTTGGAGGGAGATCACGAGCGAAACAGATTGTCGCGTTCGCTCGTGGCCGACGCCGACGGGCGTGTGCGTCCCGAAGGGACGTTCGCATGGGGCCAAGGAGCCTCGGTCTCCCGGAACCATCCGGAGTTTCTAGAGTGCTTGGAGCCTGCGGTCACTAGCCTTGTTGTCGAACTGGTCACCGAGTGGAATCTGGTCACGTACTCCAGTTGCGACGGCCATCGAGTCTCGCGTGAGCCGTGCGAGGACTACACAGAATGCTACGTAGGTGTGGTCAGCTTCAGCGACGTTCACGAGCAGGCGTTGGTCAAGCTCTTTGAGACCGTATGTGCCGAGTTGGCGACCGATACCGCGCACCCCAGAGTTCGACAGCGTCCACTACTCGGCCCGCGTAGCAAGCATCCGGCCGTGGATCTACTGATCAACCGGCGCGGGCCGCATGTCACGTGGGCGAACTATCAGGTGGAGCGAGATCGACTTGTACACAGCATTGTTCAGCGTCTGAGAAGGATGCGACTTGAGAACTGACCGAGCGAGTGACGACATCTGGACCGAACTCGCTGACCTCGACGTCCGTCCAGAGCGGGCTTTGGGTGTGCTCGACCTCCTGAGCGGACGGATTCGCGGGTCATTCCGCACTCTCGCCCAGAGTCTCGAGGTTCCGTTCCCGGAGCTGTCGAGAACGATCTTCGAGGTACTCGAGATGGCGCCGCACGTGGTCGGCTACGGCGCGGGGTACATCTGGATGACATCGGTTCACAGTGCGATACGAGTAGACGACACAAACCGGTTCGAGGAGCTCGCAGCCGATTTTGAGCGATTCCGGGCGGCAGCCGCTGTGCTCTCGGGTAGCTCGTATGTTGCCGATGGCTTCCGCACCGACCTGCTCTCACGCGGTGCCGAGGGCGGGCCGGTGGTTTCCCTACCGTCTATCGGCGCCTTCGAACTGAACTCCGATTCGGGGCTCCGTATAGAGTCCGGCATTGTGCACGGGGAGTATCGGTCCGGACCGAGAACCGGCGGCCTGCGAGTCGACGCCTTCGAGAGTGCGTACCGGCTTCCCCGTTCGAAGTCGCTGTTCGATCTCGCACCCGAGGGTTGTTGGGAGACTGCGCACGAGGAGATCATTGCGGCAGCCGACATGGCGCACCAACTTGTTCCGACGCTTATGGATCGCTATCAGGCTGATGTCGTTCCGCTGAAGCGTGGGGAGCACACCTCGAACGCGGGTACGGATGAAGCCGCGCCCTTCGTGCTGTACTCGTCCTTTCGACGGACTCCGGTGGACTTGGTGGCCTGCCTCGCGCACGAGGAAGCGCATGCACTGATGAATGCGGCCGAGAAGATCCTCGGCGGAGTGCTTCCGGAGTCCGAGCTGACGATGCCTGTCCCGTGGAAACCGGGTGTGACCCGCACCCTGTCCGATGTCATCCACGGGCTCATCTCGTTCGGGCGAGCCGCCCAGGTCCGTGGGCGGGCCCTTTCGCTCGGCGTGTCCGATGAGCAGAACGAGGAAGCACGCGAACGGGAATCCCGATGGGTGCGTGAGGTCACAGCCGGCCTGGAGAACGGTGTGCTGGGTCCGCTGTCCGACGAACTCCGATCGTGGCTCGGACAGAATGTAGAAAGACTTGAGCCCGCACCACCGGAAGCCCGCGACGGCCGAGATGTGGTGGCGGTGGCAGGTGACTCGACCGACGCATGTCCGTGGGTGCTCTATCGATCGACGGGTACCAGGAACGCAGCGGCGGAACAGTATCCGGAGCTGAGTCAGGGCGAATGGCTTCGCGGATCGGGTGCATTCGGCGATCAAGATCGGCGGGATCTGGAGGTTGTTGTCAAGTCCCGGCTCGACACTGTTCTCACGCAGGAGATTCCCGAGCTCATACAGAGTCGATTCGGCACCAACGTCGTCCTGGAGGCCGTCAAAGCCCACCGGCTGCGGGAGGGCGATTCGATTCGCAATCACTCCGACCATGACGATCGAGCAGGTTCGTCGTCGACCGGGTCCTACCGTGCGGTGCTCGGCTGCACCGTGGCGCCGACGGCCGGCGGCGAACTACGGTTCACCGACGGTGATCGGGAGGCCTTCGTGGGACTTCCGCTGCGGTTCGGTGATGCGCTGATCATGAACATAGATGTGCCCGGAGGCCACGAAGTGACGAAAGTAAGCTCGAACACGTTCCGTTACACCGTCATCGCCACCTACCGGCGGGATGGAGATGCCTGATCCCCGCGATCGGAGGGCGAAGCTCGTCGTTGCCGACCTCCGGCCCAAGGTGATCATCTGGGATATCGACGGCACCCTTTGGGACGGCGTGATCGACGACAGCGTTGCGGGGGAACTTCGTCAGGGAGCTCAGCTGGTGCCGGCTTTGACCGAGCGAGGGCTGGTCAACTCGATCTGCTCGTACAACGAGACCGCGAAGGCCCGCCGGTGGCTTGAACAGCACGGGCTTGCCGACTACATCGTGTTCGAACAGATATCGTGGGAGGACAAAGCATCGGCGATCCGCCGAATGCTCGCATTCTTCAATGTCGCAGCCGAGTCGGTGGTCGTGGTCGACGATGATCTGCGGGTGCGCGAACGTCTTGCGGCCGATCTGGGCGTGACGACGCTGGCTCCCAACGACATTGAGACGGCTGATCTCGATTCATGGGGAGACGAATCGAGCGGTACCGAACGACTCGGACACTACCGTGTGCTGGAGCGCAGATGGAAGACACTCGAATCCCACCGGGCCAACTCACCTGGGAACGACCTCGTCCCGTTCCTGCGGGACAGTCGAATCACCGTCACTCCGGTTGACGTAGTGGCCAACAGCGGACGAATCGCTGAACTCTCGCAACGCAGCAACCGGCTCAACCTCACATCGAGTCGGATCGACCCGGAGGCCGTCGAAGAGCTAAGTCGCGATGGGGGACTCGTGTCCCGGGCCTTCCGCGTGGCCGACAGGTTCGGCGACTACGGACTGTGTGGATACCTGGTGGTGGAACCGAGTGTGTCGGTGAAGCACCTGCTCTGGTCATGCCGGGTGGTCAACCAAGGAGTTGTCGAGGCTGTCGCCGACAGGATTCGCACCGAGTTCGGGGTGACAGTCGATCACCCGGCCCTGATTGAGTTCGGCCGAGAGGTCGACTGGATCTCGGGTGTCGACGAGTTCTTCGGGCCTTGTTCGTCCATCGTGGAGCCTGCGGAGGCCGACCATCCGCCACCGGTCCTGAGTCAGGTCTGTCTCGTCGGTGGTTGCGACATGGATCTTGTGGCCGCGATGTGGCCACCCAGCGAGCATCTGGACGTTCTCGTCAGTGGGCTGACCAGTGCCGACGGTGTGCAGCAATACGGTCAGAGCAGCCTGCCGCTACTCGTGGGTGCAGCCGCGTACGGTGAAGAGTCGTTGAGAGTCAAGCAGATACCCTGGATCGGAGCGATCCCCTCGGTCGGCGACTGGGCCGAGGCAGATCTCGTCGTGATCAGTTTGTGGGTCGACTACAGCTGTAGCACCATTCGGCATCCGGAGGATCCCGACGAAGTGTGCGCGCCGGAGTACATCCGGTTGACTGCGTACAGCGACGACGCCGAATGGGGCCACTGGTTGGGCCAGTCAATGTGTAGGACAACATATCTCGGCGAGTTCATGCATGGGCCAGCGCTGACTGCCAGTGAACTGACGGGATACGTCGCGAAGTTGGCAGAGCTCTGCTCCGACACCACTGTCGCTCTGATCGGTGGTCCTGAGCTGTGCCGGGATGTCAGCTATCCATCGGGTGATGACCAGTACCGTCGCAATAAGACACTGAACGAAGCCGTGGCGGCTGAGGTGCGTAAGCATTCGAACCTGGTTTTTGTCGATATGAGTGCGATGGTGGACGGCGTCGGTCAACTCGCCTCGCCCGATGATCCGACCGGCTTCCACTATCGCCGTGATGTGTATGCGCGGATGGCAATCGAGCTTTCAGAGTTGCATGGGGAAGCGAGGGCCCGAGCGTACCGATCGCTTCTGGAGGCAGCGGAGACCGCGTTGTGAAGGTCGTGGGCGTGGGTCCGCGAGATGACTTCTACTGTCATGTGAACGGTGATTGGATCGATCAGCACGTGATGCCGCCGAACGTGTCGATCGACGGATCATTCAGGGACGCATGGAGAATGGCCGAGAGTCGTGTGCGAGATACCATCGCGTGCGAGCTGAAGGACACGCCTGTCTTCACATTCTGGTCCGCAGCGATGAGTGCATCGGATCCGTTGGTCGATCCGCACATCGTGTGCGCCGAGGAGCTGCAGGTTGTATCCACCCTGCGGGAGCCGTCCGACCTTCCCCGTGTGCTCGCCGAGCTCTACGAGATGGGTGTGACCGCCGCGCTGGAACTCACGGTCCGAACGGAACCAATTCTCGAATCGGGGGAAAAGCCAAATCGTCTGATCGTGAGGACGGTTCCCGGCGAGACGGACGACCGTGGGTCGGGCCCGGGCGTAGCGCAGAACCAGTTTACTTGTGATGACACACAGGCAAGTGCCCTCTCGCTCGACCTCGCTCACGCATGCCGGACCCGGAGTGCGGACCGAACTGAGAGGGTTTCTGTCCTCGACCTCTGCGATCGAGCCCCGTGTTTCGACTGGACCGGATGGCTCGACATCCAGGGCGTCGCATTGACCGAACAACTGAACGTGCAGGTCGTGGACGTCGAAGCGGTGGAGACAGTGGCGAACGCACTCACCGCGCACCCGCTCGCCGCCGTTCGGGAGTGGTTGCGATCACGAGTGATCCGGTGCCGCTACGGTCAACTGCGGGGTGGCGATAGCCCCGATGCACGACTGCTCGCCTGTCAACGGCTGACGGAACGCTTCTACGCCAAGGAGATTCTGGAGAGGTATCGACAACGTTTCGTCACTGAATCCCGAGTCGAGCAGGCGATGTCGATCGCGCTCGATGTCCGGAATGCTCTCCTGGAAATTCTCTGTCATCTTCCGCTCTCAGACGGTGGCCGACGCCATCTGGCCGAACAGATCGAGCGGGTCACCATCCGAGTCGGTCTCCCGGAGGCGAGACCGGTTGCCGCGGAGTTTCGGTGTTCGGACAACCCGTATGAGAATGTGCGCAACGCATTTCGAACTGAAGCTGCCGCCGTGCGAGCAACTCGGCATTGGCGGGAAGCCGCCGCCTGGGACCCGGCGAGGGCGTACAGCGCAACAGGGTATTACCACCGGGGTCGCGGGGAACTCCTGCTTCCGTGGGGCTTGCTCGACGAACCCTTCCTCGCCGACAACGGTGCGCCGGGCGCCAGCTTTGGGACGTTCGGTTGCATAGTCGGACACGAACTCGCCCATTCGATCGACCTTCACACCGAGGTCGACTTCGGAGATGACTCGCAATCAACGATGACGGTGTCAGACCTCCGGCGGGTGGCCGCCTGGCTGCACAGTCTGATCGACCAGAGTGACAAGGCGTTCTTTGATCCGATGTCCCGGCTGGAGTACGCAATCGACGCCGGTCGCGCACTCAACGAGGTCTTTTGTGACCACCTCGGGGTGTGGGCTGCGGCGGTCGCAACGAGTCATGCATCGCCTGGGCAGCAGGCGATGCGTGAGTTCTTCCGGGGCTACGCCACCATGATGCGTTCAGTCGCGACCGATGTCGAACGCGATGATCGCCTCTCCTACGATCCCCATCCCCCGGCTGAGGTCAGATGCAACTGGGTTCTTCGAAATCTGGACTACTTTCACGATGCCCACGCCACCACCAGCGGAGACCGGATGTGGGTCGAGCCGGCCCGTCGGCTGTGTCGGACACTCGAGGAGATGCCCGGTGAGTCGGGCTGACGTGTCGACCGATTCGTTCGCGTCCCTCGTCTCCGACGACGAGGTGTTACGCCATTTGTTGGAGGGAAGCGGGATCTCCTTGCCAGAGAGCGGATCGGAGATGTTGCAGGCATGGGAGTACAGCAGGCGATTCCTCGCCGGACTCATTCCGCGGCCCGGCACGCTGCTGGATTACGGCTGCGCCAACGGGTTTCTCCTCAAATGCCTTCAGAATTGGTCCCCGCACGACATCGTCCCTTTCGGCGTCGATATCGATGCCGCCCGTCTCCGGGAGGCGCGTCGGATCTTCTCAGAGGTTCCGGAGAACTTTGGTCTGGTCGGCCAGAGCGATGTGGTGGGTGAGGGGTTCCCCCGCCAGTTCGATCTGGTCTATTGGGCAGTCGGTGACAACATCGACTTCGCTGAAGCCGCGAACCAGCGGTGGCTGCGGAGCGTCCACGCGCTCACCGCTCCGGGCGGAAGATTTGTGATGGGGTTCTACGAATCGCCGACGGCGAATCGCGCCAAATTAGATGCCTTGTCGACGTGTGGTTTCCGCTTCCAGAGTGTGGTTCAGAATCCGCAGTCACCGGATGAACTCGCCATTTGGATCGACGTTTCACAGTGAGTGTGCACTCGGGCTCACCACCTGTGGGAACCCGGATGCCCGCCGGGGGTGGTTCGCGACGAGCAGATGAGAAACGTCCCCGTGCGGCCGGAACTCCGGCACACGGGGACGTTCAGTGGAATCTCTAGACGAGACTCAGGCCTCGATGATGAACTCCTCGAGCTGCTGACGCGCGACGTCGTCGGCGAGCTGCTTCGGCGGGGACTTCATCAGGTAGGCCGAGGCCGGGATGACCGGTCCGCCGATACCGCGGTCCTTGGCGATCTTGGCGGCGCGCACGGCGTCGATGATGATGCCGGCCGAGTTGGGGGAGTCCCAGACCTCGAGCTTGTACTCGAGGTTGAGCGGCACGTCGCCGAAGGCGCGACCCTCGAGGCGGACGTAGGCCCACTTGCGGTCGTCGAGCCACTCGACGTGGTCCGACGGGCCGATGTGGACGTTCTTGTCGGCGATCTTGCCGGCCAGCGGACCGTTCAGGTTGGAGGTCACGGCCTGGGTCTTGGAGACCTTCTTCGACTCCAGACGCTCACGCTCGAGCATGTTCTTGAAGTCCATGTTGCCGCCGACGTTGAGCTGGTAGGTGCGGTCGAGGGTGACGCCGCGATCCTCGAACAGCTTCGCCATCACACGGTGGGTGATGGTGGCGCCGACCTGGCTCTTGATGTCGTCGCCGACGATCGGGACACCGGCGTCGGCGAACTTCTGGGCCCACTCGGGGTCCGAGGCGATGAACACCGGCAGGGCGTTGACGAACGCGACGCCTGCGTCGATGCAGCACTGGGCGTAGAACTTGTCGGCCTGCTCGGACCCGACCGGGAGGTAGCTGACGAGGACGTCGACCTCGTTGTCCTTGAGGGCCTGGACGATGTCGACACCGGAGCCGTCGGCCTCGGTGATGGTCTCGAGGTAGTACTTGCCGAGGCCGTCGAGAGTGTGGCCGCGCTGGACGGTGACGCCGGTCGGCGGCACGTCGGCGATTTTGATGGTGTTGTTCTCGCTCGCGAAGATCGCGTCGGACAGGTCGAAGCCGACCTTCTTGGCGTCGACGTCGAACGCGGCGACGAACTCGACGTCGCGGACGTGGTACTGGCCGAACTTCACGTGCATGAGGCCGGGAACGGTGGAGCTCTCGTCGGCGTCCTTGTAGTACTGCACGCCCTGCACCAGGGATGAAGCGCAGTTTCCTACGCCCACAATGGCAACGCGCACCTTATTGGGCTCACCCATGGTCGGGTTCTCCTTCTTCTCGCGGCATCGCAGTCGTTCGCTGCGCAACCGGTGTTTTCCGTTGCTCGGGTTCGTCGAGCTGTTCGTCCCGGCTCGGCGTCGAGTCCGGGTCTTGATGTTCGTCATCGGCTCGTCCGGTGGAGGCCGTGGGCCGCCCCGGATCGAACGGTGACCGTTCGCCGTCGGCGAGGTCGTCGTCGAACTGTCCGTCGAACGGGTCTGGCGACCCGTCCTGCTGGGAGCTCTCGGCCGCGATCAGCTCGTTGAGCCAGCGGACCTCGCGTTCGCTGGATTCGAGGCTGAGCTGATGCAGCTGACGGGTGTACCGGTCGACGGCCCGGTTGGACCGCCCGACGATCTCCCGCAACCCTTCTCGACGCTCCTCGACCTGCCGCCGGCGTCCCTCGAGGATGCGCATGCGCGCGACCGCCGGGGTGCGGCTGAAGAACGCCAGATGCACACCGAAACCGTCGTCGGTGTAGTTCTGGGGTCCGGTGTCGGCGACCAGCTCCGCGAACCGTTCCCGGCCCGCGTCGGTGAGCTGGTAGACGCGCCGGCCTCGCCGCACCTTCACGCCCAGGGGCGTCTCCGGTTCGTCGATGAGGCCGTCGGCCTGCATGCGACGCAGCGTCGGGTAGAGCGATCCGTACGAGAACGCACGGAAGGCGCCGAGCAGGCCGGTGAGCCGCTTGCGCAGCTCATAGCCGTGCATGGGGGATTCGAGAAGCAGTCCGAGAATGGCCAACTCGAGCACTTCGCCACCCCCTTCGCGGTCCTGCCGATGACTGTCACTACTTCCTCGGATCGATGTGCCGGCACGCTCTGACGAGCCGACACCTCGTTCCGATGTGTTTGCCAATGTATCGCACCGATATAACCGTGTCCACGAGCGGTCGGTCGGCGGGAGGACGGACACGCGACGACGCCACCACGCGGCGATCGACCATCCCGGGTGTGGGTCCATCGGACCCGCGTGCCGAACCCCGTCGGCCCGACGCCCCGGCGGAGACCACGTACCCTGAGAACCGTGCAACGCCAGATCGTCGACTACGCCCTGCAGCGGCGCGCTCGGCTGTCCTCGGTCCACGCGGGCCGGACCGCGGTTCCCGAGGTCTGCGATGCGAGCCCGTATCTCCTGCGCGCCGCGAAATTCCATGGTCGGCCCAGCACCACGATGTGCCCGATCTGCCGAAAAGAGCAGGTCACGCTGGTGTCCTGGGTGTTCGGCGACCGGCTCGGTCAGGTGAGCGGGTCGGCGCGCAGCAACGAGGAGATCGCCCGGCTCGCGACGACCGCCGAGGAGTTCTCGGTGCACGTGGTCGAGGTGTGCCGGACCTGCAGTTGGAACCATCTGGTCCAGTCGTACGTTGCCGGGCTGCCGCCGCAGACCACGCGTCGCTCCCGACGCGTGGCCAAGTAGCGCGCCGGCCTGCGGTTTTTTGCCCGGGGCGGTGGCCTGCTGTCACAGTGGAGCGGCACGAGGCCAGAGAAGTTGACCGTGCTCGCCGGATGACGAATGTCCGTGCGACCCGGTAGGAAGGTGGACGATGAGCGAGGCACGTGGTTCTTCGCCCACGCCGCGACGCACCGGAGTCCGACCCGGTCCGGGCGGCGGCGGTCAGAACAGAAGTCAGACAGCGACACGACACCGACGGTTCGCGTGGGCGCTGGGGATCGTGGGCGCCATCGTCCCGGCGATCGTGCTGGTGCTCATCATCGCGTTCGCGGCCACCTACTTCACCGCCGAGATCCCCGAACCGGAGGTGAGCCAGAAGGCCACCATCGTCGACACGTCCGGGCGGACCCTCGCAGACGTCACCTCGCCCGACGGCAACCGCACGGTCGTCCCGTTCGACGAGATCCCCGAGACGATGAAGCAGGCGATCGTCGCCGCCGAGGACCGGGAGTTCTGGACAAACAACGGCTTCTCGCCCCGCGGCCTGTCCCGCGCCGCCATCGGTCAGATCACCGGCAACCAGACCGCCGGCGGTGGCTCGACCATCACGCAGCAGTACGTCAAGAACGCGATCGTCGGTGACGAGGTCAGCTACTCCCGAAAGTTCAAAGAGCTCGCGATCGCCGCGAAGATGAACGACCGGCACGGCTGGTCGAAGGAGAAGATCCTCGAGGCCTACCTCAACACGATCTACTTCGGCCGGGGCGCCTACGGCGTCGCGGTGGCCGCGCAGAAGTTCTTCAACAAGTCGATCACCGACAAGCGTCGCGCCGAGCGCAACCCGCTCACCTTCGAAGAGGCCGCGCTGCTGTCGGCGGTCATCCGCGCACCGTCCTACTACGACCCGGACACCAACCGTGAGGTCACCGAAGCGCGCTGGCGTTACGTCCTCGACGGCATGGTCGCGACCGGTGCGATCACCCGCGCGCAGGCCGACAACGCGATCTTCCCCAAGACCGTCAAGGCGCGTGTCAGCGACTCCGACGAGACCCCCGGGCCCAACGGTCTCATCAAGCGACAGGTCCTCGCCGAGCTCAACCGCATCGGCATCACCGACAAGCAACTGCGGACCGGCGGTCTCAAGATCAGCACCACGATCGACCCGCAGGTCCAGAACGGCGTCGTCCAGGCGGCCTGCCGCAAGAACCGGATCTACAAGTGCCCCGAAGGTGAGCTGAACGGCGAACCCGACGACCTGCTCGCGTCGGTGGTGTCCATCGACCCGCAGACCGGCGGGGTCCGTGGCTACTACGGCGGCGACAACCCGGGCGGCTGGGATCTCGCCCAGGCGGGCCTGCAGACCGGGTCGTCGTTCAAGGTGTTCGCGCTCGTCGCGGCGCTCGAACAGGACATCCCGTTGTCGAAGACCTACAGCTCCGCACCGTTCCAGGCCAGTGGCGGACTCACCGTCGAGAACTCCGACGGCGAGAGCTGCGGTACCTGCAACCTCGCGACGGCGATGAAGATGTCCCTCAACACGGTGTACTACCGCCTGATGATGGACCTCGACGGCGGTGCCCGGGCGGTCGCCGACGCCGCGCACCGCGCGGGTGTGGCCGAGTCCTTCGGCAACATCGAGCACACCCTGCAGGAGGCCAACGGCGAGCCCGAGGGCGGTGTGGTCCTGGGCCAGTATCAGTCCCGGGTCATCGACATGGCCTCGGCATACGCCACGCTCGCGGCCTCGGGTGTCTACCACGAGCCGCACTTCGTCCAGAAGGTCGTCGACGCCGAGGGGCAGGTCCTCTACGAGCGCAAGACCGAGGGCAAGCGCGTCTTCCCCGCGAAGGTCGCCGACAACGTCAGCGCGGCCCTCGAACCGGTCGCGGCGTACTCCAACGGCAACTCGCTCTACGACTCCTCGCTCGGTTCGCGGCCGTCGGCGGCCAAGACCGGCACCGTCCAGCTCGGCGACACGGGGCAGAACAAGGACGCGTGGATGGTCGGTTACACCCCGCAGCTGTCGACCGCCGTCTGGGTCGGCACCAGCGACGGCACCGCCCTGACGAACTACAACGGCGCGTCGATCTACGGCAGCGGCCTGCCGTCGTCGATCTGGAAGTCGGCGATGGATGCCGCGCTCGAGGGCAAGGAGATCAAGCAGTTCCCCGAGCCGGAATCGGTCGGCGGCGTGGCGGGAGTGCCGTATGAGGCACCGGCTACCACGTACGCGCCGTCGCAGCCCCGACGTGGGCCTTCCATACCGAACTTCGACATCCCCGACCAGGGCGGTGACGGCAACCTCACCCTCGCACCAGGCGTGACGATCCCGATCCCGGGCGCTCCGCGCAACGGCGGCGGTGGTGGCGCCGGCGGCGGGAACAGCCCCGGTGGTGGCGACGGTGGTGGCGACGCCGGCGGTGGCGACGGTGGCGACCTCGGCGGCATACCCGGCGGCGGTGGAGACGGTGGCGGAGGAGTCCCTGAACCGCCCATCGGCTGACCCGGACCCGGCCGACTCCGCGGCGAGCGGCTCTGAACCCGTCTGGGACAGCCCTGCACCACTGGCGAGCGATCAGTGTGTCGACGATGCACGCATCTTGCCGACGCGCACGGACGGTCTGGTGCGAGAGGCGAGTTCGCTCGTCGGCGGGCCGGTCGGGGCGCACGCCGTCATCGGGCGCGGCCGGCATCTGACTCCGCTGCGGGTGCTCTTCGCGCTCGCGTTGTGCGGACTCGCGCTCGGCTGGTTCGGCAAGGCCGGGTGCCTGCAACAGGCGCCGGCCGACTCCGGGGCCGCCGGCGCGAGCGCCGAGATGCGGCTCGACTGGGACGATCAGCGTCAGTTCACCAACCTCTGCTACTCCGACGTGATCAGCCTGTTCGGGGCGGAACGCCTCAACCGGGGAGCGCTGCCCTACCGCGACTTCTGGTTCCAGGAGGGCTCCGAAGGCGAGACCATCAAGCGGTACATGGAGTATCCGGTCGTCACCGGGATGTTCATGTACGGCGCGGCGCAGCTGACGCAGGGCTGGGTCTGGGCCGAGGCCAACTGGGGTGTCCCCGGCGCGCTCGACGTCGTGCTGTTCTTCACCATCGCCGCCCTGGCGTTGGCGGCGTTCTGGCTCGTGACCGTCTGGGCGACGGCCCTCACCGCGCGAACCCGCATGTGGACGGTATGGCTGGTGGCGCTGTCCCCCCTCGTCGTCGTCCACGCGTTCACCAACTTCGACGCCATCGCCACCGCGGCCGTCGCGGTGGCCCTGCTGGCCTGGTCGCGGGAGAAGTTCTGGGTGGCCGGCCTGTTCATCGGGCTCGGCGCGGCCGCGAAGCTGTATCCCGCACTCCTGTTGGTGGTGCTGGGTGCGCTCTGTCTGCGCAGCGGGAGAGTCCGCGAGTTCGGGATCACGGCTGCGACGGCGATCGGCGCCTGGCTGGCGGTCAACCTGCCGATCCTGATCCCGTACCCGACGGGGTGGTGGGAGTTCTTCCGATTCAACGGCGATCGGTCGGCGGACCCCGACACCATCTACCGGATCGTGGCCGACTCGGCTGGTTTCACATGGAACATCGGTTATCTGAACGCGTTGTCGGTGGGTCTGACGGTCGCCGTGATCGCGGCGGTGGCCGCGATCGGAATCCTCGCGCCGCACCGACCCCGCGTGGCCCAACTGACCTTTCTCGCGGTGGCGGGCTTCCTGCTGGTGAACAAGGTGTGGAGTCCCCAGTACTCGCTGTGGCTGGTTCCGCTTGCCGTGCTTGCCATTCCACATACTCGACTGCTGCTGGCCTGGATGACGCTCGACGCCCTGATCTGGGTGCCGCGGATGAGTCTGTTCCTCGAGGCCGAACGTCGCTGGCTTCCCGACCAGTGGTTCACCGCAGCCGTCGTGCTCCGCGGACTGATGGTGCTGGTCCTCTGTGCCGTCGTCCTCTGGCAGATCTGGCATCCGCGCGACGACCTCGTCCGCCGCGGGAACGACGGCCGATGGTACGACGACCCGGCCGGTGGTGTCCTCGACGGTGCTCCCGACCGGATCGGCCGCCGGGCGAGGACGCTCGGCACCGCGGATGGTCCTCGGGAACCGGCCCCGGTGGGCGGATGACGGTCACCGAACGCGACGGAACCGAACCGGGCCCCGCTGCGTCCAAACGACCATGAAGCACACCACACTCGCTCTCCCCGACGATCTCACCGACTGGCTCTCGGCGGGCGACCGGGCCGCCGAACTGCACTCCGACACCGTCGCCGTCGACCGGCAGTGGTGGACGGACGCGCTCGCCGAACACGGACTCCCGGATTCGTTGCTCGGCAACAAGATCAGCAGAGCAGACCTGTTCGCGCTGGGGTCTCGGGCCACCGACTCGCCCGACGACGCGATTGCGTTGCTGTGGAACGTCGTCGCGTTCTGTCTCGGCCGCCGCACCTCCGACGGCAAGAAGCGGATCGCCGCGGTGTCCGCCGACCGGAAGTACCTCGGCGGGCTGCTGAGAGACGCGGCCGAGACGGGCCGCGAGGAGCCCGGCGCGGCGTATGCAATGCTTCGGCCCGACAAGGGCGGCAACATGATCGAGCGTCTGGGTCCGGCCGGTTTCACCTGGTTTCTCTACTTCGCGGGCGCCGGGGAGCCGAAACATCCGAGTCCGGTCCTCGAGAGCAAAGTGGCCAGGTCGCTGCGCCGTGCCGGCTGGCGGGACCTTCGCGAGTCGACGTGGACCGCGGCCGACTACGTCGCCTACTCGAAGGTCGTCGACGGGTGGCGTGCGGATGCGGGCATCGACCGCAACGACGTCATCGTGCGGGGCCTCTTCGCCATCTCGCCGCCGAGCGGCTGGGATCATCCGTGGCAGGCATGGGAACGACAGACGTGGGAACGCGAGAACTGGGTGAGGGGACCGTTGACGACGGACGACCTGCGCGCCGTACACCGCTGGCTGTCCACGCTCGCCGCGCTCACCTCCAGATCGGCTGCCGCACACGAGGAGTTCGAGCGGCTGGGGCACAAGATCAACACCGCACTAGGAGGCGAGGTCGGTGAGATCAGGGCGTCGCTCGAGGGCGATCGCTACCGGCACTCCTACCACGGGGAGTACTGACGGTTGGGTGACCGCTCCGGTGGGTAATGACGGATCATGTCGGATACCGCACCACACATCTCGGACGACACCGCGGAAGCGGTCGGCAAGGTGGGGGAGGCGCTCGAGTACATCGAGCGCGCCCGCGGCCACCTCTATTCGTTCCACCAACTCATCGGACGCGGCGATCTGCTGCTCGGGGAAGCAGTGGACGAACTACGAAAGGCCGGACACGGGGAGTTCGCCGACGAGCTGTCCACCGAGTTGGTGGGTCGCAACGTTCTCGAGGGGCGCTGGACATTCCAGGTCGTCGAGGAATTCGACGACACCTACTGGGGCCCGTTGCGCGAGTACGTCAACCGGGTTCGAGCCGACCTGACCGACGGCCAGCGACACGTGCACGAGGCGCGGATGAAAGAAGACCGGCGCACCCAGGGCCATCCCGAGCACACCGCGAATCCCTAAATCTCAGACAGAGATTCGTTGTAACAGGCGATCTCTCGCCGACGGCCACTCGTCGTCGGTCATCGCGTACAAGGCGGTCGTGCGCCAACCGTCGCCGAATCGGCGGTGCTTGCGCAGCAGACCCTCGAAGTTGGCACCCAGTTTGGTGATCGCGGCGCGGGACTGAGTGTTGTTCTCGTGGGTGTGCCAGGTGAGGCGGACGGCGCCGCGCTCCTCGAACGCATGGCGCATCAGCAGGAACTTGGCGGTGGGGTTCACCGCGGTTCCCTGGACGCGTTCGCTGTAGAAGGTGTACCCGATGCACGCGGCCCGGTTGGCCTCGTCGATGTCGTAGAAACTCGTCGACCCGACGACACTGCCGTCGGTGTTGTCGACCACGGCGAACGCCACCCGGGAACGGAGCGCCGAGTCGACGAACCGACAGGCACTGTCCTCATCCGTCGGCACTCCGGGGACCCACCGGAATCGGGCCGGGTCGTCGACCACGCGCGCCAACGGTCCGATGTCCTCGATGCTGATCGGTCGCAACGTGACTCGTCCGTGCACGAGGGGGCCGGTCGCCAACCAGGAACTCATGACGAGCCTTTCGCCATCGCGTCTCGCGGCGGGTGCCGGGGTGCGTCAGCGGACCCCTGATCGGTGGCATCATGCACGCGTGCGGCCACCCGGGAGGCCAACGGTTCCCGAAGCGGGGTCCGCGGGAGGGTCACGATCAGGTAGGCCAGCAGGGCGGCGTGCACCCACACCGAACCGGCGACGCCGGTGACGATCCACCACGGCAGCGGCTCGCCGGCATCGCGGATCGGGAACAGCCGGAAAATCGTCAGGTCGAGGGCGAGGTCGGTGAGCAGATACGTCAGGATCACCGACCACCGCACCTTCATCAGAACGAAGAACGGCAGGATCCAGAGCGTGTACTGCGGGGAGTGGACCTTGTGGAACAGCATGAAACCCGCGAGCATCGCGCCGCTCACGCCGATCCAAGGGAAGGTGCCGACGCGGTCGAAGCGGCGCCACCCGAGGTACATCGCGACCGCGAACGTCGTGAGGATCAGCAGCGGCGACAGCACACTGACCAGCGAGTGGTAGGTGTCACCGGTCCCGGTGAGATAGCGCAGCCCCCAGTACCAGATGGAATTGGTGTCGACGTCGGCTCGTCGTCGACTCTGGAACGACAGCGCCGCCTTCCACCCGTCGAATCCGAGCACCATGAACGGCAACTGGATCGCGACCACGGTGACGACGGCAGCGCCCGCTACCCAACCGGCGCCCGTCCAGTCGAGACCGCCGCGGGCGTCTCGTCGTCGTTCGACCATGCGCGCTCCGCCGGCTCCGCGGGTGAGAACGTATGCCGCCAAAGGCAATACGAAGATCCCCGGGTAGAGCTTGAGGCAGAATCCGATCGCGAGCAGAACCGCCGCGATCACCGCGCTCGTACGAAGCGGCAGTCGTCGTCGACGGGTTACGGGGTGGACCGACGCGCCCCACGCCATCACGGCGACGGCCCCGACGGCGGTGGCGACGACCGGGAGCTCCCAGTTGTGGAAGGAGTACAGCACCAGAGGAGGCGTTGCGGCCCAGAGCAACGCCCACCAGCGCACCATCGATGCGAGCAGCACGGTGATCGCGAAACCGAACGGCGCCAACAGGAGCGCCGACTGGGTGAAGAACTCGGTGTCGGTGTCGGCGCCGACCGCACCGACGAACATGAGCACGCCGGAGAGCACCGGATATTCGACGACGCCACCGAACAGAGTCCCGTCCGATGTGATCCCACCGTGGATGTAGGGAAAGACGTGCGTGTTGATGTCGCGACCGACCCAGAGATACATCAGGTCCGAGTAGCAGGGGATCACCGCGTCCGGATCGCCGGTCGGCCAGTTGTCGCTACGTCCGAGTGCATCGAACGGGGCGCCGCCGCACCGCAGCTTCGCCTGGAAACTCCAGAACATCGTCGCGGCTGTCGCCAACACCGAGACGAGGACGATCACGGCCGTCTCACCACGGCCGGAGAGCCGCGCCGACCACCGGCCCGGGGTTGTCCGCCGCTCCGACATGGGCAACAGCGTAGGTGGTCCCATGATGTGTCGCCGAGGCGGCCCGCGACCACGGATTTCTCTGCGAACGGGCAGGTCATGTATCTTGGACCGGTTGCCGACGCAGGCGACCCTCCTGCCACGGACAGTCCGTGGCCGACCTAGCCCATAGGAGGTGATGTGGTCTTATGCGTCACTACGAATTGATGGTCATCCTCGATCCGAATCTGGACGAGCGCACCGTCGCACCCTCACTCGATACTTTCCTCAACGTTGTCCGTAAGGACGGCGGTTCGGTGGACGGCGTCGACATCTGGGGCAAGCGCCGACTCGCCTACGAGATCCTCAAGCACAACGAGGGCATCTACGCCGTCATCGATCTCAATGCCGAGCCCGCCACGGTCTCCGAGCTCGATCGTCAGCTGAAGCTGAACGAGTCGGTTCTGCGCACCAAGGTCCTGCGGAAGTAATCCACAGGGTTTCTTGATCGTGTGAAGACGTCGGTACCGGGTTCTAGGGTTGAGCCCAGAATCCGGTGCATGTCGATCAGCGAGTGCCCACCAACGACCCGAGGGGAAACACACATGGCAGGCGACACGGTCATCACCGTCATCGGCAATCTGACCGCCGACCCGGAATTGCGGTTCACGCCGTCCGGCGCAGCGGTTGCCAACTTCACGGTGGCTTCCACCCCGCGCACCTTCGACCGCCAGACCAACGAGTGGAAGGACGGCGAAGCGCTGTTCCTCCGCTGCAACATCTGGCGCGACGCCGCGGAGAACGTGACCGAAAGCCTGACCAAGGGCTCCCGGGTGATCGTGCAGGGACGGCTCAAGCAGCGGTCCTACGAAACCAAAGAGGGTGAACGACGCACGGTCGTGGAACTCGAGGTCGACGAGATCGGCCCCTCGCTGCGCTACGCCACCGCCAAGGTCAATCGGGCCTCGCGCGGCGGTGGCGGTGGCGGCGGTGGATTCGGATCGGGCGGCGGCGGTGGCCGCGGCGGTGGTTCGAACCAGCAGGTTGCCGACGATCCCTGGGGCAGCGCGCCTGCCAGCAACAGCGGGGGATCGTTCGGCGGCGGGGACGACGAACCACCTTTCTGATATCGGTCGGGGCACGATGATCCGCCCCGAACAGCCCGGGAACGGCAGCGACCGTCCCCGACAGCATTGACTGGAGCAACACACACATGGCAAAGGCAAAGCCGAGCCGGAAGCCTCGCGTCGAGAAGGTCACCAAGACCAAGGCGTGCAGCTTCTGCAAGGACAAGAAGGCCGTCATCGACTACAAGGACACCGCGCTGCTGCGTCGTTTCCTGTCCGACCGGGGCAAGATCCGGTCGCGTCGCGTGACCGGTAACTGCGTGCAGCATCAGCGCGACGTCGCTGTGGCAGTGAAGAACTCGCGTGAGGTGGCCCTGCTGCCCTTCACCTCGACCAGCCGATAAGCGGAAAGGATCAGTTGACATGAAGCTCATCCTCACCGCCGCCGTGGAGAACCTCGGCGAAGCCGGCGACATCGTCGTGGTCAAGGACGGCTACGGCCGCAACTACCTGCTGCCCCGCGGCCTGGCCATCAAGGCCACCCGCGGCGCCGAGAAGCAGGTCGAAGGCATCCGTCGGGCACAGGAGGCCCGCGAGGTCCGTGGTCTCGAGCACGCCAACGAGCTGAAGCAGGCCCTCGAGGGTCTCGCCGACGTCTCGCTGGACGTGAAGACCCACGATTCGGGCAAGCTCTTCGGTTCGGTCACCGCGGCAGACGTCGCCGGTGCCATCAAGACCGCGGGCGGTCCGACCCTCGACAAGCGCAGCGTCGAGCTGCCCAAGGGGCACATCAAGGCCACCGGTAGCTACCCGGTCGTCGTCAACCTGCATCCGCAGGTCTCGGCGACCGTCCAGCTCGCCGTCGTCGCCGCGAGCTGACCTCAGCGTTCTACATACACAAGGCCGGGTGGAGATCCTCCACCCGGCCTTGTCGTGTCTGTTGAGCGCCTCCGCGTGAGCCCCTATTTCGGTGCAGGCGGACTGGCCGGCAGCTGGTTCCAGTACTGCAGTCGCGGCGGAAGGTACTGCGGTGCCGGGTTGGCGCTGTGGTCGACCGCGTTGTTGCCCGGACCGAGGGTGTCCCAGGACGGGAAGAAGAACTTGTGCCAGGCGGGCGTGAAGATGAGAGCGCGGTCGCCGGTGCGGCAGGCGACGGTGTCGCGACGGGGCACGGTGCACGTGACGCCTTCGATGGTGACCCGTTTGCCGACACCGAGGACCGGTGGCCGGAAGCCGCTCTCCGGGCCGAACCGGTAGGTCTGATCGGCACGCGCCCACCACGGGCCCTGCTGATCATCGGAGATCACCGCGCCGGTCGCGTTCGGCGGGGCGGTCGCGGGACGGCCCGCGCAGCCGACGTAACGGTAGCCGGGACCGATCTCGCACACCCACCTACCGGTGGTGAAGAAGGACCGTCCGTTGTCGACATAGGCCAGCGATCGGAACGTCGTCGGGGCGACCGGCTGATAGCGCGACAGATCGAACTCGACGGGCATCGAGGGGCCTGGCGCGGCGGACGTCGGCGGGGCCGCCGCCAGCCCAGCCGCAGCGGTCAGGGCCGCCACCACGGTGACCGCACGACGGACGACGACGGACCTCAACCCCAACCTCGACACGATCGACATTGCATCACACCCGAGGGAACGTCGTCGGCGATCGCCGCAGAATCGTGCGAACCTGCGTCGCCCGGCCCGTCTGGCCAGGTGTAACGCAGACCACACCGGATGTTCACCCGAATATTCGCCACGGGGAGTTGAACAGGTGTCCGCAACACGCCCGCAAGACGACGCGCCGAAGAAGTCCAAAGGATTTCCAATTACTTGATTGTGGAAATCAGTGAGGGCGCTGACCTGCGAAAACTGCGTTGTTCACACCCTGATTCCTCAGGTTGTCCACAAAGGCTGCACAACTCGTCCCCGCGCAACTCACACACCGTCCACAAGTGTTCCCCAGATCCGTCAACAGGTCGGTTTGAGTAGCGGTCGCAGACGTCCTAGTGTCACGCCTCAGCGTCTCCGTCCGTCTCGGCGCACACGACATTTCGCTGTCGGTGCCATCCGATAGGAAGAGACTGACCAGAACACGACGTCGACACCGGGGACTCGCGACGTGGCCTACCGGGGCCGACACCAGACTCAGGGTCGTACTCATTCGATGTCGGGTGGGATCGAACGTTGCGAGAGGTTTGACACGCGTGGCTGTTGTGGATGACCGCGGGCGCGGCCCCGCCGCCGGAGGGCGAGGCCGGGAAGACGAGATCCCCGCCGAGGACTTCGGTAGGCAGCCTCCGCAGGACCTCGCCGCCGAGCAGTCGGTGCTCGGTGGCATGTTGCTGTCCAAGGACGCGGTCGCCGACGTCGTCGAGAAGATCCGCACCGGCGACTTCTACCGTCCGGCCCATCAGGCGGTCTTCGAGGCGATCCTCACCCTGTACTCGAAAGGCGAGCCCGCCGACGCGGTGACGGTCGCCGCGGAACTCGAGCGGGCGGGCGAGCTCAAGCGCATCGGCGGTGCGCCGTACCTGCACACGCTGATCTCCACGGTGCCCACCGCCGCGAACGCCGGCTACTACGCCGAGATCGTCGCCGAGAAGGCATTGCTGCGTCGACTCGTGGAGGCCGGCACACGCATCGTCCAGTACGGCTACGCCGGCGCCGACGGGCAGGATGTCGCCGAGGTGGTCGACCGCGCCCAGGCCGAGGTGTACGAGGTCACCGAGAAGCGCACCGCCGAGGACTATGTCCCGCTCGAGGATCTCTTGCAGCCGACGATGGACGAGATCGACTCCATCGCGTCGCGAGGCGGCATCTCGCTCGGTGTCCCGACCGGCTTCGCCGATTTCGACAAGCTCACCAACGGGCTGCACCCCGGTCAGATGATCATCGTCGCCGCGCGTCCGGGTGTCGGCAAGGCGCTCGCGCTCGACACCCCGCTGCCGACGCCCACCGGCTGGACCACGATGGGCAAGGTCGGGGTCGGCGATCACCTGCTCGATGCCCACGGCCGGCCCACCCGGGTCGTCGCCGCCACCGAGGTGATGACCGAACGGCCCTGCTACGAAATCGAATTCAACGACGGCGCGACGATCGTCGCCGACGAGCAACACCAGTGGGCGGCCGAGATCGACGGTGAGCGACGGGTCATCACGACCGCCGGCCTGCGGGCGCACGTCGGCTGCGCGGTCGTGCGCAACACCGCGCCGCTCGAGTTGCCGCGCAAGCGGTTCGCGTACGGCCCGTACACGGTGGCGGCGCTGGCCGGGATGGCCTTCGACGATCCCGAGATCAGCATGCGCATCGACGCGGAGGGCCCGGTCGACGTCATGACGCTGATGGCGGACCTCGGTGGCCGGATTCCGTACGAGTATCTCCGTGGTTCGATCGCGCAGCGTCGTGCCCTGCTCGCGGGGTTGCTGGATGCCCGTGCCTCGGTGGACGACGACGGCTGGATCACCGTGCCCGCCGCGACGCGGCACATGACGGCGGTTGTCGCCGACCTCGTGGCCGGGCTCGGTTTCAACTACAAGCGATCCGCCACGGGCTGGTTGCGCGTCGACGCCGACGAAGACGTGTTCACCGTGCATCACAAGGCAATTCGGCACAAGGAGCTGCGTCGTCGGGCCGGTGTCCGACGCGTCGTCGCCGTTCGCCCCGTCGATCCGGTCCCGGTGCGCTGCGTGCAGGTCGACAACGCCGACCACCTGTATCTCGCGGGTGAAGCGATGGTCCCGACGCACAATTCGACCCTGGCGATGGACTTCCTGCGATCCGCGGCCATCGGACACGGTCTGACCGCCGCCATGTTCTCGCTGGAGATGAGCAAGACCGAGATCGTCATGCGCCTGCTGTCGGCGGAGGCGAAGATCAAGCTCGCCGACATGCGTGCCGGCACCATGAGCGACGACGACTGGACACGGCTCGCACGTCGAATGGGTGAAATCTCGGAGGCGCCGTTCTTCATCGACGACTCACCCAACCTCACGATGATGGAGATCCGCGCCAAGGCGCGCCGTCTCAAGCAGCGGCACGACCTGAAAGTCGTTGCGGTGGACTACATGCAGCTGATGACGTCGGGCAAGAAGGTCGAGTCGCGCCAGCAGGAGGTCTCGGAGTTCTCCCGCCAGCTGAAGCTGCTGGCCAAGGAACTCGAGGTCCCGGTGATCGCGATCAGTCAGCTCAACCGTGGTCCCGAGCAACGTACCGACAAGAAGCCCCAGGTGTCGGACCTCCGTGAGTCCGGCTCGCTGGAGCAGGACGCCGACATGGTCATCCTGCTGCACCGCCCCGACTCCATCGAGCGCGACGACCCGCGCGCCGGCGAGGCCGACATCATCGTCGGCAAGCACCGTAACGGCCCGACCGCCACCATTACCGTTGCGCACCAGCTGCACCTGAGCCGGTTCGTGGACATGGCGCGGGGGTAGGCACGTCGCTCTTGGTTGAGTCGTGGAGTCCTCGAGGCTTGCGATTTCGGCGACCGTTCTTGATCGGGTTGCGGGCGCGCGGTCTCGAACTGCAGCCCGTGCCGTTGACCTGTTTGAGGCGCGTGCAGTCGGCAGTGGATTGACGGCGAACGTTCGGTTGAGGTGTATCGACACTGTTTCGGTATAGGACCGTCGCGCAGATTGTGCTGAGAAACCTCCCACATAACGGCCGGCACCCTCCAGCCACTACAGCTCGCGATCTTCGTCTCAGGAGATCTAGATGATCGCTTCGATGAAACGGCCCACCGCCCAGATCGAGTAGGCATCGATTGACACGAGAGCATCGGTGTCGGCAGGCCGCTGTACGCTGCTGATCATGCCCGGGGAGAGCGCCGAGTTCGGTGACGCGTACTGGATGAATCGAGAGGCGTCGCTGCACCCAGCCAGGGTTGGCAAAGCCGCGCGGCCTGTGGCCTGCATGGCTGAGCGACCACTCGACACCACATGGGCAGGACTTCCCAGAGTGACCAGCGACGTCAAGGCCGGCGACCTTGCGAGTGCGCCAATGCCAGCACTTGGCCTTGATAGAGCCGGGTGGTGGACCGCTCGGTATGTTCATCCAGTTCTCAAGACCATGACCGGAGTCAGGGGCCGCTGTGATTACCTGGGCAAACTGCCGGCCTCCGAGGTGAAGATCGCGCGGAAGGTGTACTCCAGGCGCTTGCACGATTCTTAGCCCCTGTACCCTGGCGATTCTTTGCTTTGCGACACGAGAAACGGAGGACGACGAGTGGTCAGCCCGCTACCAGCCCGTGTCCCTGAGCGCGCACGCACACTCTGGGAGAACGGCACGGGGGACGACCGTATCCGAGTCGGTGAGCTGTGGGTGCTCTCTTGGGACGCTGAAACCGTTGGGCTGTCTGTCATTGCTGCGGTCAGGGACGGCTACGTGGTGGTCTGGCCCGTGACCCTCCCCGGAGAGACTTCGTTCGCTCCGGGACTGGTGCTCGAACAATCTCCGCTTGAAGTCTCGGTCACGATGTGGCCTACACGGGAGACCGGAATTGGCAATCACCTCCTTGACCGCAGCCTCGGTAAACTGATTGATCCGGAACGAATACACGCGATCGCTGACGCGCTCGAAGAAGGCAACGATCCCGGGTTTCCCTTTGCCACGAGTTCCGCATGGGATCGAGAGAACGCCGCCGCGGACCGCGCTTTCGTGGAGCGCTGGACAGAATTGTGCTTCAACACCGGCGGTGTGGAACACGACATGCTGTTGGATGCAGCGCGGGTACAGTCAGCCGGCGCGTCATCCAGAATGACGGCGCAGCTTCTTGATCTTGGACCCCAGCAACTGCGGCCCATCTGGGATGGAGTCGTGCCGATTAGGGAGTCGCAACTATCAATACTGGCCGAGAGCCTTGATGTTGCCCCCGAGACACTGCTCCGACCGGACCCGCTCGCATCAGTCGTTTCCCGGCTCGCGTCGCCGAAGTTCAAACCGGCGGTCAATGAAACAATTTCAGCCACCGGGTGGACCGAAGCGGCAGTGCGCAATGCGGTTAGGCACGAGTTCACTTTGGCTGCGCGAGACGACGCCAATAGCGACGAAGTCGTTGACCGGAAGCTGGCGGACGCAATCGCACGAGTGGGGCGCTAAGGACCGGCAGTGATCACCTGGGAAGAATGCGGACACGCAGGGCGGGCCGGCGATGTCGCCGCAGCACTGATCGCCGAGTGCGACACATTCGACTTCGGGGCTCTCGGGAATGATCCGCTTGTCGCTCTGCAGGAGTACGACGAGGTGGCGGTGTCGATCGAGGAGAATCTTCGCCCAGGCGGATGCGGCGGAGGAGGCTATTACCGCCCCGATCCCCCGACCATTCACCTTCATCGCGCGACAGCGCGGCGTGACAACTTCACCGTGTTGCATGAGCTCGGACACCATGTTCAGCAAAGACACTCTGCCTGGTCGTGGGTCCTGATGGACATCCCGCCCGACGAGCGTCGAAGCGTCGAAGAAGCGGTGGCCAACCATTTCGCAGCGCAGATCCTTATGCCGGTGAGTCAGGATGACCGCGATGCCTCTGCCCACCACCCCGCGGACGTCATGGCGGGCATCTTCGCCAGGACGACGGCATCGCGGGCCGCAGCGTTGCAGCGCGTTCGTGAGATGCTCCCTCGGAGGTCGCGCTGGATGCTTGCAGTATCCGAGCTCGACGGTGTGGTCACTACCTCATACTCGTCGTACGACGACCCACAACCGCCGACGGGATTCGCACAAAGCGGGTTCAGGCAGGTTGCCGACGAGGCGTCGGAAGGTCCGGTGCGACGCGAGTTCCACGAGGGGATCGAGTATCGCACTGGCTCTGTACTCGACGGAATGCGCATCGAAGCGGCGCTCGACTTCGAAGAGCGGTACCTGTTTGTCGCCCTGCGGCCAACTGCGGTCAACGGGACTGGGACCTGGACATACCCGGAGCAGGAGTGCTCCAACCTGGGTTGCGGCTCGTTCTTCGCAACCCAGGATTCCACTGGACGGTGTGGCACTTGCCTCGACTACAAATGCCCAGTCTGCCGATTGTGCGGTTGCGCGATCATGGAGCGCCCAGCTGTGTGTGGTCAGTGCAACATGGCGTTTACGCCCGCGGAAAGGGCCTCCGGAGAACACGACTGCTGGTAGCGATTACTGTCATCGTCCCGAAGCGGTCCCGGGTGCCACATGCCAGACAGGGACCTCGCGCGTCCCCGAGATTTTGTCGGAAGCCGCCGATAACATATCGACCAATTGAGGCCTCGCTGTCGTGTCCTGAATGGCGAGTTCGGAAGCATGGAAGTCCGTGCACGCAGTGTTTCGGGAGGGTCGATTGCCGGCAAAGGTGACGGGCGGCGCTAGTAGCGCTGTCGCGGCCTCCTCCCACGCGGCGTGCGCCCGCTTCCGCGGCACAGACCCCCTGATCACGGGTGTCACGCGGCGCAAACTCGCTGAACAGGTTGGCCATTCCAAGGGTCCGCAGAGCACCATCCCGCTCTTGCGCTGGGTGCGCGCCGTGGCATTCGAGCGCTTGATCCGCGACAAGCGATTCGCATCTGAGGTGGTCACTGTTTCGGTCGGCGCACTCGGCTTGGCGCGGCCGAATGCGGTCGTGGTCGCCGACGCCCACGTCGACGCCGACAGGACGGCGACGATTCTCGCACAGGCACACAAGGGGGCCGTCGCACACGGCAACGCCACGCTGATCCACCAGTTGGCTGTGCCGTTCCTCGGACTCGAAGGCTCGGGCGCCACCGACACTCGGCCCGATTTCGCCGTGGTCGCACCGAAGGCTCCGAACAAGGAAGGAGAGGTCGACGGTTCTTGGCTGATCGTGGGCGATGCAAAGGACTATCAGCGGGTCCGTTCGAAGATCGACGATGGCCGGCTCCTCAAGGGTTTCCTGCAGGTCGCGCTTGGCGCTGAATCGGCCGCCGCGTGGACGAAGTTGCCGGCGACCATGGACGTGCACGGATTCGGCATCCTCGCGGTGCCACGAAACGCCTCGCTGTCTCCGACGGCGGTGATCGAGGATCTGACGGACCACCGTGAAGAGGTCCGCATGCGCGTTGGCGAGCGCGAGGCAGAAGCGGAGAAGTTCTCACCGGGCATCAGGACCGACGTGCCGAGCCACCTGGCTCACTTGCAGGCGACGTTCTCGCCACACAGTTGCCCCAGTTGTGACATGTTCGTGTACTGCCGCGCGGAGCTTCAGAAGTCCACCGACCCGATAGACTTGCTAACCGAACTGGGGGTCAGTCCTGAGATCCGTGCATCTGCGGTCGGTTTGATCGACGGCATCACTCCTGTGGGTAAGGTCGGGCGTTCGGTTCGCCTGCAGATCGAGGCGACACTCACGGGAGCCGGCATGCTGTCGGGACAGCGGCGTCTCGACCCGATCGGCCTGCCCGGCACAGTTCACGTCGTGCTGGCGAAATCGGACGGCGCGGCGCTTGGTGTCTACGGACTCGCAGTCCAGCGCGTCACCAAGAACGGCGTCGAGCCGTGGCGAGTGGAGGTGTACCAAAACCCGGACGCCGACGAGACACGTCGATCGATCATCAAGCTTCTCGGCAGAGAACTGAACAGGGCGCTCACCGAGCAGTTCAGGGCAAATGCAACCGATCCCGATCCGATCCACCTGGTCGTCCCCGATTCGACGACTGCCGACATCCTCGTGTCGATCGCCGACAGCGTCGCAGGAAAGGAGCTGTCCCGGCTTCGGTGGGAGCGCGACAAGCACATGGGTCGACCGACGCTCACCTTCAATGGCGAGCCGGCGGTTGTTCCTCCGCGCCTTCCCGAGAAGGATCGTGTCGCTGTCTCGTTCTTGTTGGAGCAGGACCGAACCCGAACGATGCGGGGTAGATCGACCATCGTCGACCTTCGTGCTGTACTCGCGTCGCTCGTGACATCCGGTGGTCCGGCGGTGAACTCTCTTCGTCTCGATTACCTTGCGCCCTGGGCAGATCCGACGGAGCCTCCGATCGACCACCGCGCGCTCGCCGAACTGATCGAAAAATCGGATCATGCAGTCGGTGCGCAACTCGCCCCACTCCAATCCAACGCGATCCACGAAGCGTTCACCGGTGATCGGCCTGGGCTTCCTCGGCCGGCGAACCCCGCGGCTTACGACGACTTGATTCGCGACGAATTAGCCTACAAGACAGACGTATTCGACCGTGCCTTCTTGGTCTTGCAGGAACAGTTTGGGCGGTCGAAGATGCAGTTGGCAGTGCGCGAGGTCGAGGCAGATGCTCAGACCGTGTGGCGCCGACGCCTCACTCTGCACGCGTTCGACCTTGTCCGATTTGGCCGCACGAGTCACTGGTGGCGTGACGATGCAGTGAACCTCCTCGAAGCCGACAACACGTTCAACGCACAAGTGACAGTGATGACGAACCCACTGGTTGCCTACGACGCCGCACAGGACGCGGGCACTCGACAACTGGCCCTCGCCCGGGTGATCGACGACGCTCCCCTCACGGTTGAAGTCGATTCCCGTCGAATCCGGGACGAATCGCGGATCGTCGCGCTCCACCGGAACGGTGACGCTCTGGTCGAAGCTAACGACGTCACCATCAAAATCCAGAAAGGCAGCTTCAAGCTCTCCCACATGTCGATTGGCGAACTGACGGCGACCGGTGTGCAGCCGCGTCAATACACCTGGACACCCCACCACGACCCTGGATTCAGCGTCGGCGACGAACTTGTCGTCGCCGACTTCTCCTGGTTCTCAGATAATTTGAACGACAAGTGGCTGAATGTCCCACGACCGAGTGTTGACTCGTCTTCGGCGCCCAAGCAGACCTGTACACCCGACTCCTTCACCGATGACCCAGCCAACCACCAATGGTGCTGCAAACCTCACGAGGCGTCCGAGGCCGAGTGGTCGGACATCCTCGCAGGCCGCCGCGCTCGTGGCGAACTCAACCCCCAGGTGTGGCCACCGGTGATCGACTCTGATGCGTTCGACGTCAACGCCGCCGATGAGGACTTGCCCGATCCGGCCGACCGCCCTGCCGAGCAACCGCCCGATGACCTGACGATGGATGACATCGACTAGCCATGACCGTCACCTTCACACCACCAGCACTTGTTGCGGCCGACGCGTACCACCATTCGCGTGCAGCAGCCCAGAACGAGGCGGCAGCCAAGATCACCAAGGGCGAGCTCCTCGACGCAATCAACGGCAGCTCCGATATTCAGCGCATTCTGCTGAAAGCTGCTGCAGGCGCTGGTAAGTCGTTCCTTCTGCGTGGTCTCGTTCGCGACGCTGTGGCTCAGCCGCAGTGCCTGCGTGTCGCCGTGACTGCCTTCCAGAACCGGCAGTTGTGGCCGCTCGCCGCCTCGCTCGGGAACGAAATCGGGAAGACCAACGTCTGCCTCTGGGCATCCAAGAGGGTGCTCAATGACGTGCCGGACTGGGTGAAGACGGCGGCGACGGTCGTGGACTCCGTGATGGCGGTCCCCCAGGATGCGCCCGTCGTGCTGACTACAACGCACATGCTCGGCTTGACTCGACAGCACGTAAACAACCACTTCGGACCTGCTTTCCACGGCGACCACCGCTTCGACGTCCTCTTCGTCGACGAGGCCTGGCAACTCCCACACCATCTGTTCGACAGAATCACCTACACAGCGCCCATCCACGTGGGCGTAGGCGACGTCGGCCAGTTACCACCTTTGGAAATCGCCGAAAACCCGTGGCGCGGTGACCCGGGATTCAACCCCTACCGCGCATGGCCAACAACATACGAAGGTGACGACACCAAGACCTGGTCGACCGAGCTACCCGCAGTCTGGCGCCCAACCGGCGAGCAACTGGGACTGTGGCGGGCCTTCTACCCCGAATGGGAGTCCCTCAACTGCGTCGCCGCCCCAGGCGACCGCTCAATCAAGCTGGGCAATCTGTCGGGCGACGCGAAGGCGGTCTGGGATTCCGTCGCCACCGGCGTCCCTACACTCCTCGAAGTCGATGGATTGCCTGACGCCGAAGCTCCCGACGTCGACTTACCACTGATTGAGTTCGTTGAGACTCTCCTTGACGACCTCTTCGCGGC
The DNA here is from genome assembly GCF_016924115.1 of Gordonia sp. BP-119. NCBI lineage: Bacteria > Bacillati > Actinomycetota > Actinomycetes > Mycobacteriales > Gordoniaceae > Gordonia > Gordonia sp. BP-119. Next base: position 87,945 of record NZ_JAFFZF010000017.1, read on the forward strand.
CGGTTTCACCCTGGCCGAGCAGATCTACAACGGCGACGGCACGCCAAGTGGCAAGACAAAAGAGCTGCAGCCCGGCGTAGACGCGGACAATCCGCTCGTCGCCATCCTCGCAACACGCAATCAAGCAGTCGACGACGCTGCCGACGCAGTAGCTCGCTTGTCCGAGAAGCACGACCTGACAGAGTCCGATCTGACCGCGTCGACCGTCGACTCCTGGCAAGGCCAGACGAACGGAATCACCATCGCCGTCCACCCGCTGACCGGTGCGTCAGAACTCGATGAGTTCAACTCGGCCTTCGGTCGCCTGGCTGTGACGTGCACACGCGCCACACACGGCCTCCTGATGGTGTCGCGACCCGGCCTCGACAAACTGTTGCAGGAGGCCCCCGCCCGTCCCGGCACACCGTTCGGCGAACCAGGCAACCGACACCTCCCGCGGCAAACCCACCAGCGGATCCTCGCCTCATTCACGCGAGGGACACTGACAGTCGCTCCCAACGAGTAAGAGAGAATTCGGTACGTGTCACGCCTCAACGACCTCCTGCGCCAAGTCGCCAACACCGACCCCCAGCTCGCGAAAGACCTTCAACGCGAAACCGACGCGCTCGCAGACCGACGCGCCTTCGGGCTGAACTTTGAGCGGCACGTCCCCGAGGCAGTTGAGTTGCCGGGTAGACCGGTGCGGAAGAACGACAAGGTACGCATCCTGCCTGAACGCGGCCAGATGCCCAAGAAGGAGAACGAACGCCTTTACCGGGTCGAGAAGACCTACAACGACGGCGGCGAACGGTGGGCCGACGTCGTGGCGGTAAACGACCCGGAGGAAGCGTGGTCAGTGATCATTGACGACCTGATCGTAGTCGCTGAGTTCCGTGACCCCATCTATCCCGGGCTCGTTTCTACCGGCAAAGTTGAGCGAGGCGGGGACAAGCCGTTCCACACCGTCATCAACGCTGAGAATTATAATGCGCTGCAGGCGCTGTTGTTTACGCACCGCGGCAAGGTAGACGCAATATACATAGACCCGCCTTACAACTCGGGTGCAAGAGACTGGAAATACAACAACGACTATGTGGAGTCGGACGACCACTATCGGCACTCGAAGTGGCTAGCAATGATGGAGCGGCGGCTGGAGCTTGCGAAGGAGCTGTTGAACCCGGACGACTCCGTGTTGCTTATAACCATCGATGAGAAGGAGTACCTGCGACTCGGTCTCCTTATATCGCAAATATTCCCAGAATCCACCACTCAAATGGTGACGACAGTAATCGCACCCTCGGGCCAGCCTAGGGGTAACCAAATGTCGCGAGTAGAAGAGTACATTTTCGTTACGTACGTAGGTGACGCTTCCGTTGGGCGCGAAGCCAGCATCGACGATCCAGACCCGGCGCTGACCACCGCCTCGGTGAGTTGGGAGAATCTCGTGCGGCGAGGTACGAGCGCAAGGCGATTGGACCGCCCGAATCAGTTCTATCCGCTGTTTATCGATCCTGCATCGCGCCGGATTGAACGAGTTGGCGATGCGCTGCTTCCCCCGAATGCAAATCGCGAGGGTGTTGTACCTCCCCGGGGACTGGTTCCCGTGTGGCCAATCCGGTCTGATGGTAGCGAAGGGCGATGGCGAATCTCGGCTGACGCATCGCGCCGGCTTCTCGAACGCGGTCTTCTTCGGCTTGGACGTCAGAACAAAAACTCTGGTCAGTGGGCTGTGAATTACGTCTTACAGTCTGATGTCGCCCGCCTTGACTCTGGTGAAATACGTATTGACGGCTACGCCGAGAATGGGTCGGCGATTCTTATTAGAACTACCTCGCTGACGTCTTCTGGAGTCGTGCCGAAGACTGTGTGGTCGAAAGATTCTCACAATGCTGGAAACTATGGAAGTGCCTTCTTGCGGCAGCTTATCCCTGGGCGGGCCTTCCCTTTTCCAAAGAGTCTTTATGCTGTTGAGGACGTGCTTAACCTATTCGTTGCATCGAAGCCTAGTGCAACAATTGTTGACTTTTTCGCCGGGTCGGGGACAACTTGCCACGCTGTAATGCGGTTGAACCAACGCGACGATGGGTCGCGCAGGTCGATCGTAGTCACAAATAACGAGGTGTCGGCAGAGGAGCAAAACTCGTTAAGACGCAAGGGCCTTCGCCCAGGCGATGATGAGTGGGAAAATCGAGGCATATGTGAGTACATTACGAAACCTCGCCTGAGTGCTGCGATTATCGGAAAGACGCCGGAAGGCAATCCAATTACTGGTGAGTATAAGTTCAATGGGATCAGTCCTATATCAGAAGGGCTTGCGGAGAACGTCGAATTCTTCACTCTTACCTATGAATCCGCAATGCGTGTTTCCAGCAATCGTGAGTTTGCCAAAGTTGCTCCCTTCTTGTGGTTGCGGTCGGGTTCGCGTGGGCGCCGCATTAGTGATATCTCAGACGGTTGGGACGTATCGGAAGCGTATGGAGTAATCGCCAATCTGGACCTGAGCGAGCCATTCATCAAAGCAGTGGAGGCGCAGGCGGGGCTGACGCATGCGTTCATTGTCACTGATGAGGATCGACTGTTCGAGGCGATGGTTCGCCAACTCCCCGAGCATGTTGAACCGGTGCGTCTTTACTCGTCGTACCTGCGAAACTTCGAGATCGAGGCTATGAGGGCGGCACGATGAAGTTCACCCTCAAGCCGTACCAGCGAACCGCGCTCGAGGACATGCTGGTTGCCTTGGACCGCGCCAAGACAGTATACGAGCGTGAGGCGACACCGACCTCGGTCTCGTTGTCTGCGACCACCGGTGCCGGCAAGACGGTGATCGCGTCCGCTGTCATCGAGTCACTGTTCTACGGGAATGATGACTACGACTTCGAGCGGGACGACGGCGCAGTGGTCATCTGGTTCTCTGATGACCCAAATTTGAACGAGCAGACACGCTTTCGGATCATGGAGGCATCCGACAAGGTAGACTTTACGGATCTTGTGACGATCACGGCACCGTTCTCTAAGCCGAAGCTAGAAGCGGGAAAGGTGTACTTCCTTAATACGCAGAAGCTTTCGAAGTCGTCGCTCCTGACGAGGGGACACGAGGTCGCTGCGGAGGAGGAGGTGTTGGAGGGAATGCACCCCTCCGCTCAGCCCGACATGCAGGGCTACACGATATGGCAGACGATCGCGAATACGATCGACGACCCTGATCTTACCCTCTATTTAATAGTCGATGAGGCGCACCGCGGTTTCGGAGCGAGCGCCAGGGTGACCCGCGAGAAGTCGACGATCGTCCAGCGGCTCATCAACGGGCACGCGGGATACCCGCCGGTATCGATCGTGTGGGGAATCTCCGCGACCATTGGCGACTTTAGAGAAGCTATGGACAACGCGGACGTGTCGGGCGACCGTCGTTACCTCCCGCCAGTTCAGGTCGATGGATTTGCAGTTCAAGAGTCCGGCCTGGTCAAAGACATTGTCAAAGTGGATATCCCGGCTGAGGCGCAGGCAATCGACATGGTACTGGTCCGTCGAGCCGCGAAGAAGCTGAAGCACTCGTCCGAAAGATGGAAGACGTACTGTGACATCCAGGGTCTCCCGGACGTTGTCCAGCCGCTGATGGTCCTGCAGGCACCCAACACCCCGGACCACGACAAGCTCGGAGAAGCACTCGACGTTGTCTTCGAAGAGCTACCCGAACTAGGTTCCGAATCCGTCCGACACGTGCTCGGCGAACATTCGATGCAGACATTCGGCGCGCACCAGGTCGACTGGATTGAGCCGCAGGTGGTCGAAGACCGCACGCACGTCCGGGTGCTCATCGCCAAGGACGCCATCTCCACTGGCTGGGACTGCCCGCGCGCCGAAGTCTTGGTCTCTTTCCGTCCAGCGAAAGATCACGACCACATCCAACAGTTGCTTGGCCGAATGGTGCGAACGCCTCTCGCCCGACGGGTGCCGGGTGACGACGAACTCAATTCGGTCGATTGCTTGTTGCCCTTCTTCGACCGCAAGACGGCCGGCGATGTGGTGAAGCTGCTGACGGCTCAAATCGATGGAGTTCCTGAGTCGACTCGAAAGATGGTCCGGGAAGAGTGCGTCATGACGCCCAACAACGCGGTCCCCGACATCGTCTGGCACGTGTGGGACAACCTACCGTCGATGACGATTCCGCAGCGAGGCACCTCACCTGTGAAACGACTTGCTGCTCTGGCACTCACGCTCTCAACCGATGGCGTCCGCCACGATGCGCTCGCCGAGATCGGTCAGCAGATCCACACTGTGCTCGACGAGTCCGCCGAACAGTACAAGAAGCGTGTGAAAGCGGCGACCGCTGAGGTGCTGGCCGTGCGCCTTCAAGAGATCTCCGCAAAATTTGGCGCGAAGGGTGTCGAGTACACCGACATCGTCGAGCAGGCAGACGACCGAGCCATACGTGCTGCGTTCGAGGACGCACGCAAGGCGTTCGGTGCCGATATAGCGATGGGCTACGTCGACCACCTGACGGTCGATGACGACAGCGACGACGCGCTGCGAGACGCGTTCGTGCGCGCAGCGGCACTGGCCTGCGTACCAGAAGTGCGTGAAGCGGTCGACACTGAATCCGATCACATCGCGGAAGAGTTGTTCGATGCGCATGCCGAGGCGATCAAGGAATTGCCGGACGATCGTCAACAGGAGTACCGCGACATCAACGCGCTCGCAGCGACACCCCAGATAGATCTACTCGGCCGGCCGCGAACGCGAATCGAGGATTACGTAGAGGAGCACAGTGACGGACAGTTGGGCCGGGCAGAGCTGGTCAGTTTGCACCTGATGTCAGACGAGGACGGCTACGCGCCGATCACCAAGTTGAACGACTGGGAAGGCGAGATTGTCAAGCACGAAATAGCTCGTCCAGGCGCGCTCGGCTGGTATCGCAACCCGCCACGCCAGACCGCCGACTCCCTGGGAATCGCCTATCGAGACGAGACAACCGGGAACTGGCGCTCAATGCACCCCGACTTCATCTTCTTCCACGATGTCGACGGCGAAGCCAGAGCCTCAATCGTCGACCCTCACGGACACCACCTCGAAGACTCACTGGTCAAGCTGCAGGCGCTCGCAACCTTCGCCGAGGAACACGGCGGAGCCTTCCATCGAATCGAAGCACTCAGCAAAGTCGGTGACGTGATGAAGGTCCTTGATCTACAAGACGATGATGTGCGGGCCGGCGTCCATGCCGGTGCCCACACCGTCGACTGGTTCTACAACTCTGAACTCGCGACCAACTACTACGCAGAACACTAGGCGGGCGTCAGGTCTGATCACGAATGGGTGAGCACCACCGATAGGAGGCGACGTGGCAGACACACAGGTCGACAGTTAATCCGATGCAAATCCCTCGGTCACCGAGGGGTAGCTCAGCACCGCACGCTGCGTGGCTCGCACCAGGGGCCTCCGGCTAGGCGCTGCGAGTGCACGCCCTGTCGGACCGATATGTTTCGATAGGTTTCTATTAGCCAGAGACGATGCAAAGGGGATCTAAGGCGTGCCCGACGTAATCGCAGACCACTACATGCTCCTGAAGGTCGAGCGGCGCAGCGGAACTTTCTCTATCGTCCGAAAGGCGATTGACGACCGCGATGAGTCGTTTGTTGCCGTCAAACTGTTGTCGGGTCAATCCGACGATGTAACTCGGAAAGTCTTCAACAACGAAGCGAATACGCTCAAGAGCCTTTCGCACCCGAACATAGTTCGCTGCCGCTGGTCTGGTGTGGACGAAACTGACACCTACGTTCTCGTCCTAGATTGGGTCGATCGCAATCTCGACGATGTGCTGAAGGCAAGTGGACCGTGGGATTCTTGGGATCGGCTGGCTACGGACATTGCATTGCCCCTTGTAGATGCCCTTGCCTACACCCATCTGAAGCAGATCGAGCACAGAGACATCAAGCCGCAGAATGTCCTTGTCTCCGACGCTGGCGTCCCATTGCTGGCAGACTTTGGGATTGCGAAGATCCGCGCGGACGAACAGACGACTTCAAATACAGTCGAAGCCTGGCATTCAAAGCCGTACGCTCCACCCGAACTGAACGCTGATATCCGCTACGTGCGCGACGTGTACTCGATGGGTGTCCTCCTGATCCAATGCATGGCGACGGAACAACTCAAGGACCACGCTGATATCGAACGGACCTTGGATTCCATCCCAGTTCCTCCTGAAGTTCGGCGCGTGCTCGGCGCGTGCATTGCCACTGAGCCCCATGACCGCCCCAAGAACGCCAGCGATCTTCTGCAGACGCTGAGGGTCATCCAGCAGCGCAGGCTGGCTCATCATCAGGTTGCTAGGAACCAGGTTTGGCTTCGCCTCACAAAGTCCGCAGTTAAGGCGCTAGCGGGAGGCGATGATGCGCGGCAGGAGGCGATCAGCAAGGCCAGCGAGGACCTGTCGGGAGATATCTACGCCTCCTTCTACAAAGACCAGGAAACAGGTGAACTACAGCGCGACAGCATCCGCGTCGACGGGCAGGCGTGGAGCTTCACATTGAAGACTGATGACAGCGGCGCCGTGGTCATCAAGGCGGCGGAACTTGACTTCGAGAGACTCGAGAATCACAGGCGGCGTGCCCTTCTCGTGCCCAAAGTCTTCGATTGGAAATTCAACCAACCAGCCAGTCTTGCTTCTGCCAAGACCGGTATCGCAACCTTGATTGACACGATCGACGAGTTCCACGAGGGCGTGGGCAATGCGGAAGAAGACGGTGGTGAAGAACGAGTCGGCAATGAACTGTTCGACACTTGGCGTCGAGTGCTGAATGCCCGTGAGGAGCTCGCCCGCGGGGAGAAGCGGCCGCTTCCCTACAAGAAGTGGCGGGCCCGCGGACGCGAGGCGACGTTCACCCTCGAAGCACCGGTCGATGACGATTTAGTGGGAACCGAATGGCGCGTGCGGGATCTGGCGACCGACTGGAAGCTTGGATGGGGCGAAGTCATCGATCACGAAGGTGACCGCCTTGTGGTTCTGAGTGCCAGACGGTGGGAAGGGCTTCCCACACGCGCAGTTCTCGACCCGCACCTTGGACCTGACGAGGCTGCGCTGAATCGGCAGCGTCGGGCCGTAGACGACGTTCAGCACGACAAGTCGGTCCGCTCAGACCTTGGGCGGTTGCTGCTCGACCCCGGCATTAACGCGGAGCCGAAAGCGATCTCGATCAAAAGGTGGAACCGTCAACTCGACGATCGGAAGCAGGAAGCCATCGAGCGAGCGATGGGCTCACCTGACATCTTCGTTGTTCAAGGACCACCGGGTACTGGCAAGACGAGCTTCATCGCTGAGCTCGTGGAGCAGACGTTGCGTGCGAACGCGCAGGCGAGGGTGCTCATCGCTTCACAGACCAACGTTGCGGTGGACAACGCACTGCAGCGTCTCGCCGACAGTGGCCAGTCCAGCATGGTTAGGCTCGCGAGCGCCGATCAGAAGCGGGTAGATGAATCAGTAAGGCACCTGTTACTCGATGCTCAGATGAAACGGTGGGCACGAGCGGTACGTAAGAACGCCGAGGGCCACCTCGGATCGCGTGCCATCGAAGCGGGTTTGGTGCCGTCCCACCTGCGAGCGGCATTGGCACTCCAGCAGTTGTCTACCACCCTGGCGCAACTCGAGCAGATCCAAGACGCGCGCCTTGATGACCAGGAAGAGCCGCGGTCGGAGCTAGCCGGCACGCTGTCGGAGCGAACGTCCTCAGCATCGGTACAGGAGAGAGCCGATGCTCTCGCTGACCTCCGTGATGAGTTGGTCTCGGAGGCGCAGACCGAGCTCGGTGGCGACCTGACACTGTCGTCGGACATGAATCGCGAAGATGCGATTAACGCTGTTGATGCCCTCATCGGAGGAAGTAGCGATGCACAGAAACTCCTTGCCCGGCTGAAGCTTCAAGCTGAATGGCTTCAACGCATTGCCTCGGATTCTGGCCTCGCGAGCACTTTCCTCGATCAGACGAGCGTGATCGCGGGAACTTGTGTCGGCTACCTTAGGCACCCCGCTGTGCGTCATCTCGACATCGACTTGTGCATCGTTGATGAGGCATCTCGAGCAACTCTCACCGAAGCGCTGGTGCCGGTCTCACGCGCCAAACGCTGGGTTGTAGTCGGCGATACTAACCAATTGCCGCCGGTCGACGAAGACCTCCTGCGGAATAGGGACCTGATGAACGACAATCAGCTCCTCCCGGAAGACGTGAAACAGACCCTCTTCCAACGATTGACGGACCGACTGCCGGAACACTCGCAAGTGATGCTGAATCGCCAGTACAGGATGATCCGTCCTATCGGCGACATGATCTCGACCTGCTTCTACGGTGAAGAATTGCACTCTCCGAATGACGCTGAACTCATTGGCTACTCTCTCGGCTACGGTAAGCCCGTACTCTGGCTCGACACGTCAGCCCACGGTGACTCTCGCCGAGAGGCTGCTCCCCAGGGCAAAGGCAAGAGTTTCGCGAACCGTGCGGAGGCTCGCATAGTGATCGACCGGCTGGTGGTGCTGAACGGGGCAATTGACAAACAGGTCGTTGGCTTGCCGGATGGCCGCGACAAGTTGGAGGTCCTTGTCATAGCGCCGTATGTCGCGCAAGTCGCCGAGCTAAATCAACAGATCGCTCCCCTACTCGGCCGGCTACGGCATTTGTCAATAACCGTCATGAGCGTCGATGCAGTTCAGGGCCGCGAGTCCGATGTCACCATCTTCTCAGTGACACGCAGCAACGCCACTGCCGCGCTGGGCTTTATCGGCCCAGATTACTGGCGCCGCATTAATGTGGCGCTCTCCCGTGCTCGATTCGGCCTCACCATAGTTGGAGACGCGGGATTCATCAGAGGCACGACCGGCGCCTTGAAGAAAGTGCTCTCGTACGTCGAGACGCATCCCGACGATTGCGAATTGAGGACCGCTGAGCGATGAGCCTTACCTCTGCTGATACGATCCGGCGGCGTTTCGGTGATCAGCGACCGGGACTGCAATTAATCAGCGTGGTAGATGCCGCCCTACCGGTAACGATGCTCCGCGTGGACGTGTTGGCGCAGGAGCGCAAGCCGCTACCGTTGCTAGAGGAGTTCGTCCTTAGATTCGTGCACGCGGGGGTTGGCGATATTGATGAGATCGCCGCACTCCTTGGTCTGCAGCGCGACCAGGTTGTGAGCACTGTCGCCGACCAGATCAGCTCCAACAACCTCACCAAGGATCGGACCGGAAAACTCGTCCTTACCGCGCTGGGCCTAGAAGCAGCGCGTGAGGCTGCAGCAGTACAGCCCGTCCTGACCCAACTCAACGTGCCTTTCGACCGGCTCGTCTGGAACCCCCAAAACTATGCACGGTCCAATCTAATCAAGAAGCGGGACGCACAAGACGTAGGCCTTGAGCTTTTGCCCGCCAAAAAGAGCTCAAGAGTCGACTTGAATGACCTCGCCGTAGAGCGTTTCAACGAGTTAGTTGAGTCCCGCGACGACAGAACAAGGCAAGTCGAGGTCTTACGTATTCGCAAGATTGCGTCGCAGAACTTGCATCTTTACATGCCGGCCCAGCTGCTGGTGTATGGAGACCCTGATTCCGGGGAGGTCGATTTAGGACTGTGCGTGGATGGAGATCTCCAGCCTGCTCATGGATTGGAACTAGCGGCTGTGGACGCAGTCGCCAGGCTGGGGATCTCGGTCGCACGACCAAACCCCCGGCCCACCCTGTCTCCGGAGCTCGAGGCACAGCGGATCGCAGGCGATCAGGTCGAAATACTCAGGGCCTCTGGTGATTTAGGAATAGCGAACGAAGACGAATCTGAGAAGAGTCCGCAAAGTGTCGAGAGCATCGCGGTGCGCGGTGTTGACGTGCACGAGCACCCGGATCTTCTCGCTCAAGCGCTTAGGAGTACAAAAAGACGACTGTTAATTATCGCGCCATGGGTGAAGGGCGCAGTGGTCAACACGGACTTTCTTGCTGCCCTCGAACGACGACTCCGAGCTGGTGTCGAAGTGCATCTCGGCCACGGGTACGGACCAGATGACAGCGGGTCCGACGGTTTTGCTTTGCGCAAACTCAATAACCTCGCAGCTCGGTACGACAATCTACGAATTGTTCGCCTCCAGAACACTCACGCAAAGATCCTGATATTCGATGACCAATGGATCACGACGAGCTTCAACTGGTTGTCGTTCAGAGGTGACCCGAACCGGACGTACCGCATGGAAGAAGGCACTCTCGTCCTGATCAAGAGTGAAGTCGACAAGGCCTTCGCGCGGTACGTCTCTATCCTCGACACAGATGGGGCAGATCCCAGAGCACCCGTCTGACCTCGGTGAATCGCCTGTTGTTGACAAGTGATCGCCGACTGCTTGCCGAGTTCGCTCTCTCGGATGGGGTTGAGGATCAAACAGGCAGTGGCCCGAGGAGTCGTAACGGGACCTCGATTCGCCTGGTGTGTCGCGGTCGGCTGGCCGTTGACAGTCGCGGACGCCAAGACCCAGGCGCTTGCAAGATTTCCTCAAGCCTGAGTGCCGGTACATCATTCCAACTGTGCCCGCTGCTGCGGCTGCAGCGCGATGTAGCGAGGATTGACGGGACACTCTGTTGCGACCTTCGATGACGCTCATCGGGTTTCAATGAGCGAAATCGCGGCATTGCGCTACTGTGGCTCGCTCAATTCCTGCTCGTTGTTGTCCGCGTCCGTGGCACGCTCGAACGTCCAGGATCGGGCGACTTCGGCTGCCAGGATGCCCGTGAGGTGGACCGCGCCGGTCAAGCCCCTGGTAGTGGTGTAACTGGTTTTTGATCCTTCGTTGGTGATCAGGCGGGTAGTTGCATCAGTTCATCGGTGCTCACCTCCGTGGTCGAGCTGGTGCCGGTGTCGGTGGTCAGTGTGA